>JBKHFO010000057.1:0-17064 GCA_046540175.1 Candidatus Hydrogenedentota bacterium
TTGGAGGCTCATTGAAAACGCTCGTATTTGGCGCCAAAGGCCAGTTGGGCCGGGATCTCGCGGCGGTATTTGGGCGGGACGGGGAATGCGTGGGCGCGGACTTGCCCGAGGTGGATATTGCGGAGCCGGGGGCGGCCGCGAAGATAGCGCGCGAGGTCCAGCCGGCGTTTGTGATCAATGCCGCCGCCTACACGGATGTGGAGGGCGCGGAAGAAGACCGAAACAAGGCGTGGCGGGTGAACGTGGAGGGCGCCCGGCGCGTGGCGGAGGCGGCGCTGGCGGTGGAAGCCCCCGTCGTGTACATCAGCACCGATTTCGTCTTTGATGGCCGCAAAACAGTTCCCTACGAACCGGACGATCCGCCGGGTCCCCTGAGCGTCTATGCGGAGTCCAAGGCGGCGGGGGAACAGGCCACGCTGGAGGCGAATCCGCGGCATTTCATCGTGCGGACGGCGTGGCTGTTTGGGCCAGGCGGGAATAATTTCGCCGAGAAGATGTTGGGCCTTGCGGAAACGCGATCCGAACTGCGCGTGGTCGACGACGAGATCGGTTGTCCGACGCACAGCTGGGACCTGGCGGAGGCGCTTCAGGCGTTGGCGGCGGTTGAACGCTACGGCATTTATCACGCGGTGAACGCGGGAAGCTGTTCGCGCTTCGAGTTTGCTCAGGCCATCTTCCGCAACGCTGGCCTGGAGGTCAAGGTCCACCCTTGCTCCGCCGATGAATACCCCACCAAGGCGGCGCGTCCCCGCTATTCGGTCCTGAACCCGGTCCTGCTGGAAGAGATTACGGGCTACCGCTTTCGCCCTTGGGAGGATGCCCTGCGCCATTACTTGCAGCGGCGGGGATGTCTTGATGAAGACAAGTGAACAACATATAGCCGAGACTTTCGGAGTTTCAACCGAACGCCTTCCCCTTCTTCCGGCGCTTCTTAGCGATACATGGGGCTCGCAAAGCTGGCCGGATCATAGTGTAGCGTTGCCGCGGGAGCTGAAGGCGGCCATCAACAAATGGCATGGAGAACGGAACACATGTCCCTGAAACGGATTCTGGTCACCGGCGGCGCCGGCTTTATTGGGTCGGCCTTTGTGCGGTACACCCTGCGGACCTATCCCGAGGTCCATGTCGTGAACTTCGACAAGCTGACCTACGCGGGCAACCTGGACAACGTCAAGGACGTGGACCCGGACCGGTATACCTTTATCCAGGGCGACGTGGCGGATATCGGCGCCATCCGGAACGTGCTGGAGGGGTGTGACGCCGTGGTCAACTTCGCCGCGGAGACCCACGTGGACCGGAGCATCATGGGGGCATCGGAATTCATCGACACCGATGTCCGGGGCGCGCACAACATCGTCGAGGCGGCGCGGGAGCTTGCGACCGAGCGCGTGCTGCTCGTGTCGACCGACGAGGTCTACGGCAGCATCGCCGAAGGCGCCTTCACGGAAGCGGATCCCGTCAATCCCCGGAACCCCTATTCCGCAAGCAAGGCGGGCGGCGAACTCATGGGCATGGCCTTCTTCCACACCTTCAACACGCCCGTGATTATCACGCGCGGGTCGAACACCTACGGGCCCTACCAGTATCCCGAGAAGGTCATGCCGTTGTTCATCACCAATGCGCTGGACGGCGAGCCCCTTCCCCTCTATGGCGATGGCAAGAACGTGCGGGATTGGCTTTATGTGGATGATCATTGCACGGGTATCGACTGCGCGTTGCGCAAGGGGACGCCGGGCGAGATTTACAACATCGCGGGAGGCAATGAGCGCGAGAACATCGACCTGACCCATAAGATCCTTGAAGTCACTGGCGCGAGCAAGGACCTGATCAAGCCGGTCACGGATCGCCCCGGCCACGATCGGCGCTACGCCCTCAACGCGGATAAGCTCAAGGCTTTGGGTTGGCGGCCGGAGATGGAGTGGGAGCGCGGCGTGGCGGAGACCGCCGAATGGTACGCGACCAATCGCTGGTGGTGGGAAAAGATCAAGGCCGGGGATTTCAAGGAGTATTACCGCAGGCAATACGAGAAGCGGTAAACGCCCCTCCAATCACGGACCAATTCCTCCTTTGAAAGGTCCGGGGTATGTGGCGCATCACCCTAATCGGCGACTTGGGTGAATGCCGGCGTTACGGCCTCTGGCCCCGGTCGGCGCGGCGCCTTACGGGAAGAGCGCCTGCATCGACCATCCGCCTTCCAAATCCCGCGTGTACAAGAGCCGGTCGTGGAGCCGGAAGGGCAACGCTTGCCAGAACTCGATGCGGTTGGGCGTGACCCGGTAGCCGGACCAGAATTCGGGGCGGGGGACCTTGCGCACATTGAACTGGATTGCGTATTTGGCTACGCGGCGTTTGAGTTCGAAGCGGCCTTCCAAGGGTTCGGACTGTTTCGAGGCCCACGCCCCGAGCTGGCTCTCCCGTGGCCTAGACGCGAAGTACGCGTCCGCTTCTTCCGGGCTTACCAACTCGGCCCGCCCTTCCACGCGCACCTGCTTATAGAGTGGCATCCAATAGAAACACAATGTAGTGAAGGGATTCTCCCGAAGCTCCCGCGCTTTCCGGCTTCTCAGGTTGGTATAAAACACAAATCCGCGCTCATCCACGTTTTTCAGCAACAAAACGCGGGCCGAGGGACGGCCGTGGGCGTCCACTGTGGCGAGCGTGAACGCGGTAGGCTCCTCAAGGCCGGATTTCTTGGCTTCCTCCAGCCACTTCTGGAACAGGGCGATGGGATCGGGGTGACGCGGTATGGCCATGGGGATGTGTAACCCTCATTTCTATAGTTGAACGATTGCGCATTCCTCAGGTGACAGACAAACCACGGGGATGCCTTCGCAAAGTCACGGCCCCGGAGCGAAAACCTGCTCCGGGGCCGCTGAAATGGATCAGCAAACACCGCTTAGGCGGTAGCCGTTTGACGCAAACGCGGACTCACCTCGCCCGCTTTCCTGAGGGTCTCCTCGACAATCACGGACTCTTCGTTGGTGGGAACGACGAGCGTGCGCACGCTCGCCGAGGCCGCGGAGATGTCCATCGCGTGTTGAGCGTTGCGCTCCTCGTCAATCTCAATGCCCAGATAGCCGGCGTTTTTGAGAATCCGGCTGCGCATGACGGAGTTGTTTTCCCCAATGCCCGCGGTGAACACGACGGCATCGACTCCGCCCAGCACCATGGCGTATTGCCCGATGTATCGGGCGACACGGTAGGCGAACATATCCAGCGCAAGCGCGGCGGCGGAATCGCCCTGAGCGCTCAGATCTTCCACATCGCGGAGATCGGCGTGGTTGCAGATGCCCATGAGACCGCTTTCCCGGTTGAGGGTGTGCTCGACTTCCTTCGGGCTCATCCCCAGTTCCTTAACCATGAAAAGGGGGATGTACGGGTCGAGATCGCCCGAGCGCGTTCCCATCATGACGCCCGCCAAAGGCGTCACGCCCATGCTTGTGTCGATGGATTTTCCGCCCTTCACGGCGGTGATGCTGCAGCCGTTGCCCAAGTGACACGTGATGATTCTCGTGTTCTCAATCGGTTTGCCGAGGACCTCGGCCGCCTTTCGCGAAACGTACTGATGAGATAAGCCGTGAAAACCGTACTTACGGATGCCATGCTTCTCGTAGAGGTTCCGCGGTATGCCGTAGAGGTACGCCTTGGGCGGCATCGTTTGGTGAAAAGCCGTGTCAAAAGCGGCGACTTGGGGGATTCCGGCGAAGTGCTCCTGGGCCGCTTCAATGCCGGCTAGGGCCGGTGGATTATGAAGGGGGGCCAACCGGGCGCAATCCCGGATGCCTTCAATGACGTTGTCGTCAACGACCACCGCCTCGGAAAAATGTTCGCCGCCGTGCACCACGCGGTGGCCTATCGCGACCAGTTCGGCCGTCTTCCCCAGCACTTCGCTTTGTTCGCCAAGCAGAATCTGACAGATCCATTCTATGGCGGTCCGGTGGTCAGGGACATCCACATTTTTGGGATTGCGTGTGACGCAGTCCGTGTATTCGCCGTTCGTTTTCCCCCGAAAGCAGTATTGGATGCTTGCCCCCTCCAAGCCAATGCGCTCGGCAATGCCGTTGGCGCACACTTCCTGTCCTTCATCGGCCTCGAACAGCTTGAATTTTATGGAGGAGGACCCGCTATTGAGGACAAGGACTTTCATTTCTCTTTCTGGGTTTCCTTGCGCTTCGCCGCTAGGTGTATTGGTCATATCGAGAAGGGCTCTCTCCTTTTGGTTCGGTCAGGTTGCTAGTTCCCTAATCCCCTAACTCAACGCCATCGCGCCGCAATGGACTGCCTCGTTCCGGCTCCGCATTTGACTTTGCACCGCCGTAATGGCCGCCACGCCCACGATGTCGTCCACGCTGCACCCCCGCGAGAGGTCGTTCACCGGCATCCGCAACCCTTGCAGCACGGGGCCATACGCCTTGGCGCCGCCCAGGCGTTCCACCAGCTTGTAGCCAATATTGCCGGCATTCAAGTCCGGGAAAATGAGGGCCTGCGCTTCCCCGCCCACAGCGCTGTCCGGACATTTTTTCTTGGCGACTTCTTGCACCAGCGCGGCATCCGCCTGAAGCTCGCCGTCAATCGCTACGTCATGGCCTTTTCCGAAACGTTTTTCCAGCCGGCTGTTGGCGATGCGAACAGCCTCGGCGACCTTGCGGGTTGACGCACTGTCGGCCGACCCTTTTGTGCTATAGGAAAGCATAGCCACGCGGGGCGCAAGATTGAAGGCTTTGGCGGTGGCGGCGGTCGACAAGGCGATCTCCGCTAACTGCTCTGAATCAGGATCTTCTACCAACGCGCAATCCGCAAACAAGAGGGTGCGATCGGGCCATGTCATAAAAAAGAAGCTGGATACCAGCTTCGCTCCGGGGGCCGTCTTGAGAATCTGAAGCGCTGGGCGCAGGGTGTCGCCAGTGCTGTGGCACGCCCCCGCCACCAGACCGTCGCCCATATTGTGATGCAACATCATCATCGCGTGATGGATGGGTTCGCGCATCAGCTTTTGAGCCTCGGCCAGCGTCATGCCTTTGTGCTGACGCATCTCTTGAAAGTCCTCGGCGAAGGAATCGGCCCAGCCCGCGCGTTGCGGCTCCACGATATGCGCGTCATGCTCAATACCCAATTCCTTCTGACGTTCGTGAATACGCCGGCGGTCGCCAAGCAATGTGACACGCGCTATTCCCCGTCTTTCCAACTCGGCGGCCGCCTGGAGCATTCGATCGTCCTCGGCCTCCGGCAGTAAAATGCGTTGGGGACGTTCCTGGGCCTTCCCTATTATGACATCAATCATGGACATGGCAACCCTCTCTTGTTATGCGCCTTCGGATACGTTAGCTCCGTAAACAGCCTTCCTATAGGTGTGTGCATTAAATATGCCACCGATCTCCACAGCGTGGAGTGAACACGGATTTCCCTTTATTTGTAAGCAAATCGCTGCCTCTCCCACCTTGCGTAAAAAGGCTTTACGGGCGCACGAATATGTGCATTGCACACACGTGCTCAATACATAATTGTACCACATATGGAGCAAAAAGTCTTATCCCAGTTCTCTTTCATGCAGAGCGCTGCTTCAGATTCTTTATTGCTTGGGGCGCGAAATTTGCATTTGGCGCATTCGTTGATACAGCGTGTTCCGCGCCACTCCCAACAAGCGGGCGGATTTCGCGATGTTCCAATCCGTCTGCTCGAGCACAGCAAGGATTTCCTGGCGAGATGTGTTTCCCCCGTCTCCTTTGGCGGCGGGGGCGGAGGCGGTAACGCGGCCGCGGTGGCCCCCTCCGACGATCTCCGGCGGAAGATGCCGCGGAAGAATAGCCGGATCATGACAGACGATAAAGGCTCTTTCCATGCAATTCTCCAACTCGCGGATGTTGCCCGGCCAGGTATAGTCCATGAAAACCGCCATGGTCTCCGCAGCGACGCCCGTGATTTCTTTCTTAAAGGTTCGGTTGAACCGGCGGCAAAAATGTTCCACCAGTAGCGGGATATCTTCCCGCCGTTCCCGCAGCGGGGGAAGCTCCAAACGTATGACGTTCAGGCGATAATAGAGATCTTGGCGGAACTCGCCTTCGTGGATCTTCTCTTCGAGACTCCGGTTTGTGCTAGCCAGAATTCGCACATCGCTCCTCACCGGCGCACTATCCCCAACGCGCTCGAATTCGCCCTCTTGCAGCACACGCAACAGGCGCAGTTGAAGGCGGGGCGAAATGTCCCCGATCTCGTCGAGCAGGAGCGTTCCCTTGTGCGCCGCCTCGAAGCGGCCGGCGCGATCTCGAACGGCGCCCGTGAATGCCCCTTTCACATGGCCAAAAAGCTCGCTCTCGAGGATATTCTCGGACAACGCCGCGCAATTCACGCGTACGAGCGGGCCGCGCGCCCGGCTGCTGGCGTGGTGGATGGCGGCGGCCACCAATTCCTTGCCTGTGCCGCTCTCCCCGCAGATGAGCACCGTGGAATCTGTATCGGCGAGTTCCTCGATCAAGTTGAAGATCTCGCGCATTTTGGCGCTCTTGCCAATCATGTCGCGGTATTGCTGAGTCTGTTCAAGCTGTTGTTCGAGCCGGACAAGCCGCGTGACGTCCCGCAGCGTGAGAACGGCGCCCGTGAACGTTTCGTGCTCGCCGACCAGCGGAGCCGTGTTCACCATGACGACGCGCTCCCCTTTCCGGCGCAGGCAAAACTCAATGCGCGTATCCTGGACGGGTTCATGGGTGCGCAATGTCTTTTCCAGGGCCTGCTGAGCCGGTTGAAGCTCGCCGGGAAGGAACTCCTGGAAAGGCTGCCCTTCCAAGTCTTCCGCAATCCCCAAGATCTCCATGCCCGCTTGGTTGATTTGGCGAATGCGCATTTCGGCATCCACCGTAATAAGCCCATCTTGAACGCTGTTGAAGATCGCGTTTAGTTCCCGGTGATACTGGCTGGCGCGCGCGGCGTAGGCGTCCCGCTCCTCCCCGAGCCGCTTGCTTTCCAACGCCAGGCGGACGGTGCGCGTCAAGGTATCCCCTTTTACCGGCTTAGGGATGTAATCGAACGCGCCCAGGCGCACCGCCTCCGCCGCCGTTTCCACGTTGGGCTCCCCCGTAATCATGATGACCGGGCAGCGCATCCCCTCCTCCCGAACAGTTCGCAGGAGATCCACGCCGTTCTTGCCGGGTAAGAGGATGTCGGTCACGATCACAGCGAAGCTCTGCTCGCGGATGTATTTTAACGCCTCGCCATAGTCGGCGGCCGTCACTGCGGTGTAGCCTTCGTTCTGGAGGAACTGGGCGAATGTCAACCGAAGCACGGCCTCGTCTTCCACCACAAGCACGCGGGTGGGCTCTTGCGAATCGGCTGTATTCATTGCTCGCGCGTTCCCGTTTCAACAGCCTCGCGAACAAGGGGAAGATCCACGTGAAAGCGGGAGAACCGGCCGGGTTCGCTCTCCACTGATATCGTCCCCCCGTGATCTTTCACGATCCCATCGGAAACGGAGAGCCCAAGCCCCGTGCCCCGGTCGCGGCCCTTGGTGGTGAAAAACGGGTCAAAGAGCCGGTCCATATGGGCGGGCTCAATGCCGCTTCCGAAGTCCTCAACGGTTATCCGCACAAAAGACCGGCCCCCGTACTCCATGGGGGCCGCCCGGATGCACAACTTCTTGTCGGGGTGGCTCTTCGGAAAACGCTCGTCCAAGGCGTACAGCGCGTTGATGATCAGATTCATGATCACCTGCTGCAATTGCTCGCTGCGGCAATGGAGTTCGGGCAAATCCTCGGGGATGTCCACTTCAAGTTCGACGTTGGACTTGTCGATCTTCTTCCGGGTTAGCGAAAGGACCGATTCCACGAGGTCGCACAAGCGCGCCGGGCTATGGGTTTCCCGGTCTTGGCGGCTGAACATCAAGAGGTCTCGCGCGATCTTGGCGATGCGCTCGGCTTCCGAGCGGGCCAGTTCCGCGAATTGCCGTGCTTGCGAATCAGCCCCCGTCATTTCGATGATGATGTCCGCGCAGTTGATGATGGAATTCACGGGGTTGTTTATCTCATGTCCCACGCCCGCCGCCAACTCGCCTATCGAGGCCAGTTTGGACGCTTGAATCACCTTGGTCTCGGCCTCCCGCCGCTCGATCAATTCCCCCAACGTGCGGCCAATGGCTTCGATGAGGTCTTTCTCTTCCCCTAAGAAGGGCCCGTGTTCTTGCGGGGGGCGCTCCTCAAGGTAATAGACCTCCACATCTCCCCGTTTGCGGCCCGCCGCCATGATGGAAGCCGAAACAAACCACGGGGTTTCGTCGAAGGTAGTGGTTCGATACACTTGGTTGTCGCACGTGATACGAACGCGGGCGATGTCGGGATAAAGAAGGGCGGGACGCACCAGCTTCACCACCTCCTGGAAAATGTCGCTCAGCATTTCCCTCGACCGGACCACCTCGCCGACGCGGTACAAGCAGGTGGTTTCGATGTTGCGCTTGTTCAGGTCGCGCAAGACCTGCTCTTTTTCCTTTTGAACCTGCTTACGCTGACTAATATCGTGGACAATGCCGGTGAAGAGCCGCCGGTTTCCCATCCGGACTTCACTCACGGCCAACTCGATGGGAAACACCGTGCCGTCCTTGTGGCGGCCCACCAATTCCCGGCCGATCCCGATGATCTTTCCGGCGCCCGTCTTGCGGTAATTGGCGAGGTAGGTATCGTGTTCCTCCCGGTAGGGCGAGGGCATTAAGAGCCTCACATTCTCGCCTTGCACCTCGGCCGCCATATACCCAAAAAGACGTTCCGCGGCAGGGTTAAAATACTCGATCTTGCCGTAATCGTCGATGGTGATGATCCCGTCGACCGCCGTCTCGACGATGGCCCGCGTCCACTCGTCGCTTTCCCAGAGCACCTTGTGAATGCTCTTCGGTTTGTCGAGGGGTTGGACGACCAAGAGGGCGGAGCGGATCTCGCCATCGAGATCCCGTTTCGGCTCCATATTAACGGAGACATCAATGGGGGGCTTGTTCTTGCGAAGATGGACGGTCTTGTAGTGACGAAAGGATTCCCCCCGCTTGAGCCGCTCCATGTGCTGCCGAAAGGCGACGGCCTTCTCCTGCGGCATGAGTTCAAGGATGGACCGGCCCGCCACCTCCCCGGCCGCGTACCCGTAGACACGCTCCGCCCCCAAGTTCCAAGAGCGGATCCCGCCATCCATCCCCACTTCGATAAGGGGACGCTGCTCGGCGACATTACCGGCGGGATCGGGGGGGATGCTACTCCCGTGGCCGAAAGAGGTGGAATCTTGTGTCATGATGTGGCTAAGTGACGCACTCCTCCGCTGCTAAACGAATTGTCCTTTTAGTACCGTCACCCTTCATTGTAGTCCATGGACTGCTCTCGCTGCAATGGCTCGATGGGTGAAAAGAGGCAAAGTGCTTCCCAAAATGCGGCTGGACGAGGACTCAAGAGCCCCCGCCCAACGCAAGAGTTCGTCCGCTTCACGGGTTCACCGGCCGTAGTGTTGGTCCGCGAAGTCGAGGTAATGGGCCCAGTCCTCCGGCGTAATACTGTGACCCCCTTCCCGGATGTGATAGCCGGCGGTCCCGTGAGCGGGTTGTGAGGGGGCTGGCATTTCATCCACGGGCAGCGGGCTCTCGCCGAACAGCTCGAAGACCGGTCCCGCGTGGTAAGCGGCCAAGAATTCGCCACGCGGATCGGCCCACTCGTCTTCGGTGGCGCTGGCCACATAGACCGGCCGGGGCGCCATGAGCGCGATGAGTTGATGCTGGTCCACAGGGAGCGCGTCTTCCCGTTCGTTGTACTCCCGGAAGGTATGGCAGAACCAATGGGGGAAGCTGTCGTTGATACGGCTCACCCGTTCGCCAAAGCGGCGGCGCGACAAGGCGGCCCCGCCGCAACCGGAGTTATTGCTGATGGTGATGGCGAAGCGTTCATCCCCGGCGCCCGCCCACAGGGCCGTCTTGCCCAGGCGCGAATGCCCCACCACGGCGGTGCGGGCGGCGTCGGCGTCCTCGTCGGTCTCAAGGTAATCCAAGGCCCGGCTCAATCCCCATGCCCATGCGCCGATCGCGCCGGCATCGGTAGGCCCTCGCTCCTCGTCCGTGTTCTGAAACAGGGAAAGGACATCCTCGCGGTAGCGATCGGCGTTGTCGAGCGCGATATCGCCGTAATAGAACGTCGCTAAGCCGTATCCCCGTTCGAGGATGGTTTCCACAGGCTGGGGGCTGGTTCCGCGGGAGGCCTCGGTGGCGCGGTTGTCCTCCACGCCTTCGCCATGCCCGCGCATCCAGCGCCGCGACAGGCGGATCTCCGGGTCTTCGTGGATAGCCTGATTGCCCCAGAAACTTAGATACAGGAACATGGGAACCGGGCCTTCCACGTCGTTGGGCAAGTACAGCAGCAGTTCCATGCTGGGCCGGTCGTCCCCCTCCGTGAAATGGATGATAACTTGGCGCCGGGTGGCTGCCCCGTCCAAGGCCCCGGGCTCGTCATCGACCACTTCGAAGCGCATATGGCCGGGGTCCGGCAGCCACTCGCCGTAGACGTGCTCTTGAAAGAGCGCAAAGGTTTCGGGCCGGCGCACCTCGCGCCACATCTGGGGGCTGTCCACGGTTTCCCCGGCCTCCGTGACGAGGGGATCGGGCAGGGTGTAGTCTGGCACTTCGTCCTCCTCATAAATCGGCGTGAACGTCAGGAACACCGCCCCGGTAAGGGCGGCGAGCGTGGTCATACTCATGAGAGACTCCTCCCGCGTTGTATCAACTGTTTCTGGAAACCCCTAACGTATGAAGATCCCCCGCCCCTTCGGGCCGCGCCCTTCCGGGGAGGTAGAGGGATGCCGTTCATTCCCCTTTTGAAGGGGGTTAGGGCGATGTTTCCCTCTCGAAGTGTTTGTCCGCGAAGTCCATGTAATGCTGCCAGTCTTCCGGCGTCAAATTGTGGCCGCCCTCGCGAAGGTGATACCCAACTGTCCCGTGGGCCGCTTCGCCCGGAGCAGGCTGCTCGTCCACGGGCAGGGGCTCCTCGCCCAGCAATTCGTACACGGGACCGGCGTGATAGGCCGCTAGGAATTCACCCTTGGGATCGGCCCAATCGTCCTCGCTGGCGCTGGCTACGTACACGGGCCGGGGCGCCATAAGGGCGACAAGCTGATGCTGATCCACCGGCAATGCATGCTCCTGGCCGTTGTATTCCCGGAAGTTCAAACAAAACCAGTGCGGGAAGTTCCCGTTGATCTGACTCACGCGTTCGCCAAAGCGCCTGCGGGAAATGGCCGCGCCGCCGCAGCCGGAGTTGTTGCTGATGGCGATGGCGAAGCGGTCGTCCTCCGCGCCGCCCCAAAGGGACGCCTTGCCGCCACGGGAATGGCCGAGCAGGGCGGCTTGGGAGGCGTCCACGGCATCCTCCGTCTCGAAGTAGTCCATGACCCGGCTGGCGCCCCAGCCCCAAGCCGCCAACGCGCCCCAGCCATCGGGCTCGCGGTTCGCCTCGGGATCGCCGAACAGGCTCATGACGCCCTCGCGGAAATCATCCGCCGAATCGGGCGCCACGTCGCCGACTTGAAAGGCGGCGGCGGCATATCCGCGCTCAATCACCTCCTCGGCGGGCCAGAAGCCTGATTGCTCTTCCCGCGTGGGGTCGGTGTTCTCGGGTCCGCGGTTGTTCATGAGGAGGAACACCGGCACGGCTTCCGGCGCGTCATTGGGCGTGAACAGGATGAGTTCGAAGGTATGCTCGTCTTCGCCCTGAATGCTCCGGATATCCACCTGTTTGAGCGTGGCGTCTCCATCCATGGCCTCGGGGTCTTCCTCAACGATCTCGAATTCCACCGAATCTGGCGGGCCGGGCCGTCGGCCGTAAACGTGTTCCCGGAACAGCTCAAGGATCTCCGGGCGGCGTTGGTCAAACCAGGCCTCCGCATCCTCCACCGGTTCCCCGTCTTCGAAGACCAAGGGATCGGGCAGGGTGTAGTCCGGCACATCCTCTTGCGCGTGGACGGGCGTGAAACTCAGAGCGCACATGGCCGCTATTCCAATGGCAAACGCTGTTATGTTCATCGATGCACTTCTCCTTTCTGTTGCGAAATTGATCGGGCTACTCCGTGCGACGCAGCTGCAGCTATTCGCCCCTTGGACTACGCGGTTTCGCTCAGGTTCAGCCAGCCTATCCCCGCTTTGCGCAAGGCGTAGCCGGTTTCCCTGAGGTAATTGCCGTAGCAGATCATCCAATGGAATCCCCCATCTCTTCCACCAGCTTGGCGCAATCGCCTTTGATGCTAATGTCCAACTGCGTCGTGCAGATATCCAGGCTGGGATTCTCGAGGACCGCGCCTTCGAACCCAATCCAGCGCTCGCTGGCGAAATCTTGAATCAGCACAGTCAGATCCTGGCCGTGCGGCATCTCCACTTTCGGCGCCGCGCCGTAGTCCGACTCGAAGTGGGTGCGGATGTATACTGGCTCGAGGTTCTCTCCGTCCATCCGCCGGGGCGCGCTGCAATGGGCCACGGTGGTCATGTTCTGGTGGGGGAACGTGGGATTGCAGAAGAACACTGGTTTGCCCGAGATATTATGGAGCAATATCCCGGAGGGGATGACGTGGAAATCCGACTCGCAAAAGGCGAGGTAGCCGCTGTCGTTGAGCAGCGTCAACGTGTAACACGCCGTGGTCTCGGACATGGGGATGATCCAGCCCATGCACCCTTGAACGGTGATGGTGTCCGTCTCGTGTTCGTCCATGAGATCCTTGAATATTTCCGTGAGCACGAAGGCGTTCTCGAAAAATGTCCGCATCTCCTCGAGGGTGTCTTCCGAGCCCCTGCCGGCTATCAACTCGGAGGTCGTGAGTTCCCCTTGCCGGGGCAGCAATGTCACCCCTGGCTGTTCTAGATAGGCTTGCGCCTCCGCCTTGCAGCGCTCGACCAGCTCGGTGTCGTTGCGGGCGGCCTCAATCCGTTCGCCCAATTCCTCGTTCGACACGTCCACGAGATCCAGGTCCCATAACTCGCGGGCGAGACTCGGCGCGTCCGTGCTGTGTCCCCAGCCGCCGGGACCGCCGATACACACAACCCGTTTGCCGCGGATGCTCTTGACGCCGTTGAGCGCCCGCAGCCGCCATAGGAGTTCGTCGTAGTCGTCCACCACAACGTCTTCCACGTTCATGTTGCCCGTGTTCTGGAATTCATCCGACTCCCGCCGCAGGAAACGTGGATGCACAATCTCGTACCAAAGATAGGCTGGACCGCTGCGGTGCCGGACGAACATGACGTTGAGCTTGGCGGGATCGGCCAACGCGATCAAGACGCCCGTGCCACAGGAGGCTCCGTAGATGATGACGCCGTCGTGGTCCCCCGCCGCGACGTTCTCGGCTTCTTCCTCGTTTTGGACGGACACCAGGGGAAGGAGTTCGAGGGGGAAATCGGCCTTTGCCTTCATGGCCTCGAGTTCCCCGCGGATTCGGCCACGCTCTTCTTCGGCATGCTCTTCCGTGATCAGACCGCTCCAAGGGCGATAGCTAGCGGCCTCCCGGTATTGAGGGATAGAATAAACGAGGACGGGTTGCATACGCAGCGGCCCACTCTTTTGGGGATTCGGGCGGGCCGAACGCGTTGCCGCCCGCGTGGCCGAAGAGCCAGCGGCCCCATATAGCGCCCCGGCCAATGTAACCGCGCCCGTGCTAGCCATAAACTGCCGCCGGGTTACGCCCGGCGCCTGGGCGCCGCAACACCCCGACGATCCACAGCCGCAACGATGTCCATGCGTGGCCATATTGAATGCCTCCTTCCGAGCCAATGGGCGGCACTAGCTTGGGATGCGCCAATGGCGCCCGCTTCTATCAATAGGGATATTGTACTAAGCCTAGCATCAAGCCGGAAGCGGTTCAATAGACGGGAGAGGTCCAATCGCCAGGTAAGGCCCTCCCTCATCATCTGGGAAGATCAGGCCGCGATTAGGCGAAGCGAATAGGGAGGGCGTGGTGTTGTTCCACGAGGAGGCGGCGGGCTTCGCCGGCGCAGAAGATGGATCCGCTGATTAGGAGGGGATACTGCGTCCCCGCCAGGCGCAATCCCTGGAGGATCGCCATATCAAAGTGCGGCTCCCATAGGTAGGGCCAATTCCGGGCGGCCTCGCAGAGGCGGTCGACGGGCAGGGCGCGCGGACCGGTGAACTGGGTGAGGATGAGTTGGTGGGCGGCGGGTCCCAATGCGTCAATCATCTCTTCGGCGTTTTTGTCTGATGACACCGCGAGGACAATGACCGAAGCCGGCAACTCCCGCGCGAGATGCTGGGCGCCCGATGTGTTGTGGGCGACGTCGATATACACCGCGGGCGTATCCATCACGCGTTCGAGGCGGCACGGCCAACGCGCGTTCTCAAGCCCTTTGCGCACAGCCGATTCGTTGAGCCTTGGGAAATGAGGCTGGAGCATTTCGGCGAGCGCCACCGAGGTGGCGGCGTTTTCGCCTTGATACACCCCCGCGAGGCCCAATCGCACGGCCTCCAATCGGAAGGCAGCGCTCTCGTAGGAGAACATCCGGTGAAGGCCGCCATCGCTGATGGAGAACTGGTAGTCCCGGCCCACGACGCGGGCCGGAGCGTTGACTTCCCGCGCCCGTTCCCTGAGCACGCGTTGCGGGCCTGCCGCCTCTTCCCCGATCACAACGGGGATGTCAGGCTTGATGATGCCCGCTTTCTCGAAGGCGATGGCTTCAAGGGTGTCGCCAAGGTATTTCTGGTGGTCCAAATCGATATTCGTGACCGCGGTCGCGAGCGGCGAGAGGACATTGGTTGCGTCGAAGCGGCCGCCCATGCCAACCTCGACAAGGGCGCAGTCCACCTGGCGCGTGGCGAAAATGCGGAACGCCACGGCAGTGACCAATTCAAAATAGGTTGGGGGAGGGTCCATTCTCGCCGCGGCATATTGGTAGAAGCCGATGTGCCCGTCGAGTTCCGCCTCGTCCACCGCTTTAGCGTTAAGAAGAAAACGTTCGGACAGATCCACGAGGTGCGGGCTCGTGAAACGCCCCGTCCGGTACCCCGACGCCATAAGCATCGCGTCGAGCATGGCCACCACGCTGCCCTTGCCGTTGGTGCCCGCCACATGCACCGAGGGGAACTGCTCGTGGGGCTGGCCCGCCCTATCAAGCAAATGCGCAATGTTGTCCAACCCTAGTTTGACGCCATGAAGCTCGAGGCTGGACAGGAACGCCCGGGGGGTCAGGTCCATGCTTGCGGTGAGATTCAAGATTCGCGCAGATACCGGATTAGCTTGCCAACAGTGGTCCGCAACTGGTTGCGGGGCACGATTTGATCCACGAACCCATTCGAGAGCTGGTATTCGGCGGACTGGAACCCTTCGGGGAGGGTTACCTTCAGCGCGCCCTCGATGAGCCGGGGGCCCGCGAACCCTATAAGAGCCTTGGGCTCGGCGAGGATGATATCGCCCAAGCTCGCGAAGCTGGCGTAAACCCCGCCCGTGGTGGGATCGGTGAGCACGCTGATATAGGGCACGTGGGCTTCGTTCAGTTCACGCACGGCGTCGGCTGTCTTCGCCATCTGCATCAAACTCAGGATGCCCTCTTGCATGCGGGCGCCGCCAGACGCCGCGAAGGCGACCAAGGGCGTGCGGTCGTGGATGGCGTCCCGCGCCGCGCGGCAGAATTTCTCGCCCACGGCGGAGCCCATGCTGCCCCCCATGAAGAAGGGATCCATGGCGGCGATAACGGCGGGATTTTCCTCAATGGCGCACCGCCCCGTCACGAGCGCTTCCTTGATGTCGTGCGTGCTCTTGGCTTTCTCGACCTTCTGTTGGTAGGTCATGTTGCCCACCGTGAATTCAAGGGGGTCTACCGTCTCGACACCGGGGTGGGTCTCCTCGAAGGAGTCTTCGTCGGCGATCAACGCAATCCGGCGGCGGGCGCTAATACGGTAATGATGTTGGCATGTGGGGCAAACGTGAAGGTTTTGCTCTACCTCGTTGCGGTAGATCGCTTGCTTGCATCCCGGGCATTTGATCCAGACGCCGTCTGGAACGGTGCTTTTCCTGCCGATGACCGAGACAAACCGGCGGCGATTGAGAAAGGGCATAGCTGGCCTCGTTGCGTTACAGGTTGGCCGCGGCCAGGAAGACGAAGTTTACGTAGGCGCGTCTGTGCCCGCGGCGGTCTCGTTGTCGTAGTTGTCCTTATAATACAACAAACGCCCGCAATGGTTGCATACCCGGATCTCTCCGGCCATGACATCGTTGATGAGTTGGGGCAGCACATACATGTGACACCCCGAACACACTTCCTCGCGAAGGGGAACTACAGCGGCGCCGGTCTTCTTGTTCGCCCGAATGCGGCGGTAGCGCTTCAAAAGTTCGCCATCCACCTGCTCCGCCGCCTTCGCCGCTTCTTGTTCCAGCCGCTGGCGCTCCGCCTGCGCCTCTTCAAGTTCGGCATCAACTTCCGCGCACTGTTCCTCGAGCTTGCGTAATTCCCCGTCGATACGCTCGCGATCCGCGCGCAGCCGTTCCCTGATGGACTCCAGCTCCATCATAAGCTCGAGAACGCGTTCTTCCCTTTGGGCGATTTGTTTCTTGAAGTTATCGATTTCGTGGAGGAGGGCTTGGTATTCCTCGTTTTTCTTAACCGTGTTTAGTTGCGTCTGATACTTGCTGAGTTGGGTTTGCTTTTGCTCGATGTCGCTTTCGCATTCCCGCTGGTCCAACTCGAGCTGGCGGTAGCGGGCTTGTTGGGCTTCCAGCTCCTCCTTGAGCCGCTTCCGCTGTTCTTCGTACTTGCGCTTTTGCTTAGGGATTTCGGTTTCGCGGCGCTTGCACGCCTCAATCTGCAAGTCAAGCTTCTGCAGTTGGAGTAGCTGTTTCAACAAACCGATCCTCCCAAAGCGCCAATGTTGGAGCTGTTCTCTATCAGGGCAGCCGTGATGGGCTTCGCAAGCCGCCACGAATCGGGCGCCCGTTCACCCCTGGACCCCTGGCGGGACGCGGCTCCACGGAACAACATTCCTCCTGTCCGGTGGTTAGACGACCGCGCCGTCCGTTCCCAGCCCGTCCATGTGCCGGCAAGATGCCGGCGGTACGCATTGGGTTACATCCCCC
>JBKHFO010000058.1:0-16953 GCA_046540175.1 Candidatus Hydrogenedentota bacterium
AGCTAGCTCACCACGCTAGCTCCCCGTAGGCGATGGAGAAAGATAAAAGCACTGTGCATTGGGTCAGTTTGTTTTCGGTCTCCCGCCAGCCTGCCTCAGGCCCCGTCTCAGGCCTCCCTACGAATTTCGCCGCTATTGAGTCCATCCCTTGCTTACATATTGTGGATATGCTATCCTGGCGCCACAATATAGCGGAATAAACCCCTTCGACATTCGGGCTGTTCCCATATATTGGGGTAAATATTTAACAGTTTCCCTATTGGTGCGGTTGCTACAGGGAGGAGGAGACGCCATGTCCGTGCAAGGCGCTTTGGTCTACTGTCCGGGCTCTCCATTCACGCTCGCCCCGCTTTTTCCGCAAGCGGAACTCGCCCACGCGGCGCGTATTCTCGAAGACGCCGGACAGAGGCCCATGGTGTACGATTTCGGCGCGCCCGCGTTTCTTCAACGCTTGTATCCGGCGGAATTGCGCGGTTGGCTGGAAAAAGAGGGCGCCTGGAAAGCCTTGCGCGGCCGAAGGCGGCGCCGGACCCTCAACCAGGCCTGCGAACGCCAGCTCGGCGCCGCGACACGGGAGGCCGCCGCAACCGTCGCCCGGGACGATCCCGCCTTTGTGGTCTTGTGGATGCCTTCGCGTTCGTGTGCGCAGGCGGCTTTTCATATGGCGGCCTGGCTCCGCCGCGACAGGCCCCGGCGCCCCATCTTCGCGGCCGGTCCGTGGGCGGTTGCTCATGAAGCCGCGTTGAAGGAGGCGGACTCCGTTTTCACCACCGTTCTGCCTGAGTCCTTGCCGCCGTTGGATGACGGCAAGGAGTTTAGCCGGCGCGCCGTATCAGCCGATGAATGGCGTATGCCGCTGAGCATTTTTGGTGAAGCGAAACGTAGCCCAGGCGCTTTGAGGGAGGGCGCGGGGTATGCGCCGCACGTCTACCCAGCCCTTCACGAGGGTCATAAGTTGCCCATGTTTTCCCTGCCAGTGACCACCGCGACTGGCGGCGAGCAGCGGGGACCGCTCACCGTTTCCGCCTTGGAACGGTTGGGCGACGAGGCGGCCGGGATTACGCGCGTTACCGGCAGCCGCGCGTTTTGGGCGGAGTTATCCCTTGAAGGGACCGCGCATACCGAAGTGCTCGCCGACATGTTGGAAACGCGCATCCCCGGAATGATGCTGGCGTGCCGCGTGACGCCCGGCGCCACGGAACGGGATGCGAGTTTGTCCCGGACCGGTCTGCTCGCGGCGCTTGGTTTGAATTTGTACAGCGGAAGCCAACGCCTCATCGAAGACATCTATGGACTTGCCTTTTCGGTCAACGAAACCATCGCGCTCATTCGCGGCTGCCAGCAAGCGGGCATCCCCACGGCGGCGCACTTCCAGTTTCCATCGGCGTGGGACGATTACCATACGCGCGCGGAGACCGTCCGGCTTGTGGGGTGCGCCGGACCCGCCGGCGTCACGCTGGCAAGACCGGCCGCATCCGCCGATGCCGGCCTCACAGCGTACGATCCCGCCGGTGAGTTCCACGAACTGATGCTACGGCTTGGCCCGGAGCACAATGGGATTCCGGCCCTTCGCGTTCCACGCGAAGGGTATTACGTCTGCCACGCGGACGAGCAACGAGACGGCCTCGCTTGTGAGCTTTTGCAGGTGGAAGGCGTGACATGGGCTTCGGAACGCATGGGGTTGCTCGCCCAGCTGGTGGGAGAAGGCGACAGACTGCCAGCCTTTGCCGCTTCGGTGCATGGGGCGTTGGCGCGGGGCGATCGCGATCGGCTGGACGCGTTGGTGGCGCGAGTGAACACGAATGCCCGCTACCCCCGCTGTCTTCAGCCGGCTCCCAGGCGAGATCTATCAAAGGCGATGGAAAACTGAGGCCGCGCCGCCGGGATAGAAATTTGAATGATGTACTACAACATATATTAGAATCATTTACTAATGGGTTCGAGAATCCAAACGCTAAACGTAACAGAAAACGAGACAGCGCTGCCGCGGGGCATAGTTTGGGGCTATTTGAGAAATATGGCGCACGGTCAATCATTTTCGGCGCAACGGGGAGGCGGGCCTTAAGGGGATCCGCCTAAATGGGAGTGACCGCGAACTGTCTCTTGCATAACGGCAGGACGGCTTTTCGTATCCGGCTCCCAAAGGCAAGGGCTTTGTATGCAAACGATTCTCGCCATTGACGACGAGCCAAGCGTTCGGGACGTGTACCATGCGGCGCTGAGCCGGCGCTTTCACGTGATCGCGGCCGGGGGCGGCCAAGAAGGATTCGAGGCCCTCAAGAACGAGCATGTGGATATCATCATCCTTGACCACATGATGCCCGAGATGACCGGCCTCCAGTTTCTCGAGAGGTTGCGCAAGGAGGGCTACGCCACCCCCGTGATTGTCGTGACGGCCCTCAACTCCGTGCCCGTGGCCGTCGACGCCATCAAAGCGGGCGCGCGCGATTACTTGATCAAACCATTTGATGTGGGCGAACTCATCATCCTCATCGAACGGGTGCTGGACGAGGAGCGGACCCGGCAAGAACTGACGTTCCTGCGCGAACAGGAAGCGCGCGGATTCGATTCGATCATCGGCGCCAGCGGCGCACTCTACGAGGCCATCGGGCTCGCGCGGCAGGCCGCGGAGATCGATTGCACCGTGCTGGTCACGGGCGAAAGCGGCACCGGCAAGGACGTTCTTGCCCGCGCCATCCACTCCGCGGGGCCTCGCGCGGATGAACCCTTTGTGCATGTCTCTTGCTGCACCATGCCGAATCAACTCGTGGAAAGCGAACTCTTTGGCCACGAGAAAGGCGCGTTCACGGGAGCCAATGAACGCCGCCACGGCAAGGTCCAGGTAGCCGATGGGGGCACGCTGTTTCTTGATGAAATCGGGGAAATGCCCTTGGAATCCCAAGCCAAGCTCTTACACCTTTTGCAAGACGGATGCTTTTCTCCCCTAGGCAGCGCGAAACCCATCGACGTGGATGTGCGCTTTATTTGCGCCACCAACCGCAATCTCAGAAACGCCATCGCCGAGGGGCTTTTCCGGGAAGATCTCTACTACCGCATCAACGTGCTTCCCGTTGAAATGCCGCCGTTGCGGAACCGGCGGGAGGATATCCCCGCGCTGGTCAATCACTTCATTGCGAAGTACGCCAATCGGGTCAACGCGGCGGCCAAGGAATTCAGTCCCGCGGCGCTTCGAGAACTGAACCGCTACGATTGGCCCGGCAACGTGCGCGAACTCGAAAACACAGTGCAGCGTATTCTGATTCTTAACCGGCGCGTGGAGACCATTGAGCCGTGGCATCTCAAGAACATGTTTCCCGAGGCGTCTCAACCGGTCAATGAGCAGGGCGCTGTGCCCGAAACCTTGGAGGATTTGCCTTTGGAGCAGGCCACGGCTCGCCTGGAGGAGCGGCTTATACGCCACGCGCTTGAACAGAACGGCTACGTCCAGTCCAAGGCGGCCGAGCAACTGGGCACGACCCGGCGCGTCCTCAAGTACAAAATGGACCAGCTTAACATCCCCCCCGAGCCCCCCGAGATCAGCGGGGCGTCCCGATCAAAGTGAAGCCACGCGCAGGGCCGGGCTTCTCTGTTCCCGCGGCGCCATAAGGCCGCGGGCTAACCGGCGATAGAGGCAAAACCCCAATCCCCGGATAAAGGCGCTGCTCCAGCAAACAACATCTCCCTTGATCCCACGTGCGAAGGAAGGAACGATAGGGGAACAATTCTCCCTTTGAAGGGGGTGGCCCGAAGGGCCGGGGGGATGTAAACACCCGCACCTTATCCGGCGATTGAGCCAAAAGCCCCGGTTCGACGCGCGATCCCCTTGCCTGCTATGATGCGTGATCGCTAAACGGTCTTTTCACTCGTGTTTCTCACCTTTGGAGAATAGAAAATGCACGCCACACATTTTACGATCCGCCTTCTACCCGTATTGCTTGCCGCCCTGTGCTTGGGATTGCCGGGGACAGCCGCCGGAGCGCAGGACACCGACGACGGCTGGGAACGCCTGTTCAATGGTGAAGACTTGTCCGGGTGGGAATACGTCAATTGCCCACCGGAAACGTTCACGGTACGTGACGAGATGATCATCTGCTCTGGTGAGCCGATAAGCACGTTGCGGACGGACCGCATGTACGAGAACTTCATTCTGGAACTGGAATGGCGTCACATGGAGCCCGAGGGCAATGCGGGGTTATTCATCTGGAGCAACCCGCTGCCGGCCGTGGGTCAGCCGTTCTCGCGCGCCATCGAGGTCCAAATTCTCGATGGACGCAACACGGAGAATTACACCAGCCACGGGGACGTGTTCGGCATCCATGGCGCGACCATGGAGCCCCGGCATCCGCATCCCAATGGGTGGATGCGCAGCTTGCCCAGTGAGCGGCGGGCCAATTCGTCGCCGGAGTGGAACCATTACCGTGTAACCTGCGACGACGGCGCCATCGCGTTGGAGGTGAATGGCGAGGAGGTCAACGGCGCCACGAATGCCCACTTCCGCAAGGGGTACATCTGCCTCGAGTCGGAAGGGTCCGAAACCCATTTCCGCAACATCCGCATCAAGGAACTGCCTTCGACCAACCCGTCGCCGGACGAGATCGCCCCGGAGGCCGAGGGGTTTCGCACCCTGTACAGCGGTCTGGACCTGCGGGGTTGGACGCATGAGGCGGGTGAAGACGCGCCCTGGCGGCCGAATGATTGGCGTTTGGTCAACGATGGGGACACCGGCGGCGCGGACTTGTGGACGGACGAGGAATTCGAGGACTTCGTCTTGATTGCGGACTGGCGGCTCACGGGCGAACCGGAGCCCGCCATGCGTCCCGTCATCCAGCCCGATGGAACGATCGCCCTGGACGAGGACGGCGATCCGGAAGAAGAAGAAGTGATGGATGCGGGCGAAAGCGGCGTCTACCTGCGTGGCGAGCGCAAGGCGGAAGTGAATATCTGGTCCCGGCCCATCGGGTCAGGCGAAATTCATGGCTACCGCGCGGATGAATCGCAACCCGCGGAGATCCGGCGCGCGGCCACGCCCGCGGTGAACGCGGACCGTTCCCCAGGCGAGTGGAACCGCTTCGAGATTACGATGCAAGGCGATCGCGTCACGGTGGTTTTGAACGACGAGGTAGTCATCGAGGACGCGCAACTGCCCGATGTCCCCGGCCGGGGTCCCATCGGCCTGCAAGACGCCGGCGCGCCCGTTGAGTTCGCCAACATCTTCATCAAGAAGCTGAAGGCGGACTAGACCAGGGTCCCGAATCGCCGGGTAAGGACTCTGGGCGAGGGAGATACATCCCCCTTGATCCCCCTTCGAAGGGGGAATCTTGCTCCACGCAGCGGCCACATCGGGTGAACCGTTTTCACCCAACAGGTGAGCAGGCCAATTCCCCCTTCTGAAGGGGGTGGCCCGCAGGGCCGGGGGATGTAAACACCCTGAACGCCTCGCCTGGCGCATAGCCGGGACAAAATGCCCCATGGAATACGACTCTTTGAAACTCCGCCCTGCTGCGTATTGGCGTCAACTCCTGGGCGGCGACCCGGCGGAGCTGCATAAGGCGCTTGACCCCATATACGGGCCGGATTCCGCTTTCCTAACCGAGCGCGCCCGTCTGCTCCAGAAGGCCACGGCCTCGTTCGAGGCCGCATTCGGCGACGAACCGATGGCGCTGTTTCGCGCGCCGGGCCGCGTCAACTTGCGCGGCATGCACGTGGATACCCATGGCGGGTACGTGAATCTGCTGACCCATCAGCGGGAGATCGTGGTGGCGGCGGGGCGCGCGCCGGCGGGTGAGGTCCACGCCGTTAACACCAACCCCGAGTATCCCCCGGTCAGGGCGCATCTCGGGGAGTGGGCTCACTCGGGGATCGGCCGCGATTGGCACACGTTCCTTGAATCCGATGTAGCCCGCCGCGCGCTGCAACAGGCCCCAGGGAGTTGGCGGCATTATGTGCTTGGCGCGCTGCTCTCTGCTCAACACCGCTTTCCCGGCCATCCGCCGCCTGGGTTGAAGGCCGCCGTCGCGGGCGGCATCCCGCCTGGCGCCGCCCTGAGTTCCTCCGCCGCCGTATGCACCGCGGTCCTTCTGGCCGCGCTCGCGATCCACGGCCGCTCCCTGCCGCCGGCCCAGCTCATTCACGCCGCCCGCGACGCGGAATGGTACACCGGCGCCCGCACGGGGACCTGCGATCAGGCGGCGGTCGTCCTTGGAACGCGTGGGCGGGTGGTGCATGGGGCGTTGCGCGGCCGGTTCCCCGGCACAAACGGGATGGCGCACGCCCCTTTTCCGGATGAACTCCGCCTCTTGGTCATCAACTCTCATACCCGCCGAAACCTGAGCGGCGCGGGGCGCTTGGCCTACAGCCGCAACCGGTTCGCGTATTCCCTGGCGCTGGAAGTGCTCCGTCAGGAACTGGCGGCGGAGGGGTTGGCGGACCAAGTATGCGGCGCGACCGCTTATCTAAGCGATTTCGCCGAACCCCGGCTGACCCCTTGGGGCGGCTACGATCTCCTTTACACGCTGTTGCAGCGGATCCCGGACGAAATCGCGCTCCCCGCCATCAAGAAACGATACAATCTTCCCTACTTCGCCGAGGTTTTTAAGACGTACTTCGGCCATTTGGAGCCCGCCCAACAGCCGTCGGCGATCAATCTGCGCGGTCCGCTTGTTTTTGGACTCGCCGAGTCGGAGCGTGCGCGCGTGTTTCCTGAACTGCTGTGCTCGGGCGCTTGGGAGGCCGCGGGCAGGCTCATGAATTGCGGCCACCAAGGCGACCGCGTCATGGACGCCAACGGCGAACCCTTCGTCCTGGAACTCAATGAGAATACGCTTGAGGGGCATCGGCTCCGCCAAACGCCTCTCCACGAAATCCCCGGAGCCTATGGGGCCAGCAGCCCCGCCTTGGACGCGCTGACGGACGCGGCCCTTCGCGCCGGCGCATTGGGCGCATGTCTGACGGGCGCCGGCATCGCGGGGTCCGTGCTCGCTTTATGCGTTGCCGACCAAGCCGATCACGTCGCGGAACACATGCGCAACTACGTGGGCTCCGCCGCCTATGCCCGTTGGGCTGGGTTCAATGCGCCGCTGTCACGGGAGGAGGCGGAGGAAGCGGTGATGACAAACGTTAGCGTGGCGGGAGCCAGTTGGGTCCGGGGCACGTAGAGCGGCGGCGGCCGCCCGTCCATTGCGCCGTCACAACCCCATGGCCTTGAGCGTCAACGCCTCCATCCAGCGCGCCGGCAGCAACTTGGCCAAAAGAAGCACGAATCGCGCGTCCCACCCCACGACGTAGCGCGCGCGGGGCTTGCGGACCTCCAAGGCGCGAACGACGGCTTGGGCCACATGGCCGGGTGGAATCCCTCGCGCCCCGGTTTCCAATGCCCGATGTCCGAAGATCTGGTGACGCTCGCCGTAGAGGGATTCGGCTTCTTCCGGCAACGTCTCCACGAGCTGTTTCGCCGTATCCGTGGACTTGGTCCAAAGCGGCGTGGCCACGCTGCCGGGTTCGATGCAGATGACGTCGATCCCCCACGGTTTCAATTCCATGCGCATGGCGGCGCTGACGGATTCGAGCGCGCATTTGGACGCGCTATACGCGCCGCTAAAGGGAGCGCTCACGCGGGCGGTGAGGGAACTAATGTTCACGATACGGCCCTGGGTTCGGCGAAGCAACGGAAGGCAGGCTTGGGCGACGGCGATCTGGCCGGTGAGGTTGACCTCCATCTGCCGCCGGAACTCGTCCAAGGGGAAGAATTCCATTGGCAGCGAGATGACGATCCCGGCGTTGTTCACCAGCCCCCGCAAGCCCGCTTCCCCGGCCCGATCCCCAACCAACTCCGCCGCTTCGCGGATGGATTCCCCGTCTTGAACATCGATACGCACTGGCTCAATAGTCTCGGCGATCTCCCGCTGAAGGCGTTCGCCATCCTCGCTCTTGCGCACCCCCGCGAAGACGTGGTAGCCCCGCTGGTGCAGCTCCGCCACGCAAGCCGCCCCAATGCCGGTCGACGCGCCGGTGACGAGGACCGCGCCGGGATGGGATTGTTCGGATGACGCCTCGTTGCGCGTGGGCATTGGGCTGCGCCTAAAACCCCGCGCCGGCGCTGAGTTGCTCCACCATGTCGATGAGCGGCCGGAAGAGCGCGAGCGCGAGGATCAAGACCACCACAGCAATGAAAATCACAATGATCGGCACCAGGGCGTCGCCCAGCGTGTTGATCTCGATGTTCACTTCTTCCTCGTAGGTTCGGGCGATTTGCCGGGCGATATCGTCGAGTTGGCCCGATTCCTCGCCCGTCACCAGCATATCCGCGACAACAGGCGGAAACACGGAGGCGTTCTGGCGCAGGGGTTGTTCGAGACCGCCGCCTTCCTCGACGCTGTCGCGCATCTGCTGAACAATGTGAGCGAAGGCTTGATTGCGCAAGGTATGGCGGACGAGGTCCAAGGTCGCCATCATGGACATGCCGCTCTTGAGCAATAGCGCCAGCGAGTTGGTGAACTCGGCGACGCCAGACTTTCGCAGGATCGAGCCAATGAGCGGCAGCCTTAGTTTCAGGCGATCGGCGTACAACCGGTACAGCGGGTTCAGCACGGCCAGCTTGTAAAGCACAATCAGCCCGGCCAAGATGAGGAGGCCTAACCACCACCAGGCCCCTACGAAATCAATCACGGCGATGAAATTCTCGGTAAAGGCGGGCAGTTCCACATCGAGGCGCTGAAAAAGCTCCACGAAGCCCGGGATCACGACGCGCGCGATGAGAACAATCACGCCAAGACACGCGATAAGCAACACCACGGGATAGAACATGGCCCCGATCACGCGCTTGCGCATAACCTCGCGTTGTTCCCGGTACTCGACGAGTCTCCGAAGCACTGTGATAAGCGTGCCGCTGGCTTCACTCGCCTTCACAAGGTTGACGAAGACGGGGTCGAAGTAGCGCGAATGCCGTTCAAACGCTTGCCATAAGGCGTTGCCGTTTTCCACGTGGCTGGCGATATCCGACACGAGGTTGCGCAGCCCCGCGCTTTGGCTGCGCACGGCCAGGGTCTTCAGTGATTTCAGCAGCGGGGTGCCCGCCTCAAGCAACATGATGAGTTGCCGCAGAAACACCGTGATGTCATGGCTCCGGACGCTGGTGGCGATCCACGACGCGCTGGATTGCGCCGGTTGCGCCGCCTCCGCCAGGGCCGGCCGGCGCGCGCATTCAACGCGGGGACCTCTAGGACGGCGTGCGGAAGCGCCGCTGCCGCCGGAATGGTGTACGCTCGCCATGGGGGTATCCCTCCTTCTCTTAATGAACCGCCGGACGGACGGACGTATGCTTAAGCTGAATCGTTGGAATCCGCGGGACCGCTTTCCCGCCAATAAAGAATGATGGGGCCGGCTGGAGCATCCGGCGGAAACCACGCCACTGTCTCGATGCGCCGCGTCCGCCGCGCATGCCATTCGCCGCTAGCGCTGCGCTCCTCCACGGACGCCACGCACGTCAACCGGGCGAGCCGCGACTCGAACACGAGGCGGTCCGCGATACCGGCGGCTGGGGTCTCGCTGAGCGAGCGGCCGAGGGCCTCTTCCAATTGCTCCACAGTCTCGTAGGGACGCCCTTCCTCAACGGCGGACGCTTCCTCCGGGATCAAATTGAACGCCGCCTCCAGGCCCCGCCGGGATACGGTGTTCACATTCATTAGGACGCCATCGGGCGCCTGGTCCGCCGCGCTGTGCACGGTGATGTCGTCCCGTGGCAGGCCCTCCAAGGCCTCGGCGTCAATAAGGCCGCGAACCGCGATATCGTCCACGGACGCCAGCCAGCGCGGACCGCCTTCTGGCGGCAAGGCCGCCGCGATGGCCTCAGCCGTCTCGGTATCCACGCCAAGCAGATACTCGAGGATCACGGGCGGCGCGGCGTTGAGATTGACGCGGCTCATTTCGTCGGCGTAGTCCACCGAGACCCGCGCGCGGACCGTTTCGCTCGTCTGAAACGCTTCTCCACGTCCGCCTTCGTAGACGGGGAACTCGAAGGCGAAGCTGCTGCCCGCCGCGCCGAGACTGCCGTTGGCGTCCAATTCAGCGGCGAGTTCGCCCACGGCCGCGTGAAAACCGGCCTGAGCGAACTGCCGCGCCGCCGTGGAACGCCCGTCTTCGCGGGCGCGCTCGGCTTCGAGTCCCATGTAGGTGACATACGCGGTCCCCATCATCGCGAACAGGGCGAGGAGCCCTATGGCGAGCAAAAGAGCCGCGCCCCGCTCTTCCGAAACCCTGTTAGGGGGAAAACTCATGGCAATATCCTTCACTGGCCCGTTGGAATCGGGAAGACGGCTTGCCGGGCTACTTGGCGTTCGGGACGGTCTTCGTCCACGAGCGTGACGCTCACGCGAACGGCGCCGGGTAGCGTATCATCCGTCCATCCCCGGCTCCATTCGCCATCCGGACCCAGGTAATCCAGCCGGAACGCAGCCACGCCCTGCGTGTGAGCGCGGCCCCCCTCCTCGTCCGGCGCGCCGTCCAAGGGGTGAGCCGTGCGCACAAGCGCGCCCATCCCGTCCGCGTTGCGGTCAACGTGATAACGCACGGTCACGGGCTGCTCGAGCCCATCCGGCGCATCGCGGGTGAGTATGGTCCACGACGCCGTATCGTCTTCCAGCCCCTCCGCTCCCCAAAGCGCCTCCGCGTCGATTTCCGCCGTTGCCCCTTGGAGGACTTGGCCTGTCAGCGCGGGCGCGGCCGTTTCGGCGAAATCGCGCCGCAGAACGCGAAACACCTGGCGCGCCCGATGGTCGAGTTCCGCCCGCCGTTGGGCTTCGGTGAACCCCTCCGTCATGCGCGACAAGGTCTCAAGCCCAATGGCGATGACAATTCCCCCAATCGCAATGACGAGGATGATCTCCAGCAGGGTGAAGCCACTTTCATGGCGCCCCCGTGCGGCGCAAGGACTTGAGATCATGGCGCCTCTCCCAAGCGTTGAACGGGCAAGGCGCTGGTGAGCGTGTAGACCCGCTCCCGGCCTCGGGCCTCCCAGTAGACCGCCACCGTCAGCTCCACGTAATGGGCATCCTCGCCGTCCCGTCTGGCGAAGGCCTCCCATTGGAACGCCTCGCGAAAGGCGACCTCCGCGTTGCGAAGGCGCGCAACCGTGGGCATGGCGCGGGGAAGCCCGGCCTCCGCATCAAACTCCTCCCCGGCCTCCACCGGAACATGCTCCCCGGAGGAGATTTCATCAAGCCCGGGCCAGACGAATTCTTCCGGCGCTTCGTGCATGCGGGTCAGGAGTTCGCTCGCCACGCCAACGGCCATGGAATGACGCCGGCTCTCCTGGGCCAGCACGAGACTCCACGAGAAGAGGGAGATCACAATAAATGCGGCCACTCCCGCCACGGCCAAGGCGGCAAGCATCTCCACCAGGGTGAAGCCAGAGGAGCACCGCCACCGTTCCGTTTGCCGTTTCATACGAATCCTTTGTCCAATTGCGATTATCAAGCCAGATTAGCAGCCTGCAGCAACCCCCTCACACCCCAATCGCCGGATAGGGACAGCATTCCCTTGTGTTTATATCCCCCTTGATCCCCCTTCAAAGGGTGAATTGTGCGCCTCAAGCACCCACATCGGGTAAGCCGTTTCCCGGCTTTCTGGAATGCTATAGGGAATACTACGGCAAAATCAAGGAGATTCTTGACCCCCTAATCGCCGGCTAAGGGGCCAGCCCCGCCGCCCCGCCTTGTACGCAACCCGCCAGTCCGGCCGAAATCGCTGTGCCACGGCCCCATCGATGGGGTGAAATCAGCGTGCTGTTTCCGGGGCTCATGGTTTGTCGTATTGACTACTGCTGCAAACCCCTCCCTGAGGAATCAAACTCACACCCTGATTCCTGCTTTCCTCCCGCAGGCCTCGGTGATTTCGTTGCCTTGACGAACCCCAAAGCCGTTGCGTATACTACGCAACGGAGAGCTAAATTGTTCGCCTGCGAGGCGAACCAAAGCGTTTAAAAGGGCCGAGGTAGCTCAGTCAGGTTAGAGCGCTGGATTGTGGATCCAGAGGTCATGAGTTCGAGTCTCATCCTCGGTACCATTTTTTTGTTTCGCGGCCGGGCGCGCCCTTCGCCGTCATGCGTGTCATAATCGCCCCCCCTGCCTCTGCTTCTCGCTAAATATGCCGCGCAAGAATCTTCTGGTGTCGAGGGCGCCTCTTCAAGATGGGGAGGGGGACCAGCCCATACATCCCGCGCCTCCAATCGTCCGAAAAAGGGGGGTAAGAACCGTACGCCATCTTCCAGTTGGCCCATACGTTGGCCCGCAGGGGGCAGACTAGCGAATAAGGAATGGATCCCGTCATGACTCAAGAAATGACACGGGTTGAGCCGCGCACGTTGAAAGGCTTCCAGGACTTTCTACCCGCGGATATCTCCCCCCGCCGCCAAGTCCTCGACGCTATCGAGCGGATATTCCGCCTCTACGGGTTCGCGCCGTTGGAAACGCCGGCCCTCGAGGCCCTTGACGCCCTATTGGGCGCGGGCGGCGCGGAAACAAACAAGGAGCTGTTTCGCCTGGAGTCGCCCGAGCAGGAGCCCATCGCCCTCCGGTTTGATCTCACCGTGCCGTTCGCGCGGCTCATGGCGCAGTATCCCGCTGAACTCAAGCCTCCCTTCCGCCGCTACGCCATGGGTCCCGTATGGCGGGCCGACAAGCCGGGTCCCGGCCGGTTCCGCCAGTTCACCCAATGCGACATCGACATCGCGGGGGCGCCGGATCCCGCGGCGGACGCGGAGATCATCGCCATCATGGGGGCGATCATGGCGGAACTCGGCGTGACGGACTACGCCGTGATCCTGAATCACCGCAAACTCATCGACGCCCTCTTGGAAGGCGTGGGGATCACCGAGGAGGCCCGGCAAAAACACGTCCTCCGCATCATTGATAAGCTGCAGAAGGTAGGCGAGGCCAATGTGCGGCGGGAACTTGGCCCCGGCCGGGTGGACGACTCCGGCGATCCTATTCCAGGCGCGGGCTTGGAAGAGGCCACGATTGAGGCTATCATGGGGCTCATCGCCGTCACGGGCGAGACCCGGGCGGAGGTCGTGGCCAATCTGGAGCAAACCCTGCCGGACAGCGACATCGCCGCCGCCGCCTTGGCGGATTTGCGCGAAATCGACGCCGCGCTGGGCGCGTTGGGGGTCGATGAGCCGCACGGCCGCTTCGTGCCTAGTCTCGCGCGCGGGTTGGACTATTACACGGGGCCGGTCTTCGAAATGATCTTGCCCAGCGCGCCGGAGTTCGGCTCCGTCATGGGCGGGGGCCGGTACGATGAACTCGTGGCGCGCTTTCTCGATCGCCCCATCCCCGCCACGGGTATGTCCGTAGGGCTGGATCGCCTCATGGCCGCGTTGGACCACCTCGGCGTGCTCCCCGAGCCCGAGCCCTCCGCCGAGGCGCTCATCGTGTCCCTGGGCAATGTGCCCAAGAGCGAAGCCTTGCGCGCCGCGGCGGAATTGCGTCAGGCGGGCATCCGCACGGAACCCTATTTCGGCGAGAAGAAAGGCATGCGCCATCAACTGTCCCACGCGGACCGGCGCGGCATCCCCGTGGCCGTGATTCTCGGCGAGGACGAGCTGGCCCAGGGCGTGGTGGCCGTGAAAGACTTGCTCGAAGGCAAGCGCAAGCGCGAGGCTATCGCCGATCACGAGAGCTACCGCAAAGCGGGCAAGACCAGTCAGGTCACCATTAACCGCGAAGACTTGGTCAGCGCCGTGCGCTCGATGCTTGAGGCTTGATCCCCGCTGGAAGAAGTAACCGCGAATGAACGCCAATACACGCGAATAACCCCTACCGGCGGGCGTACCTTTTCTGATGCTCGGTCCATCCCAAAATTGTGGGGAATCCCGCCCCCATCGTCATCCCGCTTTCGCGGGGATGACGGTGAGGTGCGCGGGGAAGCGACAACGGATTCTTCTTTAGAAGGGGGTGGCCCGTAAGGGCCGGGGGATGTAAACAGCCTACACCTCGCTTTATCCGGCCGCCATTGGAAGCCAAGGATCACACGCTATGATGCCCAATCCAGCCACGTGGCCCTTGCCGTATGCGGTGGTCGCCGCGTTGCTCGCCATCGCCGTCCTCTGGAAAGCAGCGGACTGGTTTGTGGAGGGGGCCGTGGGCTTAGCGGAAGCGCTCAAGGTTCCCCCCATGTTGGTGGGCCTCGTCGTGGTGAGCCTGGCCACCACCTCGCCTGAACTGGCCACCAGCGTCCTCGCCGCCATGCGGGACACGCCCGAGGTCGCGCTGGGCAACGCCGTGGGCTCCGTCATCGTGGACGTCAGCGTGGCCCTTGGCCTGGCCGCCATGTTCGCCTCCACGCCGCTGGCGGCGCATCCCGGCCTTATCCGAAGCAGCGGGACCTTTCTCGCGGGCGTTACCGTGTTGGCCTTTCTCATGCTGCTCGACGGCGTGCTCGCCCGGTGGGAAGGCGGCCTGCTCGTCCTATGCTTCTTCGTATACTCCATTCACGCCTACTTCAAGGAAGTCCGCCAATTGCGGCGCGGCGCCCAACCCGCCACCGCCCTGGGCGCGCAATTGGAGGAAATGGAGAGTAGCCGGCCTGCGGCGAGCCCCCTGAAAATCGCCGCGCTCTTCCTGTGCGGGCTCGCGGGCGTGTTGTTGGGCAGCGAGATGCTGCTGAACGGCGCCCTGGGCATCGCGTATCATTTTAGCGTCCCGCCGGTGATTATCGGCATAACCGTTATCGCGCTTGGCACCTCCGCGCCCGAAATCGCCACGGCGCTGGCCTCGGCGCGAAAAGGCGAGAGCGCGTTGGGCGTGGGAAATGTCGTGGGCTCCGACATCCTCAACATCTGCTGGGTGGCGGGCATGAGCGCCACGGCGAATCCGTTGCCCGTGGAGCGGCGCGTGCTCTTCGCGAGCTATCCCTCCATGATGGTGATCGTGCTGGTCATGCTGTTTATGTTGCGGCGGGGCTACAACCTGAACCGGCTTAACGGGCTCGTGCTGCTGACCTTGTACGTGACCCATCTGCTTGTGTTGCGTCACTTTGTCCCGATTGGAGCCGGTTGACGGACGCGCCCCCGAACGCGCCATGGAGAAACGCGGGGTCACCCCCCTTCACAGGGGGGATTTTTCACATTATTCCCTGTCAAATCCTCCAAGAATTGGGCGAAACTCATCTATCCCGCACCCCACCGTGTTTAGTCCGTCACAACGGCGGCGCAATGGATATTGCGTAGCGGGTATGTTAACAAGGTAAATTAGGCTGCGTTGACCGCTCATGGGCGGCGTGAGTCCTGGGGGAGGGGTGTGGTACAATTCCATTCTATGAAGACATACGGAGCAGACGAATTTCTTGATCTTGTAACCATCGGGGTGGGTCCGAGCGCGTTGGCTTTGCTTCATGCAGCGAAGACGGCGGGGTTGCGCGCGGTGGGCATCGACAAGGGGCCGGTCTGCGGCGCGTTGATGAGGCATCCCACCTATATGCGCTGGTTCAGCTCGTCCGACAAGCTCGAACTGCCCGGCTTGCCGCTGATTACCCAAGAAAACAATCCAACGCGCCGGGAGTATCTCAAGTATTGCTCGGTCTATGTGAAGCATCATGGACTCGCGGTTAACACCTACCGCGAGGTTACCGCCATCGAGCGGGGGGAGACCGGGTTCACCGTCACGGCGCGGGACATGTTCGGCCGGGACTACCAATGGCGCGCGCGCAACGTGGCCGCGGCGACGGGGTTCTATGATTCGCCGCGCATGCTGAACATCCCCGGTGAGGAGTTGCCCAAGGTCAGCCATCGCTACACCGAGGCCCATCCCTATGTGGACCAGGAAGTGCTTGTGATCGGCGGCGGCAGTTCAGCGGCGGAGGCCGCATTGGAGCTGTGGCGCGCCGGGGCGCATGTGACGGTGGCCATGCGGGGCGAGCGGTTCAACACGAAATATTGGATCGAGCCCGACTTGGAAAACCGCATCGCCGAGGGATCCATCGCCGCGTACCGCAACGCAACGATCGAAGCCATCCATCCCGATGAGGCCGAGTTGCGCGGCGCCAGCGGCAACCGGGTCACCATCCCGAATGATTTCGTGCTGGCCATGACGGGCTACGAACCGGACACCACACTACTGGAAAGCGCCGGCGCGCAGGTGGACCGTTCGACGGGCAAGCCGGCCCTAACGGAGCATCTTGAAAGCACCGTCCCCGGCCTGTACGTGTGCGGGACGCTGACCGCGGGCATGGACTCGAACGTGGCGTTTGTCGAGAACAGCCGCGAAGACGCCGCGCCCATTGTCAATCACATCCTCTCGAAAGCCGCACCGCTGCGGATATGATGTGGCGCATCATACCGGGGGCCGCTGGCTGCGCGTATGCGGCGGCTCATGGCTGCGCCGCCATTGTAGTGGACGCCCTGCGCGCGAGCGCCACCGCCGCCGTGCTCCTAGACCGGGGCGCGAGGGAACTCATCGCCGTGCGCGGCGTGGAAACGGCCCGGCAAGCGCAAGCGGCGGCGCCAGGCGCGTTGCTCCTTGGCGAGCGCGGCGGCTTGCCGCCGGAGGGCTTTGATGGGGGCAACAGTCCACGTCTAATCCCGGACGTAAAAGGGCGGCTTGTGGTGTTCACGACGACCACGGGCGCGGGCCGTCTGGTTGCGGCTTCCGGCGCGCCCGCGGCGGCCATGGGGAGCACGGTGAACGCCCACGCCGCCGCGCGCTGGGCGCAGGAGCAAGGCCGCGATGTGGTCGTCATTCCGGCCGGTTTGGCGGACGACCCCGATTTCCGGGCCGACGAGGACTGGATCGCGGCGGTGGCCATCGCAATGGCGGCGGGCGAGCCGGTGGGGGAGGGGGCCGCGGAATTCAAGGCGTGGAAGGCCTTGATTGAGGAACACGGGACGCTGCGCCTGTTTCAGCAGACGCGCAATGCGGCGGGGCTGAAAGCCCTAGGCCTGGGGGACGACGTGGCGTGGTGCGC
>JBKHFO010000059.1:0-16780 GCA_046540175.1 Candidatus Hydrogenedentota bacterium
CCATCAAGCTCATCGCGTCAGGCTCGACGGTCATGCTCACGCTCTTGAAGGCCCGCTGAAAAAAATCTTCCATTTCCGCCGGTGTAAGCGCTCCGATATGCACCACATCGAATATTCGCTCCACCGGTTGATGCCGCTGTATCATCTCGCGCCGGCGTTCTCCCGTCCCGCACAGCATCAGCAACAAGGGCAAGGGCTCGGCGGACAGGGCGTTCTTATCCACAATGCCTTTGATGAAGTGGGCGAAGTTGGATGAGGCGGTTATCCCATTGATCTCATCAAATACGAGAAAGAGCCCCTCATACCCCTCCTCCCGCACCCGCTTGTGGATCTCGCCCAGAAACGGCAGAATACCCCGCGCAATGGATGGTCCTTCGCGTTTCAATGCATCGGCGTGAATCGTCACACCGAAGATGGTCTGCTCCCCCAAGTATTCAGCGAGCCAGTTCATCACCTTTTCGGAGCGGCTTGGGCCTAGGGGCGCGCCCTCCGAGGCCGCGGCTTGCAACAGGGCCGCCCCGATGTCATCCGGTGATTCGGCGGTCTCGAGGGTGGTATATAATCCGAAGAGTTTGTGCTGGCGTTCGGCGCGCCATTGCGTGAACCGCGCCAAGGAACTCTTGCCAATCCCGTATTCACCCTCGACGAAGAACGCCGCCGGTTTACCCGTCTGCACTTGGGCCGCGCCACGGGTGAGGATGCGTTCGATCTCCGTGGCCCGTCCGGCAAACAAGTCGACCGGCACGGGCTGGCCGGGATAGAATGGGCTACGGCTCTTGGTGCGCTGGGTCATGGGAATGGCTTCTTGTTTTCGTGCTGCGAAAGGAGTTGTAGAGAGTGTATCATTCTCAATCGGGCCGCGCCAATGAACGGGGTCTACCTCAATTTCCTGGCCGCCGACGATGGGGCTCGCGCGCAGGCGGCCTACAACCTCAATTATCGCCGCCTAGCCAAAATCAAACGCGCCTACGATAGCGCCAATTTGTTCCGGGGAAAACCAAACATCAAGCCCGCCGCAGGATACAGGACGCGGATGACCCGGCGCGTTCCGGGCTGTTGCGGCCAAGCCAGCCTAGGGGTCATAATAGCGCAAACTCCCGGAACGCACACATAAACCATGCGAGGGACGCCTTAGACGTGCGTGTTGTATCTTCTTTAGGAATCGGGTTGCTCCTATCAGCCGCTGCTCTGGGGCAGATTGCGCCGAACGTCATCTATCAACCCGGAGGCGGCGATTTCACCGTCACGCCGTCGACACCGGTGGTGTTGGCGGATGACGCCACCGAACGCGAGGCCCGGCAAGTCCGCCGGTTGCTGGCCGAAGCGGGGCATGATCTCCCGTTGATCGCCGCCCGCAATCACGAACCGGGCGCGCCCGCCCTATACGTTGGGGAGCCGGGCCGCCACCAGGCGTTGAACCAGCGGGAGGTGCGCCAGGAATGGGATGGCGTGGAGGAGCCGGCGCCGGGTGGGTACCGCCTCTTGGTGAACCGGCGCATGGCCATTGTCGCGGGCGCGGACTCCAATGGGACGTATTACGGGCTGCGCGATCTCACGGAGCGCCTCGCGCAAGGCGGCGAGCTGGAGGCTGTGGAGTTGAGCGCTAGCCCGGCTCAGCGGTTGCGCGGCGTTATCGTGACGGAGCCGCTTGATGAGGCGGCGTTGGACCGGCTCGAAGCATGGCGCGCAAACGTCGCCGTGTTCGATCACCCCGACTTCGTCACCACCAACGAGACGGTGTTGCGCGAATGGCGGGACACCTTCGAGGCGGCGCGTTTACGCAATATCGAACCCGTCCCCGTGGTCCCGCTACTCCAAGGATCGCCAGAGCTTCTCGGCCATGCCCCGGCCGCCGCCGAGGGGCACGTGGTCCGGGAGTCCTTCACGCTTGAGGGCGAGTCGTGGCGAATGCTCGGCTGGGATCCGATTCAACGCGGCCCGGATGCGCCCATTCGCGTGTTCTTCGAGGGGGAACGCATGGAGGAAGGGGCGGACTACGCCCTTGAGCCAGCCGATCCCCTCTTCGCCGGCGCCGAAGAAGAACCAAGGACGTGGATGATCCGGCGGCTCATGGGCGGGGCCATCCCGGATGGAGGTTCCATAGAGGCCGAATTCGTGCGCGTCCCAGAAGACGCGTACACCCTGTGCCCGAGCATGGAGCGCACCCATCGCCTTTGGGCTGGGGTCTTGCGCCAACTAACGGCCATCCTTGAGCCCCGGTACGTTCACCTGGGCCTCGAAGCATTGGGACCCTTTGGCGCGGACTGGCGCTGCCAAGAACGGGGCCTTTCGCGGGAAGCCTTGTTGCGGGAAGCGCTTGACCGGATCGAGAACATCGCGTCGGACCTTCAGGCGCCCCCACGCTTCATGGCGTGGGCCGACCTCTTCGATCCGCGAGGCGCGGGCCGGTTCACGGGATTCGCGGGAGACGACATCCCCGCGCCTTCTAGCTTGATGCTTCTCTTCCGTCCCACGGATCCCGAAGCGGCTCTGGCGGGTGCGCCCTCGTGGACGCGCGCCAGGCGCGAACAAATGGCCGCTGTCACACCCGCGGCGCCCCTCGCCGTGCATACGTGGATCCACGCCGCTCAGGATCGAGGCTTCGGGGGGATGCTTATCGAGACCAATCCCAACGTCTCGAACGAAGCCGTGGAACTGGCGTTGACCCGCGCCTGGAATCCGGAGGAGCGCCGCGCGCCGTGGCCGGAAGGACTCAACGCATTCTTCGGAGCCCAGTTGCTGGAACCCGATTTCGCGGAGGTGCTCGACGCACTCGTGAAGCACGCCAACCGCGAGACCCTGCAGGCGATTCCCGTGCCCGAGCGCAGGCAGGCTTTTCGCGGCCTGATGCGCGGCATGCGAGAACGTCACGGGGACGCCGCAACGCTCGACTTGGTCGAGGCGCAATATGAAAACATCCTGCGCCATCTCGAACTCGAGCAACGCTTCGTGGAAGAACGTTCGCGCAATCTGACGGACGACGTGGTCGATCTCGTCGAAGCCCAGCACGCCCTCGATCCCACCGCCGATGAAGAGCGAACCGATGTCATCCTGTCCACCGTGCGCCGGACCGGCCTGGTCGTGCCGTCCACGATTCTCTTCGGACCGCAGCTCCTGCCCTTGCGCGAGCAAGGCCCTCCCTCGGGCCATCACGTGCTCCAGCTACCTGGGACGCCCGAATTCGACGATGGCGACGATGAGGTCTCGGCCCACTACACCTGGCCATCCTCCCAAGGCCCCATCATGCGGGTGGACTTCGAGACCATTGGCGCGTTGGAAGCGTGGGTGGAAATTGGCAAACGGGGGCTGGAGTCCATGGAGGAAGTGGAACGCGTAAGAACAACGGAACGCGGCGGCGTTCAGGGTCCCCTGTTTCCCCGCCCCATGCCAAAGGCCGCCTCGCTTCGCGTGAACGTGCATGCGCCCGCCGAGGACCCTGTCTTGCGCAATCCCCGCGTCTTCGCCGTGAAGGAGCCCGCTGTGACCACCGTGCGCGGCGTTTCTTCCCTAAACGTCGAAAGGTTCCAAACATTGGTGGCGGAACGTGAGCCCAATGCCGAAGGCTTCGTGGTTGATGGAGAGCGCCGCTTTCCGACAGCGCCTAGTCAAGTGTGGCTCCTTCGCGACAGCGAGGCCCTGTGGGTGTACGCCGTGCTTCATGAGCCCCGGATGGACACCATGCTCGCCGAGATGGACGAGCGCGACGCCCCCCTCTGGGAACAAGAAGCCTTCGAGGTCGCCGTGCGCACCGGCCAACGGCCGCCCCAGCGGTTTCTGGTGAACCCTCAGCGCGCCCGTTACGACAGCGAAGGAGGCGATGAAACCTGGCGGGCTTCGTGGGACGCCACGGCCCGGTTGGGCGAGGACCGTTGGAAAGCCATGATGCGGATCCCGTTCGAGGTCCTGGGCGCAACGCCTCGCAGCGGCGAGATGTGGCGCATGAACTTCATTCGCCATCGGCGGAACGTACGGGACGAGGCCTCCGCCTGGGCCGTTGACTCCAATGGACGCGGCCAAGCCTCCGCCTACGCGCCAATCACGTTTGATTAAACCGCCCAACATTGAGCGCGAATTATCGTGATTGCTCAGGACTCCACGTCGAGGCTCTTCGCCAATTCCTTGAGTCCCTTGAGATCGAGCTTGCCCGTGCCCAGCACGGGCAGTTCATCGACCCGGTAGAAATTCCTTGGCCGCGGAGTCCAGAGGTTAGGCAGGTCACAATGGCCGAGTTTCTCCAATAACTTTTCGAGCTGGGTTTCATCAAGCGTGTGCAGGACGAGGAGGCGTTCGCCTTTCTGATCCTGCGGTAGCCCCACAACGGCCAAAGTTTGCTCGTTCAATTCCAGCAAGGCATGCAACCTATCCTCAATCGTGCGGTGCGGCACCATCTCCCCCGCGATCTTGCTAAAGCGCGACAGGCGGTCCGTGATGGTGATAAACCCATGCTTGTCCAGCTTGGCGATATCCCCCGTGTTGTACCAGCCATCCTGAAGGACCTCAGCCGTTAGTTCCGGCATATGCAGGTAACCTTGCATGATGTTGGGGCCCTTCACAAACAGAAGGCCAGCCTCGTCTTCGCCGAGTTCGGCGCCGGTGTCGGGATCCTTAATCTTCACGCTGACCCCGGGAATGGGCGGGCCAATCGTTCCGTGTTTGGTCCCTTGGTAATAGAAGCCCGGACTGTACAAGTCCGGCCCATTCACCGAGATCACGGGGCCGCACTCGGTCGTTCCGTAGCCTTCCAGAGGCTCCGGGCCGAATTTGGACTGGAAGGCCATGCGAATGCGTGCGGGCAGTTTCTCGGCGCCCGTGATGACGTAACGGAGACCGGCCAATTCCTCCGGCAGACAGCGGCGGATGTAGTTCTGGAGAAACGTGGGCGTGGCGACGAACAGCTTCGGGTTGTACTGATGAATCATCTCCCCCACCACCTTGGCCTCCAGCGGATTGGGATGATACACAACGCCAAGACAGCGCGTAAGCGGAAGCCACAGCGTATCCGTGAAGGCAAAGCTATGGAAAAAGGGCAGGATGCCCATCATCCCGTCGCCCTTGTCCGTGATCAGAACCTGCAGGGCCGATTCAATATTGTGGGCGATATTGAAATGATTGAGAATGATCCCCTTCGGCTCGCCCGTGCTCCCGCTCGAAAAAATGATGGCGGCCACGTCTTCCGGGGAACGCTCTCCGGTTCCCCCAAGCTTACGCTCCAGTTTCTTGACGGGGCAGAACATCCCCAGCAGCAGCGCCTTGAGCCGGTCGCCCTTGGTGACGCTCTCCCGCACATCTTCCAAATAGATGGGCTCGCCGGGAACCTCCATCGGCATCTTTTCCAAAAAAGCCTTCGAGGTAAGGATGTGTCTCAGACCGCATTGCTCGGCGGAGGATCGGACGGACTCAGCAGAGGCCGTGTAGTTCAAGTTGATCGGCACGCGGCCCATGAGATGCAGCGCAAGATTGGCAAGGGCGCCACCCACGGAAGACGGCACAAGCACGCCCACCCTTGGACGGTCGTCCAGCAATTCCTTGAGTTTGCGCGCGAAGGCCACGCTGCCCGCCAAGGCCTGGTAATACTTCAACCCAGAAACCCGCTGATCGCCCATGGCGAACTGAAATGGGCTGCGCCGGGCGGCGTGCACAAAGGCGCGGGACAAGATCATGTGCTTCAACGGCCGCTGCATGAAGGCCCCGGTTCCGAGTTCCTGCACGCAACGGCGGACCTCAGCGGGAGTGCAGTCATTGCACAGCGGCGCGCCGAACGCGGCCATGAGGGGATATGGACGATAGGGCCTCTTGCGGCGCCGGAACCGGCCTCGTGTGAAGCTGTAGGCGGGGCCCATCAGCCGGTCCAAATGGGCGGGAATCACCGGCGCGGTAGCGAACTCGCGCAGGCCGCTCAGCGCCGCGTCAAAGTCCAATTCTTTCCCGCCGCGGGTCAGCCGGGCGCTCGTGGGCAACCCCACGATGCCGCCGGCCTTCAACACATCAGCCGCTTGCTTGAAGGCCCGTTTCTGTTCCGGGCCGCCGTCGATGGCCGTAACGGGGATGATGTTCAAACACCGCCCCAGCCGGCGAACCGGCCACATGTCGTAGAGGTCCTGCGACATCAAGAAATGAATGGGACGCGGCGCCATACCTTGGAGAAGGAACGCGTCCAACACCGACAGATGGTTCGCCGCGAGAATGGCTCCCCCTGTTTCGGGTATGCGATCGGCGCCGATGACCTGGACCTTGTATAAGGTCGATCCCAGCAATTTGATAAGCAATTTAGCGAGGCGCATAAGGGACTATATACCAGTATACTAAGCCTACGGCCAAGGTCATGACTCCGGGCAGCAAGAACAGCGTAGCGGGCGCCAGGCCTATGACGCTGTGCATTAAGAAGAACAAACCCGCCGCCAACGTCATGCCCAAGAACGTCACAAAATTGTGGGCGGCTATCATGCCGCCACGCACGGTCTCGGGACAACGGTGCTGCAACATGGCGGCGAGAGGCACTACAAAAAAGCCCGCTGTGCCACCCAGCAAAAACATGAGAATCAGCGTGGTCACGTAATGATACGCCGGGACCGCCAAAAGAATAGAGATCAGCGACAACCCAAAGGCCCCATAGGGGACCAAGCACAGATCAATGCGCTTGCGGCTGCCATAACCCGACAACACACTGCCGATGGCGATGCCCAGCGACAGCGTCGCCGTCAGGAGGCCCGTCTGGGTTCCCGTGCCCATCTCCCACTCGAAGAAGTACAGGGGGAGCGTGAGGCTTTCTCCGAACATGGCCAAGCCGTATTCAACAATGTTCTGCATGACGAAGGCGCCCGCGAACCAGAAATACGTCACCCCCGCCAGGGAAGCGAAGAGCCAGCGATCGGCATAAAACAGCCCAAGATAGTGCGGAAGCCCATGCCACGGGTTCCATGGGATCTTGCGATCGGGCTCGGCGGCGGGAGGCCGCGTTATGAAGTAGGAGCACACCAAGCCCGCGAGGGTGAAGCCAATCAAAACCAAGCCCGCAAGCGCAATCTCATCCCGGAACCAGTCCAGCAGGGTCCCCCCGAGGGCCTGGCCGAGGATGATGGCAACGAAGGTGCCCATCTGCATGTAGCCGTTGCCCCAGGGCAACCGGCCCTCGGGGAGAATCTCGGGGAGAATGCCGTACTTGGAAGGGCTGAAGAACGCGCTTTGCAGTCCCATTAAGAAAAGCACGAACAGGAGGAACCAAGCGCTTTGAAGCCAGAACCCCACCAAGGCCATGACCATGATCACCACCTCGAAGTATTTCGTCATGATGGCGATGGTCTGCTTACTGTACCGGTCCGACAACGCGCCCATGAGCCCCGGAAAGATGAGGTAGGCCCCGTTGAACAGCGCGAACGCGATCTCGGTGGACGGAAAATCGTCGCTCACCAGGGCCAACGGCAGGAACAGCACGATCAACATGCGGTAAGAGTTGTCGTTAAAAGCCCCCTGGAACTGCATCGCGATCAAGGCCCAGAAACCTGGACGATTGAATTCCTCCGTCTGGCCATTCGCCATCCTGCGCATACTCCTCGTTGCGGGATCCTTATTACAGTGGAAAGCCGGGTGATGATACCGGAAACAAGGGCAAGTGATACAACCTTCCCTTATCCCCTAATCGCCCGGTAAGTGCGCTGCACTAGGGAACAACATCCCCCTTGATCCCCCTTCACTACTGTCCTAAGCAGCGGTGATTTACTATCCCGTTCAGGCTGTCAAGGGCTCCAAGGTAAGGCGCCGGAACACAGCCCGAAGGGCTGAAACATAATAGCCCAGGGCAATCGCCCTGGGAAACCGGCAAACCTTGTTTTCAGCCCTGAAAGGGCGCAACAATGGCTCGCAGCCGCATGTGACGCCCTTTCAGGGCTATTTGAGGGGGGCGCCATTTTCCCAGGGCGATTGCCCTGGGCTGTTATGTTTTCGCCCTTTCAGGGCGGCTGTGGCTCATCGCTAAACGCTCTTCTTGTCCAGCACGTCATGTCAGGTTGGGCCGATTGCGGACCTCACAATTGGCCGGTCCCACTCAACCACAATCGGCCTTGTTCTTTCGTGTTTAGGACAACAGTGTCCCCCTTAAAGGGGGAATTCTCCATCCAAGGCGGCCACACCGAGTGGGCCGCTATTCACCCAACAGGTGAGCGAGTCAATTCCCCCTTCGAAGGGGGGTGGCCCGACAGGGCCGGGGGATGTAAACGCCCCGCACCCCACCGTAACCGGCGATCGGGGCTTATCCCGCGCCCGGGTGCACTCCCTCACGGCAAGGGTTCGCGCGGTTCGCTGGTGAAGGGGGATTCGCCTCGAAGGCGGCGGGCAATGTCGGCAATAATGCGGGGATCCAAGGTCGCGGTCAGATGATCGGGTTGCAGGAACCGGGCCGGGACCCACCAAGGGACCTCGCCCGGCGGAGCGGCGTTTTCCGGCCCAACCATGCGATCGCCCAGCCGGACATAGGGGTAAAGCTCGTACCCGGTATCCGTGTACCGGTCATTCAGCTCCTTCAGAAAACCCGAGTCCTTGCGCATGGCGCGTTGCCGGGGATCCGGCGACGGCGCGGCCGCAAGCGCGGCCCCCTGATGCGGGGTGCTGATGGTGAATAGGCGGTTGATGCGCAACCGGCGCTCGGGTTCGTCTTGGTCCTCGGGCTCCATCGCGGCGTACCGCGCGACGAGTCCGCCCATGGATACTCCCACCACATCGACTTCCGTGGTCCACCCCGGCTCTTCGGCGGGAAACGCTTCTTCCACGGCGGCGATAGCCCGCTCCCGGCACGCATCGAAGTTCCATGCCAAGGGAAACGCCACGGAGATAACCCGCTCATCTCCGCTAAGGTTGCGGAGTTGCCGCGCCAGATTCCACGACGCAAGGCCGGGATCGAAAAGGCCGGCCAACACCACCACGGGCCGCTCAAGCCGCGCCGGTTCGGCCTCCATCTCCCGCAACGCCTCGCGCGCTTCCGGCACGCTAACGTCGAACGAGGGATTCTCGGCTCCCATCCCGGCGCATCCCATCACAAGTGCGGCCACGCCACACACTATCGCCTTTCCGGGCCATCCATTCATATGCTATACCGTTCCGACACAAACCTTTCGGCCATCCCAGTCTCCTCAGCTGGGGGCGCGTTTGAGACGCCCCGCCGCCGCGTATCGGCTACTCCGAGCCGCGTAATGGTTCCGTCGCCGCGTTGGCCTTCTGGGCCAGGGCGTGGATGATGCTTATTCGCGAAGCCTCGTCTTCCACGTGATCAAGCGCGTTGACGAGGGCGCGCACCGAGGCTCGCGAAGGATTCGCTACAAGGGCGTAACACGCGGCATCCCCAAGCTCGGGATCTCCCAGCCACGGGGCGATGGCGTCCACCTCGTGATACTCCGCGCACCACGCGAGAAAGTGAAGCACTTCCCGCCGCACCGCTACGGTGTATTCATCGTCGAGGCATTCGGCCAGAGCCCCGGCCACGCCGCGTCGCTCCTCACCCGCATCGGGCCGGCCCGCGGGGTGAACGATGGTTTCCAGCGCCTGCCGGGCGTATCACGACATCCTCCGCGTCCACGTGAACCGCGAGCGGCTCCACGGCCTCCACGCCGAGTTCGGCCGCGTTCTGAACGGCTTCAAAACGCTCCTCGCCGTCTACGTCGGGATCCACGATGGTCTCCACGTCAACCGCCAGCGCCGGTACCGAAGCCATCGCCGCTAGTACCACCAGCACGGCTGTCCCATGGCCGTTGCCGGTTGGCGTCTTCAGCGCGACTCAGGCGCCCATGGAGCAAACGCATCCGTGGGATCGGGCACATCCGCCGGCATGGCGCGCGGCCCCGTGTTCTCCCGGAAATCGGCCACGGCCTCCTCCGAGAACTCGGCCATCGTCATGATGGTGTTGTCAATAAGTTCGATGTTCTCTTCGGGCGTAGCATTGTACCGGACCATCGGGGTGTCCTCATCCGGTATTACAAGAATGTTGTCCCGCACGGTGTTCTCTTCGGCTTGATGAAAACGCAGCGGCGAGCGGTCGATATCGAAGATTGCGTTCCCCTCGATGAGCAGTTCCTTCGAGCCTTCGTCGATAAACATGCCGTTGCTCTCGGCGCGGCCCAGATTCAAGGGTACGGAGTGGATCAAGTTGTCGCGAAGAACCGCGCCGGGCTGCAACCCCAGGGTGTAGATGCCACCGCCGTCGGAAAGCACTTGCATCACGTCGTGGATGTGATTGGCCTCGACAATCGTCCCCTGGCACGGCGTCGGCTCGGGATTCCATAGCCACCCCACGGAGACTCCCGTATAGGGCAATTGGCGGATGGTGTTGTGACGGATTTCGGTATCCGCGGCCATGCCAACCCATACGCCCACGGCGCCAAAGAAGCGCACGCCGCATCGTTGGATGACATTGTCTTCGACCACGTTGTTGGAAGCGGCCTGCTCCGGGGCAACGTCTATCCACGGCTGGCCGTCGACCTGACGACCCCGGTCCTCGCCAATGAGGATCCCGTTGCCCGCCACGTCGTCGATCACATTGCCTGTCACACGATTGTTTGAGGCGCGCTCGCCAAACCAAACGCCCCCGCGGCCAACGCGGCGGATGCTCCCATCCTCAATCGCGCACTCATCGGCCAACTCAAAGGACAGCGCGGCAGGCACAAAGTCCCAGCCCGCGCCCCACTCGGGCTCATGGCCGGTGGCCTGAACGCCGCGATAAGCCTCCGGTGAATGCCATGCGGCGTGCTCGAAGTGCAATCCTCGAAAGATCAGGCCGCGAAGGGGAGCCTCCTCCGTTCCACGCGCTGTCACAAGGCCCTCCGCGATCGGCGCAACGGCCTCAATATCTCCGGGGGCTTCACCCTCCATGGGTATATAGGTTAGTTCGCCGCTGTCGCGATCGAGATACCATTCCCCGGGCGAATCAAGCAGGGCGGGGTGATTTTCTAGGTAGTAACGGGGATTGGATTCCCAATTGTCCATGTGAAAGAAATCAAGACTTGGCCCAACTTGACGGCTCGTGCGCAGCCGGTTCTCTTCGCGATTGATGGACTCGACGGGCGTGCGGCTGGTGGACCAGTCGTGAAAGAAGACCAGTTCGAGATCGGTCGCCGAGAGATCGCCTTCCAACGCCTCCGGGATGTCTTCGGGATGAAAGGTGAAGTTCGTCCGGCGATCGGCGCCCACCTCGTCGACATGCGCAAACCCTTCACTGGGATAACGCGCCCGTTGACGGCGTTCGCCATTGACAAAGAGTTCGTGGAAGTACCACTCGCCTTCTTGAACGGCCTCGAGTGTGGTGGAAAACGCGCCATCTTCGGTCTCCTCCCACCCCGTGATGACCCGTCCGCCACTGATGCGGGGCTCCGCGTCTGGCGCGGCGGTCCATGTAACGGTATAACCCTCCGCCGGGCTATCCGCGGGCCCAAACTGGAGCGGCTCTTCAATGCGGTACACGCCGCCGGACAAGCGTACTTCGACGGATTGCGCCTTGTCGTCCGCAAGCATTTCGCGGACGGTCTCTTGCGCCGCCTCCAAGCTCGCCAGGGGCTCTTCCGCCGTGCCGGGGTTGGCGTCATCGCCATCCGGCGCCACATACACGATCGCCTCGGCCTCTTGCGCGCCAACGCTGCCCACGGCGCACAACGCCATTGCCGCAATACACCATAGCTTTAACTTCATCGGGATCTCCTTTTACTGTTCGTTTCCGCCTGTTCTTCCCCGGTCAGCGCCGATTTCAACAGCTCCCCGGGGCCTATCCGTCGATCCGCGATTGCTGTCCTCTTCTGTTACATTCAAACGTCCCCTGTGGAGACAAGGCTGTGCTTCGCCGGTTTGATCTCTCGCGGTTACTATGCCCTATACTATCCCCTTCCGAAGGTGCGGCTGTCAACCCACAGGGGCCAAGACACGCGTTGAATTAGCAGGGCTTCCGCGACTACTCTATCGGCGGAGAGTACCGGCGCCCCAAGAGCGCCGCGCGATTAGAATGACAAGGCAAGGATGACCGTTGAGCGAATCCATCCCAAAGCAATGGGCCGAACAAGCGCGCTACGATCTGGAGACCGCCCGCGCCATGTTGGAAAGCGGAAGGTATATCTACGTTTTGTTTTGCTGTCAGCAAGCCGTGGAAAAGGCCTTGAAAGGGGTAATCGCCCAGAACACCGGGGAGATGCCGCCGCGCATTCATAACTTGGTTGAGCTGGCAAAGCGGGCAAACCTCCAGGCGTCTCCAACTCAGGTGGAGTTAATGCGTGAGTTGGCGCGCTACTATATCGAGACACGCTACCCCGATGAGGTCATGGGATTGGCGCACAGCATAACACATGACAAAGCCGACCATGTCCAACGGGAAACGGAAAAACTATTGAAATGGGTGTTATCAATGCTGCCATAGACCAAAGAGCGCTCGCCGCTGTCCGGGTCTTTAGCCGCCGGGCTCGCGTGCGCGCGGCGTATTTGTTTGGATCGCACGTACACGGTACAGCCGACGAATGGAGCGATATTGACATCGCTGTGTTCGCGGACGAAGTCGCAACATGGAGTCTAGACCAGCGCGTCGCAGCTTGTGTCGAACCGCAACGCCTGATCGGGGACGACATTGAGCTTCACCTCTTCCCAGCCGCTTTCTTGGAGAATCCGCCGCGGGCAAGTTTCGCGCAGTACGTATTGCGCCACGGCGCGCGGCTTAACCTCGACGAATCGGACCTGTAGCGAACGGGTATTCGGCCACCCTGGATTTGTGGGTAGCGCGGCTTTATCTTGTTCGTCCCGTAAATCCTGTCCGTTACCTTTTATCGTCAGATGACGAGCCTGTTCCGGCGGGAGAACATCCCCCGGCCCTTCGGGCCACTCCCTTCAAAGGAGGAATTCTACTTGAAAGCCGGCAAGATGCCGGCGTTACGGGGCATTCATAAATTCAGACCGGACTACGTGCTTAGCCTTGGGCGCGGCGTTCGAGTTCCGCTTGTTCTTCCTCGGACATCTCTTGGAAATTGCGCGCAATCTCGGCGTTTTCATCGACTTCTTCCAAAGACGTCATCCCCACGCAGGCCGAGCACACGCCCGGCTTGCTCAGGGCGTATCGCATGGCCTCTTCCACGCTCACGCCCCGGTTCAGGACATCGCCGTTGTTCAAGACTTTCATGGCCATAACGCCCACGTCCTTCTCCGCGGCGCTGGCGAGAAACGCCTCAAGGTCTTCGGGATCGTAGCTTTCGCCATAGATCATGTGAGCGGGGTTGATCGGAATCAAGACGCACTCGAAATCGTGCCGCTCCAACGCCTCGGTCATCACGCTGGGGGTATGGCTGGTGATGCCGATATGCCGGATCACGCCTTCATCGCGCAACCGTTCAAGCGCTCCCAAGGCGCCGTCCGATCCGCCTACCTGGTCCAACTCTTCGACGCTCATCACCGCGTGATGCTTGCACATGTCCAAGTAGTCCGTCTGCAAGCGCTCCAGGCTTTCTTCGGTCGCCCGCAACGCTTCATCGTAGGTGTCCTCGTAGCTCTTGGTCACTAGGAACACTTCGTCGCGGCGGTCTTTCATCACCTCGCCGAGATTAATCTCGCTCACGCCGTAGCTTTCGGCGGTATCGATGTAGTTGATGCCCACATCCAGGACGTGGTTGATAAGCGCCACGGCCGCTTCGGGGTCGTCATCGTGACGGATAGGGGGCAATCCAGCGCCCAAACTGAGAAGGCCCACGTCATACCCTATCTTTCCCAGCCTCCGCTTGGGCATGGCGTTATCCGCGGCGTGAACGTTCCGCGGGCCACCTGGGGCCAGGCGGCTCAAGCCGGTCGCGGCCGTCGCGGCAAGCGCTGATTTCAAAAGGTCTCTGCGGCCAATTCGATGTGTCATAGTTAATGCCCTCCTTAGGTTCGCTGATGCATGAACCCCGCCCGCATCGCGCTGGTTGTCCGTCGTTTCAGTCTCAACCCCAGTCGTTCATGGCCTTCTTATACTATCACTCGCCCTCCTCTTCCAGCATCCGCCGCAAGGTCACGCCTTGTTGGTACTGCGCATCAAGCGTCTCGATGAGGCGGGTGCGATGCTCGGCCGTCACTTCGGGGTACGGCCAGTGGCGATCGCGCCGCCAGACGTCGGCCTGGGTGATGTAGGAATCGTAAAGGCCAATGGTGCGGCCCTCGTGCGGCTCGAACGGCTCCTCGAACGTGCGCCATTCGCTTTGCCAGACATACCGCCACCGGTCCGACCGCAACGCGCCTCTCAACGGGTTCCCCGCCACGGTGACGGGTAGAAGCTCCGGGCGCGGCGCCAGCAGGGAGACGGCGGCGTCCGCCACAGGGTTCCCGCCCTCGGCGGAATTCGCTTCGGCAAGGTCCACCGGCCCGGCGCCTTCGTGTTCCCAATCCGCCAGGTCCAACAAGGTAGCCGCCAGGTTCGCCGAGGTGGCCAGCTCCTCCCGCCGTTCGCCTTCCATGCCGGGGATGTGAATCACCAGCGGGATCCGCGACGTGGGCTCGGACAGCACGCCGCCGCCTTCGGTGGGTTCTTGGTGGAGAAGTTGGCCATGCGTGCTGGCGATGACGATGTAGGTATGATTGAGAATGCCGTTCGCGCGCAAGGCGTGCACAATGTTCTGGATGGCGCCGTCGAGATCGCGCAAGGCGCTGTCGTAACGCTGGGACGGATTCGGGGCTCCGTTGACGGGATAGAAAACCTCGTTCGTCCCCCCTTCCGGGATCGGATCGCCCAACACGGACAGGCGGCCAAAGGCGAAGAAGGGTACGCGATGGTGGCCCTCGATCCACGCCGCCATCCGCCGCAGGGTCCGGCTTGAACCGTATTCCGCGGGGTCGGGCCGCTCAACGTCTTCGGCCTCTTCCCCTTCTTCTTGGGCTAACTCGGGATCATCCAACTCGCGCTCGGGCAACGGACTCCACGTGGGGTCCACGTACTCGAACCCGCCCACCAACGGTCCCTCTTCGAGTTCGGGCATGTTGTTGCGCGCTTCCGTGAAGGCGGCCGTGGCGTAGCCCCCGGATTGAGCGGCGTGCTGCACGGTGGGAAGTCCATCGGGATAGGAGGGCCGGTGCTCGCCCATGTAACCGTGCGTCAAGGGGGGCAGTCCGGTCAACATCGTCGCCACGGCGCCCAGCGATTCTTGAAGGGGCGTGTAGGCCCGGTCGAAATTGTGTCCCTCTCCGGCGAGACTATCCATTACGGGCGTCGTGCGCCGGCCCCAGCCATGATTCGAGACCCGGCCCGCGGGCAGGCCGTCCACGGCCAGGAGCACCACGTTGGGCAGGGGCTCCCCGGTCTGCTGGCGGTACACGCGGGGACCGCTCAACCAGACTTCGTCGAGCGAGGTGCGCACGGGCTGCACGGGGAGCCTGCGCTGCCATCGGGACAGGGGGTCGCGGTTCCATGAAATGCTGACACGCTCCGCGTTTTCCGGGATGTCCTCGTTTTCCACCAGAACCCGCGCCCATCCGTCGCTGTCCAGGCTCGGCGCCACCGCTACCCGGCGGTTCCGGTTTCCGTGGAAGGTGAGTTCGGCGTGGATGGTCTCCGTCACCATCTCGCCTTCCGGCGAGGAACGCGGCGCCCAGGCCATGATCAGGCAGCGCCGCGGCACGGGCTCTAGCGGCATTTCAAAGACCGCCCCCTCCCGCAACGGAAAGGCTTCGGCGTACGCGTCGGCCAACTCGATGCGCCGGGGCTCGGCTTCCGCCCTGGGCCGAACCGTCTCCAGCCCCCCGCGCCATTGCTCGCCGCACACCAACGCGGTCAGCGCCGCAGCGCCCGCAGCGCCTGTCCAGACGAGGGCCGGCCATCGCGGCGCGGGCGCGCCCGTGACCGCGGCGTACAGGGAAGCGAGCTTGAAGAAGGCGTGTCCCGCGGCGAAGATCGCAAGCAACACAAGCGGCTCAAACTCCTCCAGCGCGGCGGGCCATGGGATGTCGTACGCCATCAGCGGCGCGAGCAACACGGCCGCGCACACGTGCGACAGGGATTCGCAAAAGTACATGGTTCCCGCCGTCGTGGGCTTGTACGCCCGCAACAGCGCCATGTACGCGAGTTGGATCGCCGCATACACCGCCGCGATCGCCACCGCCAGGTACAGGCTCAGCGCAAACGTGGGCGCGTACCCCAAGTCCACAAGATAATGCTGCGCGAAGGCCCCCATGACGGCCGCGCTGCATCCAAGGGTTAGTATATGAACGAATATCACCGCTGCTCCGATTCCACCCCACCAACTAGCGTTTCCCTACGAAGACGCAGTATACGGTATAAGGCGGGCGCCGCGCCAACGGGAGGCGCGCGAAAAAACGGGAGAAGTCAAATTCGGCGGGAGCGCTAGGGTTCCACAGGCGGGCGTAGGGGCTCGGGCGGGGTCTCGCGGTCTTCCCCCGGATTCAATCGCTGGACGAACGTCCCCCGCGTGCGGCTGGTGACGTAGAGCTGCTGGCCGTGCACCGCGAACAGCGCATCCACGATGGGGCCCTCCGTGACCTGCGCGCTGCCCCCCGTGGCGAGGGCGTTGCGTATCGCGGGACCGTGTTCAAGGATCGCTTCCCGGCCGAATCCGGCCCGGAGCATCGCCTCGGCCAACACCTCCGCCGGCAGGTCCGCCGCGTCCCCCGTGGTCAATGGCGTGACCGTTTGCTTGGCCACGGCCATGTTGCGGTCCACGGTGGCGCAGCCCATGCTCGCCAACAGAGACACCCCAAGCCCCACCGCCAATACCGTTCGCCAATCTAGCCGCGCGCGCAATCCCCTCATAACGCCCCTTCTTCTTGCAGCAACTCATCCAACGCTTCT
>JBKHFO010000060.1:0-16608 GCA_046540175.1 Candidatus Hydrogenedentota bacterium
ATGACATGACGGGGACGGTCGTTCCCGAACCGGCCACGATGACCCTGCTCGGCATCGGCGTGGCGGGGCTTTGCGCGCGGCGTTTGAGGAATCACAAGCGAAGATAAAGCCCTTGTTGGTCACATAACGCAAACTGCCGCCTTGGTTCCGGCATCCCCCGCCGGGCCGGGGCGGCGCTTTTTGTTGGATATCGTGGGCACAACTACGCCCAAGGTGGATGTGATAGGCTACTCAACGCGATTATGCGCACGTACTTTTCCTTGTCCCGAGCGGCTCTGCATCGGCATGTGGTCTTGTGGCGTCTTTTACAGGGTGGTCCGCTTGGTGGTTCCTCCCATCGGCGTGGCCAGGCTTCCAGACCGCATCTTTCGCATGCCGTCCAGCAACGCGCCGGGATTAGCCTACGTCCGAGATGATGCGCGCCGCTTTCTGAAAGTCGCGTTCGGCATACACTTGGGTCACGCCAAGCTCGGCATGGCCCAGGATGACTTGGCCGGCTTCCAACCCGTATTGGCGGCGGATTTCAGTCGCCGCCGTATGCCGGAGCCGGTAGGGCGTCCACGCCGGCCCGCCCGCCTTGCGGCAAGCCGTCAATACGGCTCGGCGGTAACTGTCCTTGGTGTAACAATCGCCCACGGTACGCTCCGTCTTCTTGGGGGTGGGCCGCTGGCCGGGCCGCCGGTGAGTTTTGGCCTTGGCCGCCCGCTCCGTCACAGCCTCCTGCGGGCTGAACATGTAGGCGTCCGAGGTGCGCAGCATGAACGGCTTGACCACCGCTTGCGCCCTCGGGCCAAGCAGAATCACGCGCTCCCGGCCACGATGCGCCGTCTTGTGATATTCAGGCCAGATGGTCCACGGATCGCCGCTCGTGTCGATGTCCATGGGCCGCAACCTAAGCAATTCGCCGGGCCGGGCCGCGGTCAACAACTGCAACTCAATCAACGCGCGGATGGGCGCGGGCGCGCAGGCCTTCGCGGCTTCCACATGCTCCATGGGCACGGGCTTTACGGGAGCTGTTTCGCGGCCGCCCTTGCCGCGCCGCAACCCTTCCACCGTGTTGAGGGCCTCGTGAACGCTTGCCGGGATGATCTCGTGACTGGCCGCCCACTTGAAGCACCGCTTGATGTCTCCAGTGCGGGCGTTGCAGGTCTTGCGCGCATTCCCGGCTTCGATCCAGGTTTGCCGGGCATTACGAAGGGCTTTCGGGCCGAAGTCTTTCGCCAATACATCCCCGTACAAATCGAGCAAGGGTTTTAGGCTGTAGCGGATGCACGCCAATTGGGAAGTGGGTTCGCCATTGGCGTCCACGTATTCCGCCTTGGCGTGCTTCCAATAGGCGTTGACCACTTCCGCCACGGTGATATCGTTCTTCTCCGGCATGACGCCACCGTAGTCGGCCCAATCCCGAAGTATCTCATGATACCGCCGCTTGGCTTTGGGTGAATCCCACGGGCCAAGGAAGAACTGCTTGCCGTTGATGCGCACATACGCACGGTTGCTGCTCTTGTGGCGGCACAATTTGGGGGGACGGGTGGACGTGTTCTTAGGCATTTGTGCGGCCTCCTCGGGTTTAAAAGTGGCGCCTGCCACTTTTTTCGCCTTGGATTACAGCCGCGCCGCGCTTTGGCGGGTAAGCAACGTAAGTCGTTGATTCGGCGGGGTTTATGAAATGGTCGGGGCGGCCGGATTTGAACCGGCGACCTCTTGACCCCCAGTCAAGCGCGCTGCCGAGCTGCGCCACGCCCCGACGTATGGTATGCGTCAGGTGTTGTCGAGCTTGTCAAGTACAGCTCGTATATCGGCTTGGATCTCGTCGAGCAAGGCGCGGGCTTCTTCCTTGCTCGCTGGTATGCGGCCGCCGCGGAACTCCTGTTCGAGCCGGGCGCGTGCGCCGTGGGTTGTCATACCTTCTTGCCGGAGCAATTCTTTGATGCGGCGGGCAATGGCCACGTCGTCACCGGTATAGCGCCGGCGGTTGGCGCGATCGCGTTTCGGCCGCAGTTGGGGAAAGCGTTCTTCCCATTGCCGCAGGACATAGGTTGGCACGCCTATGAGGGCGCTTGTCTCCGAAATGGATAGCCGCTTCCCACTGTTCGTTGGCATAATACTCGATCGGCCCGCCCTAATGCAAGTTCTTTCTCCCGAATCCCTGGATTAAGGGTTCGCAGGAACCGTATCGCCGCCTTCCAGGCCGCTCATAAATGCCGGCGAGACGCCGGCGCTACGTTCAGTCGCTGCGCCCGCATTCTTTGAAGGGAGCCGCCGCCTTGGCTGGGGCGGCGACTCCCGTTGGTACTCCTGGAAATCGATCCGCAGGGCGTCTAGGCGAGTCCTTCGACTTCCCAGCCTTCGCGGTACGGAATCTTGAGCAGGGCGTTGGCTTCGGAGAAGTTGGTGAACTCCATTGCCTCGGCGTCCCACTGCAGCTCTTGCGTGGGGAACTGGCACGCCAACACGCCCAGCAGCAGCATTTCCGTGAGCGGCCCGGAATAGTCAAAGCCGGCCGAGGTTTCGTCTTCGCCCAGGCAAGCGTTGACCCACTGATGGTAGTGGTTGTTGCTGCCCATGGAGGGGCTTTCGAAATCGGCGAAATCCTCTTCGGGGAGGAGATGGGGCCTGTCGACGTGCGGCAAGAGCAGCGCGCCTTCTTCGCCAAGGAATATGGACCCTTGGCTGGGCATGCCAATCCCTTGGGGTAATTCGGGCCAGCCGTCCGGGTCGGGCATGTCGTTGCCGTCGTACCATGTCAGCACGATCTCGCCGTCGGTGTATTGCGTGCCCGCAAACGTATAACGGACGCGGTTTTCGTTGCGGTGGGCATACTCGAAGGCCGGCGGGCTTTGGGAAAGGATGGTTGTTGGGGGGCCAAGCTCCAGGGCGCCCACGACGGGGTCCAGGATATGGATTCCCATGTCGCCCATGGTTCCACAACCAAACTGCAACCAACGCCGCCAGTCGTTCAGGTGATAGTGGCCTGGGGCATATTCGCGCCATTCCGTCGGGCCAATCCACGCATCCCAGTTCAGGGTCTCTGGCGGGTCCTCGGTGTTATCGGGTAAGCCGTCTTCCGCGCGTCCCCATGTCTTGTCGCTCCAGCTGTGGACTTCCTTGACCCGGCCGATGGCGCCGGCCTGGATGATCGCCACGGCGTTGCGGTAATTGGCGGAGGAATGGATTTGGATGCCCATCTGGGTCACCACGCCTTCCCTTTGCGCCGCCAGCCTCAATTGGCGCGCCTCGTGGACTTGACGCGTGAGGGGCTTCTCGACAAAGGCGTGTTTGCCCATGTTAATCGCTCGCATCGCCGGTCCTGCATGGGAGTGGTCGGGCGTGGGCACATGCACGGCGTCAATCTCGTCGCCCATGACGTCGAACAATTCCCGCCAATCCGTGAACCGGCGCGCGTCGGGGTACTCAGCGCCTACATTCTCCAACAGATTGTGGTCCACGTCGCACAAGGCCACCAATTCCATGTTCCCGCTTCCCATCAAGGCGGGCAAGTTGCGGTCCGTGCCGATGCTCGCCACCTGCAGTTTGCTATTGGCGGCGGCGCTTGCGCGAAGATTGCCGGGGAGGACCGTTAACGCCGCGCCCGCCGCGCCCATCGTGCGCAGAAACTGCCGCCGGGACATACCTTTGTTGTGTGTTCTTGTCATGTATACTTCGCTTTCCCTAGTTGGCCGGCTGTGTTCTCAAATTGCATCCATAGATATGCGAGGAATGCCACACGGGAAACGACAGGTTCCCCGTTTTCCCTTACCCCGTTTAGAGGGCTTGGCGGCGCCTGGCAGCTTGCGGCCTAAACGCGCGGCGCGAACCAACGGCATCTGCCGTCCATAGTATGAAATCGCAACCTCGCCTTTCAAGCGGCTCGCACGTTGTTCAGGGTTGTCCGGCGCGTCATATCCAAACCACGCACGCCCGGGCGGCTCAATCAATGGGCCTGAGAATCGCCCCAGCATACTCGTCTGCTTTGCCGGCCGAAGCGGGGGAAGGAGGCGTCTGCCGGGAGGGTCCCTGCTCCACGCTGTCTACGGACGCGGACGATTCCTGGCCCGCCGTGTTGGGGCTGGAATCCGGCGCGGCCAGGTCCTCCACAGGCCGGCCGAGCGCTTTGTCGAGGGCGGCGGAGGCCACGGAAAAGTCATGCAGGGCTTCGGCGAGACGGGTCTCGGCATCGGTAAGCGCGAGTTCGGCCTCGAGCAATTCCGATTGGGTCCCGACGCCCTCCTGAAAGCGGATCTCGGCCATGCGCAGACCTTCCCGCGCCCATTCCACGGTGTCGCGCGCGCTGCGGACCGCTTCCATGGCGTCGCGCAATTCGATGTAGGCGTTGGTGACCTCCAGCTCGACAAGCTGTTCAACCTCGCGAATCTCATGCATGAGTCCCCTGAGCTCGGCCCGGGCTTCCTGCGTCCCGGCGCGGCGTTGTCCGCCAGTGTACAGGTCCCACTCGGCGCCTACGCTGAATCCCCAGCCCTCGGGCGTAATGGCCGCGCCCCCGTCGACGTTCGTGTATTCCATCGAGGCCCCCACTTGCGGCAGGAATTCCCCCCGTGTCCGGCGGACATCAGCCTCGCCCGCCTGATGCGCCGCGCGCAACGCCCTCAGTTCAGGCCGCTGGTCACGAGCCTCCGCCACGGCATCCTCTATGGGCTGCAGAGTGGGGGATCCGCCGAAATCCTCTTCCAAGACCAGAGGCGTTCCCTGCGGGATGTTTAGAAGCCGGCGCAGGTTGGATTGGGCCAGCCGCCGGGCGTTGCGCGCCGCCGTGGCGTCCGCTTGCCGGGCGCTTAGCTCGGTTTCCGCCCGCGACAGTTCGAACCGGCTCACCATGCCTTGCCCGGAAAGGGCCTCCGCGTCGTGGAGGTTGCGTTCGAAGGTGTGCACGCTTTCCTCGGCCACGCGAATTAACGAATCGGTCAGCAGCGCTTTATAGTAGGCCTCGCGGACCTCGAAAGCGAGGTCCTGCAACTCCGCGTCGCGCCGCCATTCCTTGGATTTAGCGAGAAAACGCGAAGCCGTGGCAGCGGCGCGGATGCTCCCTCCCGCAAACAACACCTGCCGCGCCTGGAGCCGGTCCGTGCGGGTGTCCTTGTCCGGCACCAGCTCTGAGAAAGCCGAACTCCCCAGCGTTCGCGTCACCGCTCCCAGGATGGGCAGTTGGCCGCCAAGATCCACGTCGGTATAGTCGTAATCGAGGTAGGTGTAGGCCGATTGCAGCGAGACGTCCGGCAACATCGCGGAACGCGCCTGGCGCACCCGGGCCCGCGCCGCATCCACCTCGCTTTCCGCAATGGCGGTGCGCGGATTATCGGCCAAGGCCCGCTGGACGGCGGCGGCCAGGTCCAGATGGATGGGTTCCCGCTCCTCCGCTGGATGCGCCAAGGCCCGGTCGAGTTCCTCTTCCTGCTGTTCGAGAGCTTCCACAATGGCCTGCACGGCCTCGTCCGTCTCGGAAACCGCCGGTGTTCGTTCCTCGATATCAGAGCTGGGCAACTCTTCAGCCGCGCCAGCGGCGGCGCCAATCCAAACGGAGGCGAGAATAACGGCAATATAGTTGGGTGCTAAAGCTATAAGACGAGTAATTGGCATGATAGCGTTTGTTCCCGCCGGCCTGACCGGCTTCAATTCCTTCCATTTAACGGACTTGTGCTTCCCAAGAAGGGATGATACCTTGGCCCGCGGCGGCGGTCAAAATATGGACACCATTGAGCGCGCGGTTTGTCGATGGCGGGCCGGAGCCTTTTGCGGCGGCTCTGGCGTGGTGCTATACTCGCAGCCACGGGCGGCGCTGGTGGTCCGCCGACGCATTGATTAATTGGAAGGGGAGCGAAACGCAATGGCCTTGGATGTGGTGACGGTGGGGGTGGTGTGCGCGGATGTCATGGTGAAGCCCGTCGATGCGTTTCCCGAGCGGGGGCGCCTTACGGTTGTTCCCCAGCTGGAAATTCACCTTGGGGGACCGGCCGCGGTTTCGGCGGCGGTCTTGTGCCGGTTTGGCGCTTCCGCGGGCTTCATCGGCAAGGTGGGGGAGGACGGCTTTGCGGATTATGTGCGAGCGAGGCTGAAGCGCGACGGGGTCGACGTGGAGCATGTGACCACGGATCCCGCGCATGGCTCCGCGGCGACGGTGGTGTTGGTGGAAAGCGACGGGGAGCGGACGTTTCTTCACCAAGTGGGCGCCAACGCCGCCGTTAGCGAGGATGACATTGACCTGGATTTCGTGAAACAAGCCAAGGTCTTCCATTGGGGCGGCCCCGCGATTACGCCGGGGCTGGATGGGCCGCCCATGGGCCGCATCATGGAAAGAGTGCGGGCCATGGGCGTTAAGACCTCGATGGACACGGTCTACGACGGTAAAGGCATCTGGTATCCGCATATTGAGGCCGCTCTGCCGCATTTGGACCTGGTCATGTCCAGCTTGGAGGAGGCGCGGCGCTACACGGGCAAGCAGACGCCGGAAGAAATCGCCGATTTCTTCCTCTCGTTTGGGGCCGAGGCGGCCGTCGTCAAGCTGGGCCATGAAGGGGTCTTTGTGAAGAACCGGGAGGGAATCGCCCTGCGCCTGCCCGCATACGACGTCACCCCCCTTGACACAACAGGGGCGGGGGACGCGGCCTGTGGGGGATTCTTGTACGGGTACATCAACGGCTGGGACCTTGAACGGTGCGGCCGTCTCGCCAATGCCGCTGGCGGACTGACCGTGCAGGCGATGGGCGGCGGCGAGGCCATTGAATCCTTGGAGGCCACTTTGGCTTTCATGGAGCAAACCGAACTCAAAACGGAGTAATTGTACAACCATGGGCAACATTGCGGCTGCGATACTATTGACAGCGGGACTTGTTCTTGCTCAAGGCGGGGGTGGCGTGCATCAGGAGGACCTTGCGCCCCCCGGCGAGATGGCCCCAGAACGTGAGGAGCCGGAGAGAGAGGCGCCCGCCCCTGTGGAAGCGGAACCCGCACAGGAAGACGAAGACGAAACGCCCGGGCCCCCGGAAGAACCGGAGCGGAGCGGCGAACCCGAAACGCGTCCTCAACCCCGTTCTCAAGGCCAGCGGTCCGTGCCTGCTTTTTGGTTCGTTCTTCCGAACTGAGGGGGTTGTCAAGGGCTAGCTTTTCGGGTTCCGAGGCTATGCGCGGGGCGTCTCAATTGGGATCGATGTCTTCCCGGCTGGTTCGAGGACCATCGGCTGGTTCGAGAAGCGCGGCAACGCGCTAAGAAGTGAGGTTACGGTGATTCGCAAGTGCATGGGCGTTCTACTTTGGTTGGGCGTGGCCTTCGCCGGAGCGGCGGGTCCGATTCTTGTGCCTGTTGACGAAGAGGCGTCACCCGGCGCGCCCCTTGCCGATAAAGAGAAGGCGCCAGGAGAGCCTTACACTCAATTCAACGGCGGGAGCCGGCCCGAGGCCCCTGAGCAAGCCGCTGCTGATGGAGACGCTCGCGACGGATCCGCTCTTCCCAAGCTGGACTACGCGCCCCCGGATATTGAAGAGAGTGATGACGCGCCTAGTTCGGGGCGGGGCCGCCGTTTCCAATTGGCCCCCGAAGGGACCGTGCCCGAAGACGGCGAAATCCCCGTTGAATTCCAGAAGCCATCGCCCTTGGACGGCTTCGCACCTGGTCCCCCGGCGCTTGGAGACGTGTTTGACGAAGGATTCGATCTAAAGCTGTTGGAAAGCCGCTTCCGCCGGCCCGATCCGGGCGAACTCTTTGATCTGCTTGACGGGGAGTCCCTCGAGTATTCCCCCCAAACAGGCGAACTTCAAGCGACTGGCAATGTGCACATGCAACTTGAGGGCACGGATGTGCACGCTGGTTCGCTGTATTTCAGCCGGCAAGCCGGCGTTTTCCGGGCGCTTCACGGCCTTGCGGCCGAGCAAGAAAAGGCGTGGTTCATGGCGGATGAACTGGAGTACACGTTTCCTCCGGACCAGCAGGAGGGAGACGACGCTCCCGCGGATACGCCGGAAGTTTTTCAAGCCGATGGAGAGGAACCGGCGCAATTCGGACGGGGGACCGTCGAAGTGCGGGATTTCCATCTGCGTGAACCCGGCCGCGAACTCCTGGCCGACCGGTTGTACTACGATTTCGACGCTCAGACGGGCGAAGCTGAAGGGGTTGAGGGGACAGCTGATATCTTTCACTTTGGGGCCGAACGCTTGCGCGTTCTTGGACCGGCCTCCATCGAAGGCGAAAAGGTGTGGGTTACGACGTGCGACCACGATCCCCCGCATTACCGCATATTGGCGGACGAGGGCGTGTTTCGCCAGGATGACCGCATCATGGGCACAGGCGCCCGCCTGGAGGCCTTCGGCATGAGTCCGCCCGTTTATTGGCCGCGGTGGACCCAGCGCATTGGGGAAGCGGCCCATCTCGACCTTGAATTCGACAGCGGCCGCCGGGCGGTTCTCGGGTATTACGCCAACATCGGCCAGCGGTTCAGCGTGGACCGCAACGTGGATTTGGGTGGGCGGCTTTATCCCACGGAGAAAGAAGGCGTGGGTTTTGGACTGGAGGGAGGCTATGACTACATGCTTGAACCCAGTTCATGGCTTTACCGCTCCGAAGGCAATTTCCGCTCCCTTTACACCACGGAGGAACGTGGCTACTACGATTGGACTCACCGCCAGGAGTTGAGTCCGAACACGGTGCTTCTGGCGCGTTCTGAGCAGTGGACCGGCCGGGATTTTTACAAGGACTTCTACTTCGACGAGTTCAGTGATCGAAGCGAGCCCCGCAGCTTTGTAAATATTGCCCACACCCGTCCCGGCTTCATCGCCACCGCGACCGTGCGCCCCAACGCCAATGACTTTGTGACGGAGACCGCCCGCCTGCCCGAGGCCACCTTCCATCTGCTGGAGCGGGAGCTTGCGGAGGGGCTGTATGTCACGAACGACCTTATTGTGGGCTACAATGAGCGCCATCCGGCGGAGGATCGGGCGTTCCGCGTGGTCAACACCACACGGTTCACGGGCGATTTCCCGGTGCATGAAGCGGCGAAGTTGACTCCTTTTGTGGAGTTGGAGGGCGCGTACTACTCGAAGGAGTTCCGGGCGGACCGCAGCAACGCCCGGTTTTCCGCGCTCACGGGCGCGACCATGCAGACCCGGCTCCACCGCGAATTCGATGGGGCTTTGGGATTCTCGGGCTTTCGCCATTACGTGCAGCCCTCTGTAACGATCTCTTATCGGCCCAAGCCCACGCTTAGCCTGGATCGCGTACCTCGTTTTGACTATTACGACAATGTCTACGGCCGGACCCGGATTGATACTACGATCGACAACATTGTGGAAGGGCGTGACGCCGAAACGGGGGAGGTCTGGCAGGTGGGGCGGTTATCGCTGTTTCATGGGGAGGACCTCTGGACCGAGCTGCGTTCGGCCAGCTATTACGAAGCCGAGTTGGATGTGCGGCCTCGTCCGTGGTGGGGATTTCTAACGGCGTGGGAACATCACACGACAAGCGATCGCCGGGATCTGGATGAACCCTTTTTCACGGAACGCACCGCCTTGGAGATCTTCGAGCGAGCCGTCGGTCGTCCCTTCGACCCAGAGCAGACGTTCCGTTTCAACGCGCAATACGGCAGTTACCGGCGGCTTATGAGCTATCTCTACTACGACGACCGGGCGCTGGGGGGCGACTTCCACGCCAAGGCGGGCCTCGCGTATACGGAAACATTAAACAAAGTCTTCAACCGCGAAATCCTCTATGGCATGGGATTCCGGCCCGATGAAAACTGGGCCATCTCCTTTGAACACCGCTACGATTTCGAGCGCAGCCAGCTGGTTCGCCAAGAATATGCCGTGCGGCGCCGGCTGCATTGTTGGGAAGCGGCCCTCAGGGCCCGCCGCCGGGAACGAGGCTGGGACGTGCGGCTCCAATTCAACCTTGCGGATTTTCCAGGCAGCCAAATCAAGTTTTAGGCGTTGGATCTCGAAGGGCGGTTAGGGCGTAAGGCTTTTGGTGACCGGCGAGTTGTTTCCATTAGGCCGGACGGCCCCTTTGAGATACATGGCCGTCGCGCTTGCCAGCTTCAATAAACATTACCAATCCATGAACCGATCACCCTGTTGGGGCGCCCAAAGCGATGAGTGACCATTCGCCGGAAACAGCCGCCCGGGAAGACGAGGCCATTGTGCGCTTTGAGGAGCATCTGCGCTCCGAACGCGCGTTGTCCACCCATACGTTGCGGGCCTATATGGCGGACCTCGCCCAGTTCTGCGACTATGTCCGGCGGGGCGCGGCCGCTTTCGAGGATGAAGACGAGGCGAAACCCCCGGCCTCGTTCGATTGTCTCGCGCGGGCTCGACGCAATGACGTGCGGGCCTTTCTCGCCCATGTGCAGACGGCTGGCGCGAGCGCCCGGACCACCGCGCGCAAACTGGCCTCCATCCGCGCCGCCTACCGGTATTTCGTTAGGCAAGGTGTTATCGGCGACGACCCGGCGCACGGGGTGCGAACCCCCAAGCAACGGCACGATCTGCCCGGCGTGCTCTCCATCCCGGAGGTGACCGCCCTCATCGAAGCGCCGGAGACGAGCGATGCGCTGGGGAAGCGCGACAAGGCCATTTTGGAAACCCTTTACAGCAGCGGGGTGCGCGCGGCGGAATTGGCGGGGTTGCTCCTGGACGATGTGGACCTCACTGGCGGGACGATCCGCGTGATGGGCAAGCGGCGGAAGGAGCGCATCGCGTATCTAGGCGGCCCGGCCGGAGAGGCGTTGCGGGACTATCTCGCCGCGCGGATGGAATTAGGAGCGCCCCAACACCGCCGCCTCTTTGTGAACTGGCGGGGCGGTCCCCTGACGACTCGGAGCGTTCAACGGGTCATTGAGCGGTACGCGCGCGAAGCGCTTCCCGGCCGGACGGATGTCAGCCCGCACACCCTGCGCCACACCTTCGCCACGCACATGCTCGACGCGGGGGCCGACTTGCGGGTCGTGCAGGAGTTGCTTGGACACGAGAGCTTGTCCAGCACCCAAATCTACACGCACGTCAGCGTCGAACGGCTCAGGGAGGTGTATCAAAAGGCTCATCCCCATGCGTAGGGGACGAAACCTCCAAAGCGGTCCGCAACCGTTCGTGCTGTAGCAGCCGCTCCACGCCCTGCGCGCGGCGGAGATGTTCGCGCAAACCGGGCGCCAGCGTAACAGCCTTTCTTAGCGCGTCCACCGCCTCTTCTTCCCGGCCCCGCGTGTAGCGGGCAAGGAACAGCCCCAATTCCGCATGGGCCTCCGCATTCTTGGGTTCAAACTTCGAGGCCATCTGCAGTTGTTCCTCGGCTTCATCCAGCTTGTGCAGCTTCACCTGCGCGCGGGCCAACAGCCGCCGGGCAGGCGAGAAAGTGGGTTCGATCTTGGTGCAGGTTCGCAGATCGCCTTCCGCCGCGGCATAATCGCCTTGCTCAAGCGCCGCCAGGCCTCGTTCCCAAATGCGACGGACCCGCCGGGGCCGCCACCACATATAGCCGATTCGAGCGGAGATGATGAGCAATAGTAGTACGTAGAGACCCCAGTAATCCATTAAACCTCGTGATGTTCGTTCCAAATCCCGAAAGATTACATATCTTTGAATGTAACCTTACCATGCAGCCCATTGTTCCGCAAGCTTGTCAGCCGAGTTCCCATTCTCGGGGGTGTTCTCTCCAACCTTCGCAAATGAGCCCCATCGGCGCCAGGGTAAGACAGGGGGCGTACATGATATACTTTACTTTCCATTTGGCTGCTGCATGACGAACTTGAGCAGGAGGATTGGCGCTACATGATGGAAGATATCCCTCTCAGCGAAGCAGAAGAACAAGAAACCGAGACGATCCAGAAGGCCTACAAAAACCTGTCGTTTCTTAACAGTCCGGACGCCCGGATGGTTCGGGTATTGTGCGAATTCCTTGAGCCGGAAGCCCGCTTCCGCCGAATGAATGTGCGCGATACGATTGTGTTCTTTGGCTCCGCGCGTGTGCCGTCTCCCGAAACAGCCCAGGAGAACCTGAAACGGTTGGAGGAGAAGCTGGACGATACGGCAGCCCCGCCCACGCACTTGGTTGCGGCGCATGAACGGGCCAAGCGGGACCGTACCATGTCCCGGTATTACGCCGACGCCGCCGAACTGGCGGAGCGTCTTACGCGCTGGTCCCATTCGGTTGATTCCGCAAGCGAGCGCTTCATGATTTGTTCGGGCGGCGGACCAGGTATTATGGAAGCGGCCAACCGGGGCGCCAACAACGGGGGAGGGCGCTCAATCGCCCTTAACATTAGTCTGCCCTACGAGCAAACGCCTAACCCGTACCAAACCGGCGAGTTGGCGTTCGAGTTTCATTACTTCTTTATCCGAAAGTTCTGGTTTGTCTATTTGGCCAAGGCCCTCGTGATATTCCCGGGGGGATTTGGCACGTTGGACGAACTCTTCGAACTCCTCACTCTGGTTCAAACCAATAAAAAATCGAGCTACTTGCCTATTGTGATTTACGGAACCGATTTCTGGCGGGAAGTCCTGAATTTCGAGGCCTTGGCGAAATGGGGCATGATTTCGGAGGAAGACCTGAATTTGTTCCGTTTCTTCGACGATGTGGACAGCGCCTACGAATTCCTCACCCAGGAACTCGCGCGCGAACACCTCTAAGACAAGGCAAGGTGTGTTACACCAGCTCTTTTAACATCACGACGGCGTCTTCTTTGGTGATGGGGTAATACTTAGGGCGCACCGCAACCTCGTAAAACCCAAACGTCTCGTAAAGCCGCCGGGCCGGGGTATTTGAGACCCGGACCTCAAGCGTCGCGTACCGGGCGCCGGCTTCGCGGGCCTTGCCAAGGAGAAACTCCATGAAGCGGCGTCCCACGCCCGTTCCCCTGTGGTTTTTTTCGACGACCACGGTGGTGATGTGAGCTTCTTCGAGCACGAGCCAAAAGCCGCAATACCCCACCACCTCCTCCTCGCGCCGCGCCAGATAGATGTACGAGAGCCGGTTTCGTATCTCATCTTGAAACATGCCGCGTGTCCACGGCTCGGGGTACGCTTCCCCCTCAATCGCCAAGACGGTGTCGAGATGCTCCTCGGTCATCTCCTCGAATCGAACCTGCGCCGCCTTATCGGGCTCCGGCGCGCTCACGTCCCTGCTTGCTCCCGTTTACGCTCGGCTTGGGATTTCCGCAAATACACGGGACGAACCGCGCCTGCGTCTCCCGGGTTCCCGGCTTCGAGTAGCCTCAATCCTTCAAACGCAACCGCGGCCGCCCGGGCATGGTTTTGCAACGGCGCGGCGAATCGCGCCTCAGGCAAGCCGGCCGCCAACGTTTCCCGGTAACGAATGGCGCCGTCGCCGGCAAGGAGTACGGGGCCGTCGATTCGCGCGATGAGTTCGCTCACCGGCCCCACCGCCGGTCCAAAGCGCCGGCTCATCCCTTGCGCTCCGGGATCGTGGATGCTGTAAAAGACCTCGCCCATTCGGGCGTCCAGCACGGGGCATACTGGCCGATCCGCTTCGGCATGCAGCCGGGCCAAGGCGTCCAGGGTGGGAACCCCCACTAATGGCAGCCCAGCGCCTAACGCCAAGCCTTTCCACGCCGCAATTCCTATTCGCAAGCCCGTGAAGGAGCCTGGACCAATACCCACCGCCAAGGCATCCAGTTCCGCGAGGGATAGCCCCGCCTGCGCGAGTAGATTGTCCGCCGTCCTAAGAAGGCGTTCGGAGTGGGTGCGGGGAGCGTGGACCGCGAGTTCGGCAAGCACGGCCTCCTCATCGCACACGGCCACCGTCAAGATGTCCGTACTGGTGTCAGTGGCGAGCATTTTCATGGTAACAGTCCGTGCTTTCTGGGATGGTTTGAGAAAATCAGCGCCAGCCCACCCCTTTATGACGTGCGGCGAGGTTCAGAAGGGGCGCCTACAAGATGAGCAGATGGCCCGCCAACGTCTCGCCGCCATCTAGATGCGGGTGGTCTCCTTCACTGCGGAGGCTGTCTCGGATTCTGAAGCCGAAGAAGAAAGCGACGTCTGTTGGCGGGTCGATCCATTGGACGGAGACCCGGCGATATGAGCCGTTCCGTTAGCGATTTGCTCCCTCATACGTTTCCCGGCCCGGAACACCACCACCTTGCGCTTGGGGACAACCGCGGCCTCGCCCGTACGTGGATTTCTTCCTTTCCGCGGCAGGCGGGACTTCACCTCGAAGACCCCGAAGTCCCGGAGTTCCCACTGTTTTCCCTCAGCTAACGAATCGGCGATGGTGGCTAGCGTTGTATCTACGATTTTAGCGATATCATTTTGCTGCATACCCAACGTTTCCGCGAGGTGAAGGATGAGATCGCGTTTGGTTAAGCTCACGGAAAAGCCCTCCTCTCTGTCGTTCACGGACGGAACGCGCACCCATCTTTGCCCCTAAGCAGTTTCCCCAAGCATGAACGGATGCTGCATTATAGGAAGCAGGGCCCGGGAGATGCAAGTCCGTCTGTGGGCTTGCTTTACGCAATCGGGGCAGCGTTCCCCCCCTCTTAACCGGGGGTCAAGACCACCTTGCCCGAGGTTTGGCGAGCGGCCATCTGCTTCTGAGCCTCGGCGGTCTGCTCAAAGGGGAAGGTGTGGCCCACGATGACCTTCAAGGCGCCCGAAGCCAGCCAGGCGTGCAAGTCCGCGCCTCCCGCTTCCATGGCTTCCTTGTCCTGGGTGTAGGCCATGAGATGAAAGCCCGATACGGTCAGGTTGTGGAACAGCATGTGACTTGTGTCCACCTGGCGCACTTGTCCACTGGCGATGCCAAGCACGATCATCCATCCGCGGGTCTTCATGCACCGGAGGCTCTTATCAAACACTTCTCCGCCCACCGATTCGATGATGAGATCGCATCCCTTGTTCCCCGTGATGCTGCCGGCCTCCGCCTCGAAATCCGTTTTCGCATAGTTGATGGGATAATCGCAGCCGAGTTCGCGGATGAGCGCGCATTTCTCGTCGCTGCTGGCCGTGCCAATCACCATAGCGTCCCGAAGCTTGGCGATCTGCACGAGCATCGTGCCGAGCCCGCCGGCCGCCGCGTGAATGAGCACCACCTGACCCGCGCGGATGTTCGCCAGCGTGCACAGCGCGTGATACGCCGTGAAGTACTGGACCGGGATCGCCGCGGCCTGGGTGAAATCCAGTGAATCTGGCTTTTGCAGCAGATTGGCGGCGGGAACCGTCACCCATTCGCTGAACCCATTGGAACAGAAGCCCATGACGCCGTCTCCCTCGCGCCATTCGGTAACGCCTTCCCCGAGGCCCTCGATGGTTCCGGCAATCTCGAAGCCCGCGCCAAACGGCGGTGTGGGGCCTCCTAAGTAGTAGCCTTCCCGCTGCATGATGTCGGCATAGTTCAGGCCTGCCGCTTGCACGCGCACCAAGACTTCGCCTTGGCCGGGTTGCGGTTCGGGGGCATCCTGAAGCTGAATGACCTCCGGCCCTCCATACTTGGTGACAACCACGCGTTTCATATATCGCCTCCTTTCGTTACGAGGGGTCATTTCCCAATTCGTCAATCACATTAGTCTAAAGGGCCGCGCCACTTCGGGGCAACCCGTGAGGGGAATATACATGGGGAGGGGCCGCGCCGGGGCTTTGCGCCGCCCCTCCCCCGTCAGTCACTGGTGAGCTTTTACCCTGAAATCGGCCCGTTAGCGGGGATACTCGTCGATGATCTCACCGTGTTCATTCACCATCACGAATTTCCGATGGGCGCCATGTATGGTGGCGATGATGGCGTGCCGTTCGCTTGCGAACTGGTCCATGTACCATTCATCCTGACTATCGCCGCTGCGCGTTCCAACACCCCACGCGCCATCGCCCAAGTAGACGATGCCGTCGGACGAGATTTCGCCATCACGGATGGGATAGGTGCGCTTGTAGGCGTGGTCGTGATTCTCGAACGCCACTTGGATGTTGTTTCCCTCGAACAGCGGGACCCAATTCTCCCGTACCTGTGTTTGGACGCCGCCGTCATAGCTGCGATGCGAAGGGTAAGCGGGAACGTGGTAGTTCGGGAACACGTGCGGCACGCTATCGCGCTCCTCGTAGCTGCGCCAGTCAATGGTCATGGTCGTCAAGGGATCTTGCTGCCACGTGAGCAACAGTCCCGCCGGCTCAAAGGTCTCCTCTCCATGTGCCGATCGACTTCCCAGGGCGAGCACGCCGGCCAACCCCGCCAACACAACATACTTTGTCCAACGCATATGGCGCCTCCCTCTTTGACTCTGTGTGTGGGGGAAGATAAGGACGTTTCCTCCCCGTCTCGCATTGTGACCGGCGATAACCGAGCCGCCTCGACCTTCCGTGGGGCCCCGTTCGCCAAACCAAATGATCGTTAATCGTTCTGCTCGCCAAACAGTATCCGTTGGCCGCGCATTCCCGGTTCACGGTTGCGGCAGTCATGGGCTGCCGATATTGAATTGGCGCGGGAGCAGCCTTCCGACCCATCTTCAAGTTTTGACCGCGCTAGTGCTTGTTCCATTCTAAGATTGAGGGTAATCCCACCCGCCCCTCGTCATCCCCGCGAAAGCGGGGATCCACGCGGCGCTTGGTGCTCTCGAGATTTGGATCCCCGCTTTCGCGGGGATGACGGTGAGGCGCGCGGAATGAGGGTGA
>JBKHFO010000061.1:0-16294 GCA_046540175.1 Candidatus Hydrogenedentota bacterium
TGGCGACGGATTGTAGCACCCCTCTATCCGCCGCATGGCGACGGATTGTAGCACCCCTCTATCCGCCGCATGGCGACGGATTGTAGCACCTACGGAAAGGGCGCGCAATGCAGGATGATGCCCTTGATGTCGATCGGCTGGGAACCTCGTGGCGGATTCCGGGATAATTCCTTTAGTAACGATCGGGGGCGTGTGGGTTGCCCTCTTACATGCCGCGGGCACAGAGAATTCGGTAGAGAATCATTTGTTGACACTTTTGCGAGGCGCCCGTATAATGGTTCAACATCCGCTTGGAAGGAGCGTGTGGCTACCTTGCGGGCGGCCGGCGATTGTACCGGACTTCTGGCCTTGGCGGGAGTGTTCCTATGTTGGCTGCTTGAGTCTGAATCCTGGTCGGGGGGCGTGCGGCGTGTATTGTTTGCGTCGCTCGCGTGTAAGTATGTACAATTACCATCGTTGAAAGCCCAATAGCATTGGGGAAGTCCAAACAAGAGAGGAGAAACGTAATATGGGGAGCAGAAAGAAGCTGTTTCTGTCCGCGCTCGTCAGTATGGTGGTGCTCTCGTCGTTCGCCATCGGCTTTTTGCCGGCGCACGTCAAGGACCAGGACCATGCGGCGCGAGCGGCCGACGGGTCTGAAGGCGTTGCGATCAGCGTCGACGGTCAGACCCCAGTAGGCGACGAGTTTAGTATCCCCGCGGGAGGCGAGCAAGGCTTTAGTGCGCTCGACCTCAGTGACGGCAGTCTGTTACCCGTGGGAGAAGTGGACTGGTCGCTGGCCAGTGAGGGGGAGGCTGAACTCTCGGCGACCCCTGGCGACTTGGCGGCGCAGGTCAAGGCGTTGGAGCCGGGCGTGGCGGGGTTGTACCTTGCCGGCGCAGGCGGTTCGGACGTTGTTGATCTCACACTTCACGAGTTGAAGCAGGCGGATGAAACCTACATGGAGCAGGTGCGGTTCGTCCAGCCCGGCAGAGATTCCGCGAGTGTGTTTATCCCGGATTGGGCGGACGGCCAGCCTTTCTCGGTCCAGGCCGAAACAGATGCGCCGGATGACACGGACAGCGTCCAGTTTTCGCGGGGCGGTGAGGATGTGGTGAGCAGTGAGCAACGCCCGTGGCTAGGCTTTGTGCCCGGTCTGACTGACGGCGCTACTTTCACGATCACCGCTTTGGCAGAAAGCGCTGCGACATACGACCAAGTTTCCGGCGACATCAGTTTTCGGGCCGAGGCGTCCGACGCCGATGCGAGCGGCAGCGGCCTTCCGGACGATCCATTCGCCTTGGACATGGAGGTGGGTGATCGCTGGGTAGCCAACTTGGACACTGAATTCGGCGGGCGCCGGGTCGTCACCGCGCGTCTTGATGTGGCCGAAGGCGAAAAACAGGAGCTTGTCGAGATTCCAACCGAAGGTGTGATGGTTGCGCTGCAGGATCCCGATGATCCTGACCGGGCGGTTACCGTCGCCGTTCCCGAAGGTCTGATCGAAGAAGGCGAGACGGCGGTATTGGTTGTGCAGGCCGCGGACAGCGCCGAGGCGCTTGTTGGCGAAGACCAAGCCGCCTTGTTGCCCGACGTGGAGCACGAGTTCGTGGAGAATGGCCAGCTTGTTGAATTGACCATTCTCGTGTCGGATGACGATGGGGCGTCTTATGCGCCCATTTCTCCGGAACGGCTCGAAGGCAACGAAGTGAGCCTCGTGATGGAAGGCGTGGCGTTAGCTGGCGACGAGAACGCGCGCTTCCTCTCCTACCCCAGCGACGTGATGGAGGTCGGCGAGGGGGATAACGGCGAGGCGAGCATCGTTGTTGAGCCTGATGGCAGTTGGAACCAAGCCGGTGTAACAAGCGCTGTGGATGCCGGCGTAATGTCGGCGCAGATCTATGATCTGTCGCTTCTGGCGCCCTTCCTTACGCCCGCGGATGTGCAGATTACCCAAGTTGAGAACCTCGAGACAGGGCTACCGCAAGATTACAGTATCGGCGGCGCCGAGATTGAAGTTACGGTGGAAAACCTGCCAGTCGACGCCGAACCCGCCGTGTACATTGGTGACAACGAGGCGCAGGTGGTGTCCGTTGAAGAGGTTCCGGATACGCAGAGCGCCGTTATCACGGTTATCGCGCCCGAGGCTACTCCGCTGGATGAGCCTGCGGCGTCGGTTGATGTCGATGTCACGGTCGAGGCCGATGACCAAACCGATGTGATGCAAGAAGGCTTCACGTATGTCGGGCCCGAGATCGAAACCATTGATCCCAGTTCAGGCACGCAGCTCGGCGGAACGAACGTCGCGCTGGTTGGCGCCGGCTTTGGAGCGCTGGGCGCAGTCGACTTTAATGGCGCGCCGTTGCAAAACGCAGCTGCGGAGACCGCCCAACGGATCACTGGCGTGACTTCGCCGGCCGAGGTCGGGTCCGTTGATGTCGTCGTCACCTTGGCCAACAACTTCCAAGGCGAGCTTGAGGGCGGCTACACGTACACTCCGATGGAGCCGGTCTTGACGAGCCTGGATCCGTCTCGCGTCTTTAGCGACGGCGGGTACACCTTAACCGTTGGCGGCATGGGCTTCGAGAGTCCGGACGTGGATGCCGAGATCGAAGCGTACTTCAGTGTCGAGGAAGGCGTCCGCGATCCCGAGAACGATATCCCCGCGGAAAGCGTGAACGTTATCAAGGAAGACCAACTGGAAGTGGTTACTCCCGCATGGGATATGGAGGACGCCGAGGAGGCGCTGTCCAGCCTCTATGTGGTGACCACGTTCGGGGACGACGTGTTTGACGCCCCCGTATTGCAGGTGTCGAACGCGCTGGATCTAACGTTTGTCGATCCGGAGAGCGTGGATATGGCCATCAACGAGATCGTGCCCGATGAAGGCCCGATTGGCGGTGGCGATGACGTCGAGATTCGCGGGGATAATCTGCCGGTAGGCATGGATGACGTGACCACAGGCACTGTGTTGCGCGTCGGAAGCAGCCATGCCCAGAGCGGCGAGACCGTTGAACTTCCGGTGGAATTGTTCCGCGGCGATGACGTCATCTTGGAAGATCCCGAGGACGATGCCAGCCAAGCGCCTTCCACGATCAACTTCCGGTTGACGTACGATCCCGAAGTGCTCTCGTTGGCTGACGGTGAGGACGCGGTGCGTCTGGCGGACGAAGTTGATCTGTGGTATGACCACACCTTGCAGTTTAACGAGGTTGGGCCAGGCGAGTTAAACGTGGTTATTCAGCCAACAGGGCAACGGCCCATCACCACGTTTGACCAGTTTGGCGACGATCCCACCGGTGATCAGCTCAATCCCTTCCCGCTGGTAACGGCCGAATTTGAGGTTGTTGGGGCCGAAGGCGCGGAGACGCCGCTTGAAGTTGCTACGTTGTCGATGGCGACACCTGAGGCGGACGAAGTGCCTAATGAGGTTGGCCAGAACGGCTTCTTCAACGTCGGCGCCGAGCAAGAGACCCCGCCGTCGGCCATTGTTCACTTCGGCGGAAACGAGGCCCAGGTTGTCGGTACGAAGAGCCTGAAGCAGGACAACCAGACGGTTACGGTGAGGTCGCCGCACGGCGATCGCGTTGGCGGCGTGGATGTGCGGGTCGAGGATCCCAGCGATGCCACCGAGTTCGCGATCTCCCGCGCCACAGAAGGCGAGGGCTATGAGTACCTCGAGGGCTTGGCCATTATGGACGTCGAGCCGAGCGCCGGCTGGCTGTTCGGCGGTCAAGTGGCGACCATCGTCGGACTCGAAGGAGAAGACTTCGGGTTCACGGACAACACCGAAGTCTACTTCAATGCGCCGGGGGCCGACGAGGAGGACGCAATCCTCGCCGAGCGTGCGCCCGCGGATGAATACCCGTCTTCGTCTACCGAGCTGCCAGTCATTGTGCCGGCTCTCGAAGGCGTAACCGATGGCGGCCCGGCGGAGATCGACGCGACCGTTCGCGTGGAAGACGGCGAAGACGCCGCGACGCGGCAAGAAGCCTACACCTACGTGCGGTGGACCGGTGAAACGGTTTCCGTATCCGCGGATGACGGCATCGCAGAAATGCCGGCCGTGGAGGGCGCGACGGCGAATACGGGCGAAGTCTTCACGACGGCCCTGTATTTCGACGCCGTAGAAGGCGCCGAGGAGCGCGAAGTGATCCTCACCAATACGCCGGAGATGACACGCGGCTCCCTGAGCATCCCAGCCGATGAGGAAGCCTTCGAGGAGTTTGAAGGCGAGGATGTGTACGCCATCGCGCGTGTGACGCGTGAGCCCGGCTTGTTCGCCACGCAAGACCTGACCGGTGACGCCATCGAGGACATGTGGAACTTCAATGTCCATCTGTACGATAGCGTCTATCCGTTCGATGAACGCGAGGTGAGCTTCAACACCGCGGAGACGCCAGCTAGCGTGAGCTATCCGCTGGGCGAGGCCGACGTGGCGCAGGAGGACATTGAGGACGGCTTCGTGTCCACCTTCTCGCTGCCGACGGACTTCGATTACGCGTTCGGCGATGAAGAGTTCATGGCCGAAATCGCTCCAGGCCGGTACGAGTCGAACGTGACCATACCCGACTTCGTGGTCGAAGACGACGAAGTGGCGGAAGTCACCTCACGCGTGTTTAACCTGGACTCGGCGTTTGCCCTGCGCACGGATGCGCCTACGCCAGAGGATGTCCGTGAAGCCACGGCCGATGAGAGTGGCGTGCCCGGCGACACGGTCGATATCACTGGCAGGGGCATCGCGTGGCCAGCCGAGGTTCTCTTCGGCACAGGCGAAGACCTGGAGGATCCGGATGCATATGCGTCGGCGGAGATCCAGAATCTGGGTGAAGACGAGAGTCTGCTCCAAGTCACCGCGCCTGAGCAACCGGCGGATGCCGGCGACACGGTCGACATCGTGCTCCTGTTCCCGCAGGTGTCGGATGACGGTGAGAAGCAGGAAGGCTTCCAGGTGGTCCGGATCGAGGGCGGCTTCACCTATGAAGAACCGCGTGCGAACCTGCTCAGGGTGCTGTTGGGCGTGTTGGCCTCCTTGGCTGCTCTGACGGCCCTGGGCGACGATGACGGGTCCGACAGCGCTTGCTTCATCGCGACCGCCGCGTATGGCACGCCGATGGCCGAGGACGTCAGCGTCCTTCGCTCGGTGCGTGACAACGTGCTGCTTGAAAGCTCCGTTGGCACGGCCTTGGTGGACACGTACTACCGGGTGAGTCCGCCAATAGCGGATGCGGTGGCTGCGAGTCCAATGCTGGCATCCATCGTGCGGGCGCTTCTTACGCCGGTGGTGCTGATGTCGAAGCTGGTGTTGGCCATGCCGCACTTCAGCGCCACGCTGATGCTGCTGGTAGCGAGCGCCGCAGTAGGCTTGCGTCTGCGCAAGCATTCTTCAAAGGCCGCGCGGAAAAGCGTGCGCTAAAGCGCGCGAATCCGCGTAACCCATAACCATCCCGCTCCGGCGGGGGTCCCGCGAGGGCCTCCGCCGGAGCGTCTCTTTTATAAGGGCCGCGCGGTGTTGTGGGCTGGGGGCGCCGTGACCGGCATTTGTGGGGGAAGGGCTTTGGCTTTAGGTGCGGACAGCGGGCGCCCGCAAGGCCGCGGGACGGGTAACCGGGCCGGCGGGCGGCTGCGGGCTAGCGGGAATGATGTGCGCCGGGGGGTAGAGGGGGCATACGTAAACGCCCGCCTTTGGGTGCGCCAAAAGCGGGCGCTCGATTTGATTGGTTTAGCGGGTAGGGAAGAGCATGTTACTTCCGAAAGTGGAAGATGCCCCAGACGAGCCAGCCGTTCTTACCGCCCTCCACCCAATGCTGGAGGCCTTTATCCATGCGCTGGATATAGTCGTCGGATACGTTGTTCGCCTTGAGGGCGTCGTGTTTCTTGTGCATTTCTTCGCGCACGCGCGCGTAGTGGTGCGTTAGCTGAGGGGTGAGTTCCTCGAATTCCACCTCGGTCAGACCACATTCTTTCGCCTTCTGACGGTAAAACGAGGGGGACCCCATGCTGGAGAGGTTAATGCGATCGTAAATGGGCTGAAGTTTGTCTGTCGGGGCATCGTCGGCCTGCATGGGATCGGTGAAGATGAATTCGCCGCCCGGCTTGAGCACCCGCGTCACCTCTTCGATGACCTTACCCCGGTCCGCGCTGTGCAGAAAGGAATCCTGGCACCAAACGATGTCAAAGCTCTCGTTTTCGTAGGGTAAACTCTCGAAGTTGCCATCCACGACTGTTACGAGATGGTCCAGCCCTTGCTCCTTGTTCTTCTGCCGGTCCCGTTCGTTCTCGGCCTCCGACAAGTTCAGCGCCACGACTTCGCAGCCATAGGTTCTGGCGAGATAGCGCGCCGAGCCGCCGAATCCCGCGCCGACATCAATTACCTTGGCGTCGTTCTTCAAGTTTTTCAGCTTAGACGCCATGTGCGCGACCGTGCGGCGGCTCGCGTCAAATATCGGCTCGTCCGGCGACTCGTAGATGCCAAGGTGCAGATCCTCGCCGCCCCATACCGTATGGTAGAAGTTGTCGGCGTCCGCGCTATCGTAGTACTGTTTGGCGGCATCCACTGCTTCCGAGATGTCTGGTGTCATTCCACGATCTCCTCTGTGCTTTCCCGATACTCCTTCTCCGCGATGTGGATGTAGAAGTCGGGATCCTCCCCACGGTGGGTTTCCTGGAAGTCGGCGTACGTCTCGATATGCTGAAATCCCACCTCGGCCATCAGGCGGCGTGTATACGCCTTGCGAAGCGGGTACATGTTGAGGTGATACAGCGATCCGTCCGGAAACCGGTAGCCGAACCGCGCGAGCCCTTCGTCCACGTGCTCGGGCGCGGCGGATACGTTTTCCCCGCAGTAATAGTAGGTGTGTGAAGACGAAAACCCGTGGTCCAGCATTCCGTCATAGTTGCGCTGGTCCAAAACAAGCACGCCATCGTGCACCAAAGCGGCGTAGAACTCCGCCAAGGTCTTGCGCCGGTCGTGCTCGGCGAAAATGTGGGTGAATGAGTTGCCCAGGCAGATGACGGCGTCGAAGTTCTTCTGAACGTCGCGGGTCAACCACCGCCAATCCGCCAATACGGTGCGCAGGATATGCCCGCGTTGACGGCCATTCTCAAAGGCCTTGGCAAGCATCTCCGCGCTTCCATCGACGCTGACGACTTCAAAGCCGGCCTCCAAGAGCCGCACGGAGTGAAATCCCGTGCCGCAGGCCACATCAAGGACACGCTTGGCGCCGCGCTCCTTGAGCACATTGATGAAAAACTCGCCTTCGCTCTTGGCCCGGCCGTCCCAGTCGATTAGGTCGTCCCACTTTTCGACAAAACCGCGGACGTACTCATACTGGTAATTGTTCGTGTCGCGGACTTCCACAGGGTTGTCCCCGAAGGATTGTTCCGTGTTCATAGACATTGCGAGATCCCTTTCCTATCCGGTTGGTCGCCCAGTCCCGGCGCTTACGGTTACCGCGCTATCGTGTTTCCTAAATCACGATCGGCGGGAGGCTCGGCCAGCTGTGGCTAAGCGGGGAAAGCGTGTGAGGAGACTGCGCGAAAACGGTTACTCGCTTGCCGGCGCGCCATTGGCCCCCCGCTCTTGTCCATGAGCGCCCAATGGCTTCACCGCACAACAAGCTATTATACCAATTATGCCTCTTGGTGTTCACCTTCGCTGCGGGCAGGAACCGCCGCAGCGTCTTCCAGCCTGCCTTCAACTTAACCAAACTCCCTGGAGCCGCGCAATATTCCACAGCGGTTCGGGTTTTCCTCGCCACTGACTAACCGCAGCCGAACTACGCGCGGCGCCGCGGCCGCATCCGTGACTTCCGCGCAATACGCCGGCCAAAAGCGGGTCAGACGCCCAATTTTGACAGATCCTATGTACTTATGATAGGGTGCATGTCTCTTAACGTTGTCGAGAAGGCTCTTTGATGGGGAGACCGTGCTGACAGCGTGACTCCCCGCCCGCACCTAATGTTTTTGTCCCTGGATTGAGACGGCTACGTGCGCCGTGCAAGCAAGGAGGGGCACTGATCCGAGACATAAGCCGGGCCTCTCAAGACGTGACATAGAAAGCCCATGGCCTTCTTATGGCCATTACTGGAAGAGGCGGACATCAGTCTCTTAACGGGCGGCCGGCGGTATGATTTAGCCCCTACACAAAGGACTTCCGCAAATCGCTGAAGTCTACTTATTGATAAGGAGGAGTTATGAGCGTGGATTTGAGCAAACTGAGCGAAGCGATTGTAAAAGGCCAGATTGATGAGGCCAAGCAACTTACCGAGGAAGCGGCCCAAAACGGGGTTGATGTCCAGGAAATCATGAACAAAGGGCTGATAGTCGGTATGGAAACCGTTGGGCAAAAATGGAAGAACGACGAGATGTTTATGCCCGAAGTAATTCGTTCGGCTAAAGCTATGAGTAATGCTATAGATTGTATCCGCGAGGAACTCGAGAAGACGAGTTCCAGCGCGGGCACGATGGTGATTGGCACGGTGGCCGGCGACCTTCATGATATCGGGAAAAACCTCGCCGCCATGATGTTCGAAGGCGCGGGCTACAAAGTCGTCAATCTGGGGATTGATCAGCCCAATGAGGCCTTCGTGGAAGCGGTTAAGAAACATAAACCGAAGGTGCTGGGTATCTCCGCCCTTCTCACCACGACGATGGCGAGGATGGGCGAGATTATCAACGGCTTGAAGGAAGCGGGCATACGCGATGAAGTGACGGTGATCATCGGAGGCGCTCCCGTGACGGATGATTTCGCCAAGGAAATCGGCGCGGATATTTATGCCCCCAATGCCCGCGCGGGCGTCGAGAGGGCGGAAGAGTACTTCAAAGCTGTATAGCTCCCAACCGCAGGCGTGAACAGGCAACGGGGCTGTTCTTTTGGCCTGCTTTTTATTTGGAAAGGCTCAATATATGAAGATGAATTATTCAGTCAATGCGTCTCCGCAATTTAGGGTTCTTTCCGAGGATCAAATAGAGGAGATATTCTACAGCGCCCTCGACGTGCTGGAAGAGGTTGGCGCGTTCGTGTACCACGAGGAGGCTATTTCGCTGTTTAGACGCAGTGATGCGGTGGTCTCTTCCGATAACGTGGTCCGGATTCCCATTTCGATGGTTGAGCAGGCGCTTAACTTCTATCCACGCAAGATCACGTTGAGCGGCGTGGACGGAAAACGCACCACAAAGCTTCAAAAGGACACGGTTTCATTCGGCACGGGGTCCGATTTGCCGTTTTGCTACGACCGGCAGACAGGCGAGCGGCGTTCCACGACCTATGAAGATGTGAAGCTTGCAGGGCGTATTGTGGACTATCTCCCGAACTATGATTTCTTCATGTCGCACGGGATCGTGCGGGACGCGCCCAACCCGCAGACCTATGACCGGCACCAGTTTCTTGCGATGCTTGAGCAGTGCAGAAAGCCCATGGTGCTCACCAGTGTGGATGGGGAAGGCCTCGAAGATCTGTGGCGGATGGCGTGTGTGTTGCGGGGGAGTTCGGACGAATTTCGCCTCAACCCGATGTTTGTCGTGTACATCGAGCCCATTTCCCCTCTAAAGAACGACAGGACCGCCATAGAGAAGCTTTTGTTTGCGGCCGAAAAAGGCATCCCGGCCATGTACACCCCATGCCCGAGCGCGGGAGCGACTGCTCCGGCCTCGTTAGCCGGCATGCTGGTGCAGTCGCTCGCCGAGACGTTGCTGGCGGTCGTCCTTTGCCACCTGAAAAGACCCGGGATGCCCCTTATCATGGGCGGGGTCACCACCATCCTGGACATGAAGAAATCGACGTACTCCTACGGCGCGCCCGAGCTTTCGCTCGCGTCGGCCGCCAACACGGATATTGCGAAGTGGCTCGGACTGCTGATGTTTTCCACCGGAGGGTGCACGGACTCAAAAGTCCTCGATGAACAGGCCGGGGCGGAGATGATGACGAATCTTCTGTACGCCAATCTTTCGGGGGCCAATTTGGTTCACGACGTCGGGTATATCGACAGCGGAACGAATGCCAGCCTGGAAAGCCTGGTTCTCAATGACGAGATGATAGGCATGAGCCGGCAATTCTGCAAGGGCATCCAAGTGGACGAAGAGCACCTCGCCCTGGATCTCATTGAGAAGCAAGGGCCGGGCGGCGAATACATCACTACCGAGCACACCTTCGAGCATTGGAAGGAGTGGTTCCTGCCCCAATTGCAGGATCGAGGTGACTATGAAACCTGGGTGGCCGGCGGAAGCAAGAGCATGAATGATCGCACGCTCGAAAGGACGCAGAAGATCATTGACACGCACAGGCCGGAAGAGATACCGCGGGACAAGATGAGGGCTATCAAGAAAATCGTGGAAGACGCTGACCACCGCCATTCCCGATAGCTGTAGCATCAGGAACTGCGCGGTTCGTCTCCTTAACCCGAAAACATACAAGCAGAGGTTATCAATGGGATCCACCAGGACCAATATGAAGGTGAATGTGTCTCCTCAGTTTCGGATATTCTCCGATGATCAGAAGGAGACCCTCTTTAACGGCATGATGCGAACGCTATGCTATACGGGGGCGGCCGTACACCACGAGGGCGCGCGCAAGCTTTTTGCCGATGCGGGCTGCAAGGTGGATAAAGATGGGCTGACGGTGCGTTTCCCCCAAGAGATCATCAAGCAGGCGTTGAGCACGCTGCCCGTCATTTTTGAGATATATCCTTGGGACGGGAACCCAGACCGGAAGATCGTGGTCGAGCGGGGAAGGAGCTATTTCGGTCCCGGTCCCACGCCGCCGTATTTCATCGACACCGACACGTTGGAGCGGCGCAAATACCTTAGAAAAGACGCGACGACCGTGGCGAAGGTGTGCGATGTGCTTCCGAATATCGGATATGTGCAATCGCTCGGCTCCATCAGTGACGTGACCAACGGGCTGGCGGACGTCTACGAATTCGCCGACATGATACGCAATACGACCACCCCCATCATGAGCTGGTCGTTTGGCGTGGAAGGGTGCCGGGACGAGCACCGCATGGCCATCGCGATGGCTGGCGGCGAGGAGGAGTTCCGGGCCAAGCCCAACTACATCTTTTACGGCGAGCCGATATCGCCTCTCGTAAGCGACTTCCACGCCATTGATAAGTGCATGTACTGCGCGAAGCACCGCATACCCCAGGTGTATAGCCCTTGCGCGATCGGCGGCGGCACGGTTCCGGCCACGCATGCGGGTCAGTTAGTGGTGGCCCTCTCGGAATCCATGGTAGGGGTCATTGCGTCTCAGTTGATAAACCCAGGCACGCCGATCATCATAGGCGGGGTTCAGTCCATCCTCGACATGCGCAATAGCATTTACTCCTACGGCGCGCCGGAACTCAGCCTGCTAAGCGCTGGCCTGACCGAAATGGCCCATTATTGTGGACTGCCGATGTTCTCGCAATCGGGCTGTACCGACACGAAGGCGATGGATACGCAGTCCGCGATCGAGGCCGCGCTGTCCATACATGCGGCGATGCTGAGCGGAGCCGACTTCGTGCATGACAATGGGTACACCGAGTCGGGCAAGACGGGCGACATTTTCCAGACGGTCTTGGATGACGAGATTATCGGGATGGCCAGAAGAATAGAGCAAGGCATCGAAGTGAATGAAGAAAGCATGGCGCTGGATATCATCAGGTCGGTCGGCCCGGGCGGACACTATTTGTACGAGGATCACACCATGAAGTGGTTCCGCAAGAGTTTCCGGCCCACCTTGATGGAGCGAAGCAGCTACGAGGATTGGGAGGCCAACGGGTGTAAGACCATGAAGGACCGGGTCATCGAGAAGACCCGCGACATCCTGGCGACGCACGAGGGGCCTCGCTCAAAGGTGCCGGCCGAAGCCGATCAAGAGATCGAGCGCATCCTCGAGGAGGCCGAAGCGAGGATGGCCGGGCAACAGGCGGGTTAGAATAGCCATGGAAAGCAAGCAATGGACAGGTTAGCCATCGGCATTGATACGGGCGGGACCTTTACGGATGGAGTCCTCCTTCAATACAAGACGAGGAAAATACTCCGCACGGTAAAGACGCTCACCACCAGAGACGATCTCAAGAAGTGCGTCGTTCGCGCAATAGACCAGCTTGAAATCGACACGCCTGAAGCGGTGAAACTGGTGGGCGTATCCAGCACCCTTGCGACGAATTCCATCGCCATGGGAAACACGCGCAGGGTGGCCCTTCTCTTGATAGGCTATGATAAAAACCTGATCCAAGAGTTTGGATTCGAGGATAAACTGTCCGCCGATGTCGTGGCGCATTTTGAGGGGGGCCACTCCGCCCAAGGCGTTCAAAAAGCAACGCTTGACACGGAGGGCATACGGGAGTGGGTCGAAGCAAATAAGGATCAGGTAGACGCCATAGCCATCTCGAGCTATTTCAGCCCGCTCAATCCCGATCACGAGGAACGGGCGTTCGAAATTGTGCGGAAGCACTGCGATCTAGGCGTGGTGATGGGGCACCAGCTATCGACCCATCTCGATTCCATCAAACGGGCGGCAACGGCGGCGCTAAACGCCTCCCTCGTGTATGTGATGCACGAGTTCATCGAGGCCGTGCAGGCCGCGCTCCAGCGCAAGAATATCACGAACGCCGCACTGATGATCGTGCGCGGTGACGGGACGCTGATGCCCTGTGACGAAGCCGTGCAAAAACCGGTTGAAACCATTCTATCCGGACCCGCCGCTAGCGCTATCGGGGGCGATTTCATTGCGCGTAAACGCTCGTCCTTGGTCATTGACGTGGGCGGCACCACGACCGACATGGCTTTTGTGGATCATGGAAGAGTGGTGGTGTCTCCCCAAGGAGCGCGTGTAGGAAACATCCGGACATCCGTCGAAACGGGCCACATCAGGACGGTGTGCCTGGGCTGCGACAGCCGGGTCCGGTTGGACAAGTACGGGAATACAACTGTTGGTCCGGAAAAGGTTACCCCCTTATGCCGGTTCGCTTCCGAACACGAGGATGCGAGGGACGAGATTCTTGGGTTAAAAAACAAGCCCCGCAATAGCTGGAAGGAGAGCGATCTAGAGTATTGGGCGTTGTATAACGATGCGGCCTCCATATCCGGGGAGTTTTTGGGCGATAGAGCAAAGCAAGTCGTGAACTTTCTTTCCGATGGTCCCAAGAGCGTCTCCTTTCTGATGGAGGCGGTTGGCGTATATCATCCCGCTCAGTTATCGATGGAGGAGCTTGTCAACCAAGAACTCATCGAGGTCGCGGCCATGTCGCCCACCGACATCTTTCAGGCCAAGGAGGATCTGGATTTATGGGATCCGGAAGTCGCCGACCGGGGGGTCCGGTGTTTCGCCCACATTCACGGTAAAAGCAGGAGCGGTTTCATTGACGACACCGTGTCCTACATCGTCAAGACGCTGGTTGAAGAAGCCATAATCTTTCTTGCCAGCCACGATCTGCTTGAAGCCAATATGCCGGAGCGCATTGAGGGCAAATGGGGCAAATGGCTTCTTCAAGAGCTGCTTACGGACGAAAGCCGCTATCTTTCCATAAACATCGACAGTAGATTTCCCATAACCGGCGTTGGCGCGCCAGCGGAGCATTTTCTGCGGCAAGTGGCGAGGGTGCTGTCCGCTCCCTTCGTTCTGCCAAGGCATTACGAAGTGGCGAATGCGATCGGCGCGGTCGCCGGGAGCATCATGGAAATCCGGGAAGCTCGCATCTTTGAGCAGAGCAGCGATGATACGTACACTTTCATCCTTCAACAGGGCAGGGAACAGGTAAGCTTTGCCCAGTACGAAGAGGCATGTGAATACGGTGAAAAGGCCTGCAAAGAGAGGGCTTTGGAAGCCGTCAGCGAAACAGGAGTTTCCGATCCGTTTGTTGAATTGAAGACCTCCATTGAAGGCGGTCTTACTCGCATCACCGCGCGGGCGATAGGCAGCCCCAAGATTTCCGAGTGATGGTCCACCGATGGCTTCCGCAAGAAAGCGCATAATTGCGTGTGAAGGCGTTAAGCCGGAGCTGACGCGGATTATCGAGGAAACCTCCGCGGATGCAGACTGCGTCTTTATAGGACAGGAGCTTCATAGGCATCCCGAACGGATCAAGGAGGCGGTGGAAGCTGTACTTGACGCCGCTCCCTCCGCCCTTGAAGAGGTTGTTCTGGGGTACGGGCTGTGCTCGAACGGGGTCGTGGGGATCGAAGCGCGCGAGCGCCGGTTAATCATCCCCAAGGTTCACGATTGCATCGGGATGTATCTCGGCTCCCTGGACCGATACAAGGCGATGTTTGAACAACGCCCGGGAACGTATTACCTCACGACCGGCTGGATCGAGAAGGGCAAGGATCCGCTAACCACAATGCGGGAGGAGTACGCGGCGCGCGTGGGCATGGCCGATGCGGAAGAGGCGATGCGGGAGGAACTCCAACACTATTCAACCATCGCCTTCATCGACCTTGGGTTGCGTCCGGATATGGAGCGGTTTAAGAAAGTCGCCCGCGAGAACGCTGAGTATTTTGGACTGGAGTACGTAGAAATCGTGGGAGACTGGTCCCTCTTGAGAAAGATGGTCGAGGGACCCTATAACCCATCCGAGTTCGTCATAGTGGAGCCCGGCGGCCGGGTTGAACAGAAACGGTTCTTGTAACATGATGCGATGACGCCCGTGGCGTCGTTTCGCGGCTCGTACAGGCCGAAGACCGGGGGAACGAAGAACCATAACAGGAGGAGCTTACTGTGGAGATAGTAGGGGAGTTAATCAACGCAAGCCGAAAAGCCATCCGCCCCTTGATTGAAAATCAGGACGCGCAAGGGATAATTGACGTCGCGCGCAAGCAAGTCGAAGGCGGCGCGGACTACATTGATGTGAATGCGGGCATGTTTGTGAAGAAGGAGCCCGAATATCTGCGTTGGCTCGTGGAAACCGTGCAGAGTGAACTCGATGTGCCCTGCTGCATAGACAGCCCGAGTTACGAGGCGATCGAGGAGGCGCTCAAGGCCCATAAGGGCGTGCCCATGATCAACTCCATATCGCTCGAAAAAGATCGCTACGCCAACGTCATGCCGCTTGTGGAGGCTGCGGAGTGCAAGGTGGTTGCGCTGTGCATGGACGACAAGGGGATGCCCGAGACGAAGGATCAGCGCATGGACATCGCCGATCGGCTGATCAATGAACTCGTGCAAAAAGGCGTGAAACCGGACAACATCTACGTTGATCCGCTCGTGCAACCCATTGGGACCGACGATAAATACGGCGTGGAGTTTCTTGACACCATCGAGGCGCTGAAGCGGGAGTTCCCCGACACTCATCACATGTGCGGGCTTTCCAACATCTCGTTTGACATGCCCAAGCGGAAGTTCGTGAACCGGGTGTTCATGATCATGGCCATCGCCAAGGGGCTGGACGGCGCCATACTCAACCCGACGGACACTCAGATGATGGCCTCGATCATCACGGCCGAGACGCTCATGGGCAGGGACAAGTATTGCGAGAACTACCTCAACGCTTACAGGCAGGGCATTGTGGGCTCCTGACCCCTGTGCGCGCCGGGGACGGCGCGCGGCCGAGACCAAGCAAATCGTACCCTAATCCCCCTCTTCAAAGCGGGGGATTTTTCGTTTTAGCCCTTCTTTTGGGGGAGGCCCAAGGAAAAGCATCCTGACGTAAACCTTGGTCTTCTCGCGCGCGGATAGACGGCGCCATCCCAAACGCTAAAGATGCGCGCCGATTGTGCCGAAAATCAGCCACACCCCGCAGGCGGCATGGCGCGAATCTCCCGGGAGGCGAAGGCCGCCTGGGAAGCGTGGCTCCAGAGCTGGAACCAGCGCTTACACGGTGGGCCGTGGGGGACTATAGCCCGCGAAATAGAAGAGGGCGGCAAGAATAAAGAACAACAGACAAAAAAGCCGGAGCCGGGCGTTGCTTCTGTCCATGACCGATTCCCCGGCCACAATAGCCACTTGGGGAAGCAGAAAAGCGATTCCGCCCACGATGAAGAACAAAGCGCCCAGCCCGCGGGCCAAGGGGGGAGACGCCGTCAGTTCGCCGCGGTACACAAACGCGGCCCCAGCCAGCATGGCTAGCAGCGAAACGGTGCGTACGGCGCCGTTGCTGTGCAGGCGTTGGTCGATGCGGCGCACCGTCGATGGGGAGAGGGCCCACATCAGCCCCACGAACGCGAACAACCCTGCAAAGCCCAGCATAACGTTTTGCGCCATGGCTTCTGTTATGAATTCTGTTTCTGCCGCTTCGCCATTCATCGTCGCGCCGTGCTCCCAATCTAACTCCGCCAGCCCACCTACGAATTGGACCCCTATTCTACGCTGGCCTTCCCACCTGCTGCAACGCGGATC
>JBKHFO010000062.1:0-16038 GCA_046540175.1 Candidatus Hydrogenedentota bacterium
GATCCGGGGGTATCGCGCGCTACGCGCGCTTCAACCCCCGGCTACCGGCTGTGACCGCTAACGCGGTCGTATTTTAATCTAAAGGCCGAGTTGCACCACGGCCTTAGTCTTACAGCCGCGGCCTCCCACTTGCAAATCAAGCGCCGGCGGTTCAGGGTGGCCTCATTTGCTCCGGCTGCATGCGTTGAACGTAGGCGCCACGCCCCTGAAGGGGTCGATCAACGTGGCGCCATGATCCGGGGGTATCGGGGGTATCGCGCGCTACGCGGGCTTCACCCCCCGGCTAGCGGCTGTGGCCGCTAACGCGGCCGTTTCTTCTATCTAAAGGCCAAGCCGCGCCACGGCCTTAGTCTTACACTCAAGGGCTCACACTTGCAAATAAAGCGCCGTCGGGTCAGTTTTCATGTCTTGGAAGCCCGTTGCCGCCGGAGAACCACAGCGTGTCGGGGCCTAGGAGCGCCTCGACTTTTTCCCTGAGTTCCTTGCCGGGATGAACCCGGCACGCATCGGTGGCGTGTACGGTGACCTCCCCGTGGTCGGGGCTTAGGCAATGGAGATACACGTCGCAGGACCCCGGCTCATTGCCGAGGACCTCGGCGAGTTCGTTGAGGAGCTGGTCCTGAAGCCCCACGGTTTGCAGCCGGATGTGGACGGCTTGGGTAAGGCGGGATTCCGCCTCTTCGATAGGCATCACATCGGACGCAATCATGCCGGGCTCGTTGTTGCGCCAGTTGATCCGGCCCGAGATCATCACGATCTCGTCGGGAACGAGTAACGAGACCCGTTCCTCGAACACGTCGTTGAAGACGGTGACCTCGCACGGCCCCTCCAACGTTTCGATGGTAAGGAAGGCCATGCGCTTGCCCCGCGCCGTGGTATGGCGCTTCACGTTCGCGATCAGGCCGCCGATCACCACTTCCTGTCCCTCGCGCATCTCGGGCAAGTCCATTAGGCTGAATGAGGTAAAGCGCGTCAAGGTCTCCTCGTGCCGGGAGAGCGGATGACTGCTTACGTAGAGCCCGAGCAATTCCTTCTCATACGCCAGGATCTCGCCCTCCGGCCATTCCGGAAGATCGGGTTTCTGATGGTACGTGGCGCCCCCGCCCTCTTCGCCAAAGAGATCCAGCAGGGAGGTTTGACCGCTGGCCCGCTCGCGGCTGCTGATTTGCCCCTCGCTCAGCGCGGCATCGATCATTTCCTCGACCTGACGGCGGTTCCAACCCGTGTTCACAAAGGCGCCGGTCCGGTTCAAGCTTTCAATCACGCGGCGGTTAAGGGTCCGGCTGTCCAAGCGGGCGCAGAAATCGAAAATGTCTTGGAAGGGGCCGTTCTGTTCGCGCTCGGCCACGATGGCGCTCACCGGGCTCTCGCCCACGTTCTTGACGGCGGCCATGCCGAAGCGGATGGCGTCGCCTTCCACGCTGAACCAGGCGTAGCTCTTGTTCACATCGGGCGGCAGCACCTCAATGCCCATCTGCCGGCACTCGGCGATGTAAATGCCCACCTTATCCAGATTGTTGGACTCGCTCGTGAGCAAGGCCGCCATGAATTCCACGGGATAATTCGCCTTGAGGTAGGCGGTCTGATAGGCCACGAACGCGTACGCCATGCTGTGGGACTTGTTGAACCCGTAGCCCGCGAACTGCTCGATCTTGCCGAAGAGCGTTTCGGCCGTGGCCGCGTCAATGCCGTTCTTCTGAGCGCCGGAAAGGAAGGCCTCGCGCTGCTCGGCCATGAGGGCGGCCTTCTTCTTGCCCATGGCCCGCCGCAGAATATCGGCTTGGCCCAGGGTGAACCCCGCGATCTCCCGCGCCATCTCCATGACTTGTTCTTGATACAGGGCGATGCCGTAGGTTTCGCGAAGAATTGGCTCCAGAATGGGATGGGCGTAGGTGATGCGTTCGGGCTTATACTTGTTCTCGATGTACTCGTCCTTGAGCTGCATCGGGCCCGGGCGGTAGAGGGCGATCAAGGCGCAGACCTCCTCCAGGCTTTCCAGGCCGATGCGCCGGGCGAGGTCGCGCATGCCCGAGCTTTCCAACTGGAAGACCCCCGTCGTCTTGCCCGAGCGGAGAAGGGCGTAGGTGGTCTCGTCAGTGGTGGGGATCTCGTCGATATCCAGCTCAATGCCCTGGTTCTCGCGCACAAACCGCGCGGCCTCGTGCACCACGGTCAAGGTGCGCAGGCCAAGGAAGTCCATCTTGAGAAGGCCAACCTCTTCGACGCCCTTCATCTCGAACTGCGTGGCCACCACATCGCTGCCCGCCGCCTGGAACAGGGGCACATGATCCGTGAGCGGTTCGTCGCAAATCACCACCCCGGCGGCGTGCGTGCCGCAGTTGCCGATCGTGCCCTCCAAGCGCGAGGCCAGCCGCCACAAGCGCTGGATTTGCGGATCCTCGTTGACCAACTTCTGGAGTTCGGGCTCCCGCTCAAGGGCGTCCTTCAGCTTGATCTTGAGCTCGTCGGGGATGAGCTTGGCGATGCGGTCCACCTCGCCATAGGACATGCCCAGCACGCGGCCGACGTTCCGGACCACGTTCTTGGCGAGCATGCGCCCGAAGGTGATGATTTGCGCGACGTTGTCCTCGCCGTACTTCTCGCGCACGTAGTCGATCATCTTTTCGCGCCGGATGTAGCAGAAATCGAGGTCGAAATCCGGCATGGACACGCGCTCGGGGTTGAGAAACCGTTCAAAGAGCAGCTTATACTGGAGGGGATCGATGTTTGTGATGCGCAGCGCGAACGCCACCAGGCTGCCCGCTCCCGAACCGCGGCCCGGACCGACCGGGATGCCCTCCTTCCGCGCGTGGTTCACGAGATCCCAGACCACGAGGTAGTAGTCCACGAACCCCATGGATTCGATGACCCCCAGCTCGAATTCCGCGCGGTCCAGATGTTCCTGCGTGGGCTCGCCGTAACGCTCCTTGAGCCCTTCATACACAAGATGGCGCAGGTAATCGGGTTTATCAAACCCTTCCGGTGGAACGTATTCCGGGATAAGGTGCTGGCCGAGCGGAAGTTCGACATTGCAGCGCTCGGCGATCTTCTCCGTGTTGGCCACAGCCTCCGGCCAGTCCTTGAACACGTCCCGCATTTCGTTGGGCGTGCGGAAATGAAACTCGGACGCAGGGAACTTGAAGTGGTCATCGCTGTCGAGCTGGCCGTTGGTTTGCACGCACAACAAGGCCTCGTGCGGCTCGGCGTCTTCCTTGTCCACGTAATGGCAGTCGTTCGTGGCGACCACCATGAGCTTATGATGCTCGGCTAGTTCCGCCAGCATGGGGTTGATCTTCACTTGTTCGGGGATGCCGTGGTCTTGCACCTCGATAAGGAAATTATCACGGCCATAAATCTCGACGTACTTCTGGACGGCCTCGTTGGCGCGGTCCATGTCGTCGTGGATCAAGTACTGGGGAATCTCGCCCGCGAGGCACGCGCTCGTGGCGATGATCCCCTCGCTATGCTTCGCCAGCAGGTCGAGGTCCACGCGCGGCTTATAGTGAAACCCTTCCAAGTAACCGTAGGAACTTAGTTTGCAAAGGTTGTGGTATCCCGTCTCGTTCTCCGCCAGCAAGAGAAAATGGTTGTGCGAATCGCTGGCGGAGCGGGCGGAGCGATCGGTGCGCGATCCCTTCGCCACATACAACTCGGCGCCGATGATGGGCTTGATGCCGGCCTTGCGGGCTTGTTCATAGAAGTCGAGGATGCCGAACAGGGCTCCGTGATCCGTTATGGCGCATGCCTTCATGCCGTATTGTTGGCACCGCTCGATGATCTCGGCCACCCGGGCGGCTCCGTCGAGGACGCTGTATTCCGTGTGAACGTGTAAATGGACAAACCCTGCGCTCATTGGCAATGCTCCAGCAATAAGGTCATGGCGCGTTCCGCCGCCTGTTCCACGATTTGATCCCGGCTTCCCTCGAACACCACGCGTTCGGCATAGCCAGCGTCTGGCCCGGCCACGGCGAGGTAAACCAGCCCCACGGGCTTCTCCGCCGTGCCGCCCGTTGGGCCCGCTATCCCCGTAATGCCGATGCCCCAGTCCGCCCCAAACGGTTCGCGGACGCCCGCCGCCATCGCGCGCGCCACGGGCTCGCTTACCGCCCCGTGCGCGATAAGATCCGCTTCGGAAACGTGGAGAAGATTGACCTTGGCGCCGTTGCTGTAGGCGATAACGCCACCCAAATAATACGCCGACGCGCCGGGAACCGAGGTCAGCCTGTGCCCCACGAGCCCGGCCGTGCAGGATTCCGCCGTGGCCAGGGTGGCGCCACGATGCGTGAAGCGCTGATGAATGGTGGTTTCAGGCGGATTACCGGCCATTACGGGCAATTCCTGGTCACGTTAAGGTAAACTGAGAGAAAACGCTTTGGGATAAGCTGATGAAGTTAGCCGTCGGTGGCCCTACGGCCATAGCCTACCACTGCGATGGCAAAAGGGGCAAGAAGGTCGAACCTCCATCGCTGGACAAGATATGCAGCGCGCGTATATCCCCAAGCTCCTTTCAAGACGAGGGTTACCAACAACGGAGGCGGAGGTCTTTATGAGACAACAAGCAAAGCGGGCGATGGCGGGCGGGTTCGCTCTATTTGCGGCGGCTGGATGGGTCAGCGCTTCCCCGCCGGAGTTGGAGAATCCGTTGGAGTTCGAGCGGCAGCGTATCGGCGATGTAACCTACGAAACGGCGACCGCCTTTGACGTGAACAACAACGGCGTCATGGACATTGTCTCCGCCGAATACTGGTTCGAAGGCCCTGATTTCAACAAGGCCCACCGGATTGCCCAGATCGACGCCGTCGAGGATTATTACGACGACTACACGAACTTCCCCATGGACGTGAACGGGAACGGCTACAAGGACCTCATCACGGGCGGCTGGTGGGACGGCAAGGTGAAATGGCGTGAGAATCCCCAAGGCGAGCCGGGATTGTGGGAAACCCACGTGATCGACGCCCCCGGCGAGGTAATGTATATTCTCTTTCACGACATCGATGGCGACGGACATTACGAGATCCTGCCCAACACCCCTTTCCGGCGCCAGCGCATCTACAAATTGGTGCGCGACGAAGAAGGTAAGGGTACGGGAGCGTTTCAAAAGCACATCATTTCGCCCCGGCCCACGGGCCATGGCTTAGGCGCCGGCGACATCAACGGCGACGGCCGCAAGGACATCGTGACACACCGGGGATGGTTCGAGGCGCCGGAGGATCCCATGAACGAGGAGTGGGAGTGGAACGCGGAATTCGAACTCCAAAGCGCCAGCATCCCCATTCTCGTGCATGATGTGAATGGCGACGGGAAGAACGATCTCATCGTGGGCGAGGCGCACGATTACGGGTTATATTGGAAGGAACAGCAGCGCGGCGATGATGGAGCCCGGCGTTGGATCAAGCATATGATTGAGCCGGAGCGTTCGCAGTATCACACGATGGCGCTCTCTGATCTCGACGGGGATGGCGAACGGGAGCTGATCACCGGCAAACGGTATTGGGCGCACCAAGGCCGCGATCCCGGCGCCAGGGATCCCGTGGGCGTGTATTACTACAAGATAGAAGGAGGCGCTTTCAAAGAGGCCATAATCGATTACGGAGAGCCAAGCGAAGCCAGCGGCGCGGGCATTCATTTCTGGGTGGAGGACATCACCGGCAACGGATGGAACGACATACTTGCCCCCGGAAAGGAAGGCCTGTTTCTCTTCCGCAACCAAGGATTTCCAGACGCCTCCGGTGAGGCGGAGGAAGCCCCGGACTGACGCGCGGTTTTTCAACGTAAGGAGCGCCTCCTCCTCAACCCCATGAAGATCGTTCACGTCTACAAGGATTTCGACCCGCCCATCCGCGGCGGCATGGAACGCCACATCGCGCTGAGTTGCCGGTTCCAGCGGCAATGGGCGAGCGTGAGCGCGTTGACGTGCAGCCGCCACTGGCGCACCCGGCAGATGGACCGCGAGGGAACGCCGGTAACCGAGGCGGGCGAGTTTGGCCGCTTCCAGAGCGCGCCGGTCTCCCCCCAGTTTCCGTGGCGGCTCCGGCGCATGGACGCGGATGTCTGCGTGGTGCACATGCCGAACCCGACCGCCGAGCTGGGGTGGTTGTTGGCGCGGCCCAAGGCGGTCCTCATCGTGCGCTACCACAGCGACGTGGTCCGCCAGGCCGCCGCCATGCGCTTCTACGGCCCGCTTCAAATGCAATTTCTCCGCAAAGCTGCTATGATCCTGCCCACGTCCGAGGCGTATCTGGGTTCTTCGCCCGTCCTTCAGGCCGTTCGAGAGCGCTGCCGCGTGCAGCCCCTGGGCATTCTTCCCGAGGCCTTTCAAACGCCGGACGCGGACCGCGTCGCCGCATTGCGCGAGACGTATGGCGCTCCGTTCGTGCTGTTCTCGGGAAGGCACCGGTATTACAAGGGATTGCCCTATCTCGTCGAGGCCGCCCAATGGATCAAGGCCCCGGTGGTCATCGCGGGCGACGGGCCTGAACGGGAGAAATGCCAAGCACTGGCCCGCGAAATAAACGTACCGGTTTCTTTTCCGGGCGAGCTTGACCAGCAGGACCTCGTGAACCATCTCCACGCGTGCGCGGTCTTCGTGTTTCCCTCGGTGGAGCGGAGCGAGGCGTTTGGTCTGTCCATGCTGGAAGCCCATGCGTGCGGGAAACCCGTGGTGGCCACCCGCCTGGGTACGGGCGTCGAGTTCGTGAACCGGCACGGAGAAACCGGGCTCAACGCGCCTCCCCGTGACGCGGCGGAATTGGCCGGGGCGATCAACATGCTCTTGGAAGATCCCGCCTTGGCAGAACGCATGGGGGCCTACGCCAAACGCCGGGTCGAAACCGACTTGCACGCGGAGACCGTGGCGCGGCGCGAATTCGAGTTGTACATGGAAGCATTGGAGCACTAATGTAGAAGCGGCGCCCCTCCGCCGCTTGATACAGCAAAAGTTTGATGCGGCGCCACACGCATTCTTGGAGCATTCATCAATTTAATGAACTGGTATCTCATTTACGGATACATTTTTGCCGTTTCGCTGGGACTTTCCCTATTGTTGACCGCGCTCGCGCGGCGTTACGCCATCCGGTGGAACGTGCTAGACGCGCCCGGCGAACGCAAGATGCATCACACCCCGATCCCCTTGATGGGCGGCGTAGCCATTTTCCTCACGTTCCATCTCGTCATCGGCGCGCACCACCTCGGCGTGCAGGTGTTGCCCCTCACGGACTGGGGCTTCGAGTGGGTGGACCCCCATATCCTGGGTTTCTTGGGGGCAGAGGTCACGGCCAAGCTTGCCGGGATCATCCTGGGCGGACTCGTCATCTTTGCGCTGGGCCTGGCCGACGATGTGCTCTTGCTTAGCCCGGGCGCCAAGCTCATCGGCCAACTGATGGCGGCGGGCGTCTTGGTGGGGTTTGGGATTCGCCTCAATTTGTTCATCCCTTATCCTCTGGTGACGGCGTTGCTCACGATCTTGTGGGTCGTAACCATGGTCAACGCCATGAATTTCCTCGATAACATGGACGGACTGGCGGGCGGAGTCTCTGTCGTCGCGGCGTTCTCCTTTTTCTTGTGCGCGGCGGCCCAAGGCCAGACCTTTGTTTCGGTGTTGCTTATGGTTTTTGCGGGCGCCACGGCGGGGTTTCTGTACCACAACCTGCCGCCCGCGCGGATCTTCATGGGCGACGCGGGGTCGATGTTTTGCGGGTATGTGCTTGCCACGGCGCCTATCCTTGCCACGTTCTACACGCCAAACGGCGGCTCGCGCATCGCCGTGGCCGCGCCGCTGGTTGCCTTGAGTGTGCCATTATTTGATATTGTAACGGTTGTCTACATACGATGGCGCAACGGAGAATCCATCATGAAGGGCGACAAACGCCACTTCTCGCACCGGCTCGTGGAACTCGGCATGACCCCGCGGCAAGCCGTGGAGTTCATTTTCTTGGTGGCGGGGATCTGCGGCTTGAGCGCGGCGCTCCTTCCTCAGGTGGCTTTTACGGGAACCCTTATCATTCTGGCCCAAGTGGCTGGGATCTATCTTCTTATTGTGCTCCTCATGAACGCCAACGCCAAAGGGCAGGCAGCCTCTTATGGGCAAGAAGAAACGGAAGAAACAAGATAAGAGCAACCACCAGCAAAAACACGCTCAGGGCCCCACACATTCCGTGGCGGACGCGTCCGCGGCGAACGATTCCCATCAGGAAACATTCGCCGGTCCGTCAATAGAGGCGGATTCCGCCAGTGTTCCGTTGTGGAGGCGCATTCTGGGTGAGCCTATCGCCTTGGGCCTAGCGGCGATACTGCTGGCCCGGCCTTGGGTGGATGGGATCGTCTACCCCTTTTACAATCTATACTTTTTTGCCGCGATCGTCCTCATGTTCGCGGGCTGGGCATTTTATCGCGTGGTGTTGCAGGGGGAACCTTTTCGTTTTCCCGCGCCGACGCTTCTGTTGGGCGGTTTCCTGCTTGTGGCCGCGCTGGGACTCGCCACCACGATTCAAACCGACGCCACCTACCGGAATCTCCTTTACTGGACCGGCCATTTCTTCGTCTTCGTGCTGGCGGTTCACGCCCTGCGCAACAGGCTGTCCGTGGGCATCGTGCTAAGCGCGTTCTTGGCGGTGGCGTTCGTCCAGAGCATCTGGAGTTTGATCCATTTTCAGCACGTATTGCCCTATGTAAGGTGGCAGGTCGAACAGAATCCCCAACTGTTGCAACAGCATTTTGGCACAACCGAACTAACGGGCGAACTGGCTCACCGGCTCAATGTCAACCGCGCCTTCGGTTCCTTTCTGTTTCCGAATGCCCTTGGCGCGTTCGTAATACTGGGGATTCCCGCCGCCACGGGGGCCTTTGTGATGATGCGGCGGGTTTGGGGCACGTGGCGGGAGAGCGCGGAAACCGGTTCCGGGCACGCGGCGTTGGCCCGGGAATTCGGAACGGATAGTGTGCTCGATCGCCGTGAACGGGACCGGCGGCTGCGCCACGCCTTGGCGGCGGCCGTGGGCGTCTGGGTCGTGGTCTTCAGCGCAATGTATATCTTGACGGCTTTCCTTCAGGGCATTGATTTCGAGGGCTCCGGCTGGGTGCAAAGCATGGCGCTGCGCGTAGGGACCGTGTGGGTGTTACCGCTGGCGCTAGCCTTGTTTCCCTTGGTTATCGTGCGCAAACACGGTTTTCGGCACTTTGTTATCGCAGCCGTAACGAACCTCTTGCCGGTGGCCGTGGCGCTTCAACTTGTCACTTTATGGCTCACGTACTCCCGCGGCGCGATGCTGGGGCTCGCGGCCGCCGTGGGGGTCGTGGCGATCTTGTTGACGGCGGCCCACTACACACGCTGGCTCGACCGGCTCCGGCCCGCGGCGGGGACGGCCGCGCTTGTTCTGTGTGTGGCGGCGCTAGGCCTCGCCGCGGCGGGCCAAGGCGCGCAATCGGCCCATGCGCAGGATATCCCCGGCGCTGGAGAACCGGCAGCCGCCGGTCCGGAGGGACTGGGACGCACCATGACCGAGCTGGCCAGCCCGGCCACGGCGGCGTTGCGCATAACGTATTGGCGCACCGGCTGGGAAATGGCGAAGGACAACTTCTGGACCGGCGTGGGCTTGGGGAACTTTGGCGTGGCTTACCCCAATTACCAGCACCTGGGGGCCGGGGACGTGCAGATGGCCCATAATGACTACCTTCAAGTGCTATGCGAAACGGGCATCTTCGGGTTTTTGCTGTTCATGGGCTTCTGGGGATACTTCGCCGTCGCCGGTTTCAGGCGCGTGTTGGCGGTTCAAAACCGAGACCGCCGCTGGCTTCTCGGCGGGGTTTACGCAGGCGCGCTGGCCTTCCTCTTCCACGCGTTCGTGGACTTCAATTTCTACAATCCCGGCTTGGCCACCTTCGCGTTCGTTCTGGCGGGCAGCGTGCTAGCGCTGGGCGGCCGGGTGAAACCACTCCGGATAGGCGCTCCAGCCGCGCACGGCGCATTGGCGATTGTACTCCTTGCCATAGCGGGCGGCGCCGCGGCCGCCACCATTAACGTATGGCGCGCGGAATCGCGCGTGCCCGCGGAACAGCAACTCCAGAGCGCCCAGACGGCGGTGAACTATCTGATAGAGCAGTCCAGCCAGGGCGCTTTCGAACCAGAAACCGATTCATGGATAGGTTTGCAAACCATCGCCGCCCTTATTCCACAACCGAGCCATCTCCAACACATTGGCGAGGTTCAGATTCCCATCGCGCGAGGGGGACAACTTCAATATGTCTCCTTCAACGCCGTGGACACTCCGGCCCGGGAACAAATGGAACAGGGACGTTTTCGCGTAACCAATCCCGCCGAGGCCCGCGAGATGACGCGCCAGGCCATACGGGAACACATCAGCCGCCTGGAAAGAGCCGACGCCGTCTACAGCCATGATCCGGAATGGGCGCTGATGCTGCACTTCTTTTATCAGAACCTCCAAAACCTCGCCGGCACGGAGGAGGAGCGCCGTTCCGCCACCCTACAGGCGGAACGATGGGCGAAGAGGGCGGTGGAGCGAAGTCCCCGCCGGGCCATGTACCGCCGCTACTACGCGAAGGCCCTGTTCCAGCGGGGCGCTCTCGAATCAGGCCCCGGAGCCGTGCGGCACTTCGAGGAAGGACTGAAACAGTACCGGATAGCGACCGAACTCTTCCCCGTTTCCCCCGAGATTTGGCGATTCTACGCCAACGCCTTAGAGGACTTCGGCCGCAGATATGTGGAAGCGGGCGCGGAAGACCGCGGAAACGCCTTGATGGCCCAAGCCTCGCAAGCCCGCGAACGGGCCGATTATCTGGCGGAACACCGATCGGGCGCCAATGACGGCGCCGGCATGGAGGATATGCCCTCGTGAACATTCTTGTCATTCATGGTCCCAACTTGAATCTGTTGGGCAAGCGGGAGCCGGGCGTGTACGGCGCCGCGACGCTGGAAGGCATTAACGACGCCCTCGAACAGGACGCCCTCGAACTGGGCGTAAGCCTGCGGAGTTACCAGTCCAACAGCGAGGGGGATCTCGTCTCCGCCATCCACGACGCGCGCGGGTGGGCTGAGGCCATCATCATCAACCCCGCCGCTTATACCCACACCAGTGTGGCGCTGCGCGACGCCATCGCCGGTGTTGGCATCCCCGCCATCGAAGTCCATTTATCCAACGTTCACGCCCGCGAACCCTTTCGCCAGCATTCCTACATCGCCCCCGTGGCGCAGGGAACCATAGCCGGATTCGGCCCGGAGAGTTACCGGCTGGCGTTGCGGGTGGCAAGCCAATGGGGAGTCTCATGACGAATCGCATCAACGCCCTCCGGGAGAACCTCGCAAACGAAGGCTGCGACGCCTTCATCAGTCTTACGCCAGCCACAAACCAGTATCTCGCCGGTTTTCGCGGCACCGCCTCGGCCATTCTCATCACGGCGGACGAAGCCCTCTTCCTTTGCGATTTTCGATACACCGAACAGGCCCAACATCAAGTTTGCGGCTACACTATAAAGGAAGTAAAAGGCAAACTCGGCGCGCGCCTGGCCGAAGCCGTGTCGGAGCGCGGTCTTTCCGCGGTGGGCTTCGAACCCCATTACTTGACGGTGGACGAGTTGAACGCGTTGGAGGGCGTTGCGGGGAAAGTCTTCAAGGAGGCCCCGGAAATGGTGTCCGCCTTGCGGCGCCGCAAAGATGCGGCCGAGATCGCCCACGTGCGCGCCGCTTCTGAGTTGGCGGAGGGCGTTCTTAGTGATCTCCTCCCCGAATTGCGCGTTGGTGTCACCGAGAGGGAACTTGCGGCCCGTTTTGAGTATGAATTCAAGATGCGGGGAGCGTCCGGGGCTTCTTTCGACACCATTGCGTTGTTCGGGGCGCGGAGTTCCTTGCCCCATGGCGAACCCGGCGATCGCGCTTTGCAAGAAGGGGATATCGTGCTATTGGATTTCGGATGCCGGCGGGAAGGATATTGCTCTGACTTGACTCGAACGTATGCTTTCGGTAGGATGCCCGGCGAGTGGTTCCAAGAGATCCACGAACTCACCCTGGCCGCCCAGCGGCAAGCGATCGAAGCCGTGCGGCCAGGCGTTTCTTGCCGGGACGTCGATGCAGCAGCCCGCGACACCATCTCTGAAGCCGGACACGGGGCTCATTTTGGGCACGGCCTTGGCCATGGGGTTGGCATCGAAATTCACGAGCCGCCACGACTCAATCCCGAGACAAGCGCCGTCCTGGAAGCGGGGATGGTTATTACCATTGAACCGGGCATCTACGTGCCTGGGCAAGGGGGGGTCCGCATCGAAGACCTTATTGTTGTAACCCAAGACGGATGTAATGTGCTTACCCGCACCCAAAAGGAGCTGAGAATACTCGCGTCATGATTTCGACGGGCGATTTTAAGAACGGAAAGATTATTGTGCAGGACGGCGACCTCATGGAGATCGTCGAGTTTCAGCATGTGAAACCCGGCAAAGGAGGCGCCTTCGTGCGCACCAAATTGCGTAACGCGCTGACGGGCCGGGTTTTGGAGAAGAATTTCCGCGCTGGCGAACGCATGGAAGAGGCCCGCCTGGAAGAGGAACCTTATCAGTTTATTTACAGCGATGACGATGTGTATCATTTCATGCATCGCGACACCTACGAGCAGACCGCTGTCGGCAGTGATGTGGTGGGAGATAAATCCATCTATCTCAAAGAGAACTGCCCTGTGGGACTTGTTTTCTACCAAGGTAAAGTCCTCATGGTGAATGTCCCCGTGCAAGTTGACCTGCAAATCACGGAATGCGCGCCTGGCGTCCAGGGCGACCGTTCCACAGGCGGCACAAAATCGGTCACATTGGAAACAGGGGCCGCCATCCAGGCGCCGCTGTTTGTGAACGAGGGAGATGTGATAAAGGTCGACACGCGCACGGGCCAATACATCGAGCGAGTTAGCTAGAAACCCGATGCCGCCGGACGCTAAAGACAGCGGAATATGTGGAGAGTAGTCCATGGATATCGAAAGGCTTCAAGAGTTAATCCGGGTCTTCGAAGACTCGAGCCTTTGGGAAATCGAGATCGAGGAGTCCGGCCGCCGGGTTTGCCTTAAGAAGGGTCAGCCGGCTTCCATTAACACGTCGCCCATCCCCGCTCCAAACACGGGACACCCCGCAGCGGTGGAACAGCGCCATGCGCAACCGGCGAGTGGAGAAGCCACACAGGAAACGGCGGCGCCAGAAGACAGCGACGAAGGGTTAATGACAATCGACTCGCCCATGGTGGGTGTGTTTTATGGCTCCCCCGCGCCGGGTGAGCCCCCCTATGTTAAGCCAGGGGACACCATTAGCGAAAACCAAACGGTGTGTATTGTCGAGGCCATGAAGCTTATGAACGAAGTGACCGCTAAGTTTGGAGGCGTCATTGAGAGAGTGCTGGTCGAGAATGGGGAGCCCGTGGAATACGGCCAGCCCATGTTCGCCGTCCGGCCTCTAGATTAAGCCGGGAGACGTACATGTTTCGCCGCATACTTATCGCCAACCGGGGGGAAATCGCGGTGCGCATCATTCGCGCGTGCCGGGAAGCGGGCATTGCCTCCATAGCGGTTCATTCCCAAGCGGACCAGCATTCGCTCCACACGTCGCTGGCGGACGAAAGTATTTGCATCGGGCCCGCGAGCGCCGCGGAAAGTTATCTGCATATTCCCAGCTTGATAGCCGCCGCTGAGATCTGCGACGCCCAAGCTATTCATCCGGGCTATGGATTTTTGTCAGAAAGTCCCAAGTTCGCCACCATTTGCCGCGAATGCAACATCGCTTTCATCGGGCCTTCCCCTGAAGCCATCACGTTGAGTGGCGACAAGTCGTTGTGCCGCGAGCGGGTCAAGGAAGCGGGCGTGCCCACCGTGCCTGGGAGCGAGGGTCTCGTTCAGGACCCGGAGGAGGCCCAACGCATCGCCCACGAGATCGGCTTTCCCGTCCTCGTAAAAGCCTCCGCGGGAGGGGGCGGCAAGGGCATGCGCATCGCCCACAACGACGTGACGCTGGCCAGCGCGGTCAACATGGCCACGGTCGAGGCTCAGGCCGCTTTTGGGGATAGCGGCGTGTATATCGAGAAGTTTCTCGAAAACGCGCGCCACGTGGAAGTGCAAATCCTCGCCGATGAGCATGGGCATGTCATCTCGTTGGGCGAACGGGAATGCACCATTCAGCGCCGCCACCAGAAGCTTATTGAGGAGACGCCTTGCGCCGTCCTATCCAGCTCGCTTCGATCCAAGCTCTCCAAGGCGGCGATACGCGCCGCGCGGGCCATCAATTACACCAACGCGGGCACGGTCGAATTCTTATTGGGAGATGAAGGCCAGTTCTATTTTATCGAGTTCAACGCCCGGATTCAGGTCGAGCACCCCGTGACCGAAGAAGTGACCGGGCTCGACCTTGTCAAGGAGCAACTGCGCATCGCGGCCGGCGAGCCGCTCGGGTACAGTCAGGTCCGGCCTAGCGGGCACGCTATCGAAGCCCGCGTGTATGCCGAGGATCCCGAAAACAACTTCATGCCCTGCGCGGGAGAAATTGGCCGCTGCCACCTGCCAAGCGGCCCTGGCATCCGCGTGGATACCCACATCTTTCCCGGCTACGTGGTGCCGCGGTACTACGACAGCTTATTAGCCAAGGTGGTCGCCCACGGACGCGATCGCAACGAGGCCATTAGCCGGTTGAGCGGCGCGCTGGAGGAATTTACCACCGAAGGAATGCGCAATACGGCGAGGCTTTGCGCGCGCATTATACGCAGCAACAGTTTTCGAAGCGGCGACCTGACTCCATCGCTTATCGATAGCTTCCTCACGAAAACGAAGTAATTGGGATTCCGGGCGCGGAGAGCGTTACCATGAATGACTCAGTCGCCTTGGGTAAGCACGAGGTGGACTTGGCCGTGTACGCCAAGGTGGCCGCGTACGAAACCCAGCGGCAGGAAGGCGTGGTGAGAATGAGCGCGGGCTTCTCGGGACGTTTGGGCATGACTAAGGTTCCGGGAGTGGTCTCGCGTTTGGAAGAGGATGGCAGTCTGCGCCTGGATATCTCCGTGGTGGTGCGCTACGGCGCTGACTTGCGTTCGCTGGGACCAGCCATTCAGGAATCCGTGCTCACTGGTATCCGCGGCATGTCCGACCAGCCGGTGGGGCAGATCAACGTGTACATCGCCGATGTCGAATTCGACAATGACGCAGCGCCTGCCCCGCCTCTGTCTGAAAGGAAGGCGGGATGAATCTCTTTCACCTGATTGTCCAGCGTTTTATGTGTGGGATAGCCCTGCTCGCCGGGCTGCTGTTGGTATTTTCGTGGATTCCAGGCATAGGGGCCGTTGCGCAGTTCGTTTCCAATCTCTTTGAGCCGCCTACGGGATTCTTAAGCCTTTTCCTTCAACTTATCATTGGGCTTCCCCTCACCGTGTTCGCGGTTATGGGGCTTCTTCCCGCTAACGGCATTGGACGGGGCCGCAAACGCATCATTGTTCCCGGCGCCCATGGCCGCGTGGCCATTCAATTGCGGTCGGTGGAGGAATCCCTAAACCGGATGGCCAGCATGTTGCCGGAAGTGAATTACATTCGCGTCCAAGTCTATCCCAGCAAGGATAGCCGCCGGGCGGCGATACGGGGCGAGGTCTATCTTCGCACCAGCTCCCAAGGCAGCGCGGCCGAAACGGCGAATCGCGTCAGCGACACCCTCGCGAATACCGCGCTGAACATCTTGGGCATCGAAGAAGTGACAGACATCTCCCTAGACGTGCGCAGCATTATCATCGATGGTGATGAAAGCCGCCTCATGAATGAGGCGCTGCCTTCTGACGAGGAGGAAGAGGAAACCTCGGGCGAAGAACAAGCGCCTGGTTCGGCTGAGTCTCCCCCTTCGGAGGACGCCGGGGAGGCCAGCGAGCCGGCCTGGGAAACGCCTCCCACCGTGCTCGAGGAAGCGCTGCCTGTCGAGGAGGACGAGCAGGACGCATCAGACGCGTTCCACCCGGCGCGGGAAGCCGAATTGCGCCATGAGCTTGAATATGAACAGGAGGACGAAGCGGAGGAGCGGGGGGACAAC
>JBKHFO010000063.1:0-15895 GCA_046540175.1 Candidatus Hydrogenedentota bacterium
CGGGGATCCACAGGGCGCGTGCTGCTCTCCGGATTTGGATCCCCGGTTTCGCGGGGATGATGGTGGCAGCGGACAGGATTACCCACAGTTTTAGAATGGAACAAGCACTAGCCTGACCTCTCCAAGGAGCGCGCACGCCATGAAACTAGGATTCGGGCTGTATCACCACATGCTCAATGACGAGCACTATCGTTTCGCGCGGCAATGTGGCGCGACCCACATCGTGGCCCATCTCGTTGATTACTTTCACCAGGGCGCGGATCACCCCGGGGAGGACAGCCAGCCCATCGGCGGGAGCGGCGGCTGGGGGCTGGCGGGCGCCAATCGCGGCCTCTTCACCTACGAGACCTTCGTGCGGCTGAAGGAGGACATGGCCCAACACGGCCTTGAGCTGGAGGCGATTGAAAACTTTGATCCCGCCGATTGGCATGATGTGCTGTTGGACGGCCCCAAGAGAGCCGAACAAATGGAGCGGCTCAAGCAGATCGTGCGCGACGCGGGCCGGGCCGGTATTGGCGTCATTGGCTACAACTTCAGCATCGCGGGCGTCGCCAGCCGCGTCATGGGACCGTACGCCCGGGGAGAAGCGCCCGCCGCCGGGATGGAAGAGGTGGACGATACGCCCATCCCCAATGGCATGGTGTGGAACATGGTGTATGATCGCGATGCGCCGCCGGGCGTGCTGCCCGAGATTTCCCATGACGAGCTTTGGGACCGGCTCGCGCGGTTTCTGAATGAGATACTGCCGGTGGCCGAGGAGGCGGGCGTACGCCTTGCCGCCCACCCCGACGATCCCCCCGCCGAACGCGTGCGCCGGCAGCCCCGTCTGGTGTATCGTCCAGATCTATACCAGAAGCTGATCGACATCAATCCTTCGCCCTCCAACTGCCTGGAGTTCTGTTTGGGCACGCTGATGGAGATGCCGGAGGGAGACATCTACGAGGCCATCGAGCAGTATGTGGGACAGGGCCGCGCGGCCTACATCCATTTTCGCAACGTGCGGGGAAAGGCGCCCATGTACCATGAGACGTTCATCGACGAGGGCGACTTGGACATGCCCCGCGTGATCGCCATGCTCAAACGCCTCGGATATGAGGGTGTGGTCATTCCCGACCATACGCCCCAGATGGCGTGCGCCGCCCCATGGCATGCCGGCATGGCATACGCCATGGGCTACATCAAGGCGCTGGACCAGGCGGCCAGGCCTTGACCCCAACGCGTCACGGGAAATGCAATGACAGCTAACGATCCCAACAACGCCGCGTTGACCACGGACAATCTCGACGACCCGGTCGTGAAACATGTCCGCAAGGATTTCGTCGCGCTGCGGCAGGATTACACGGTGGGCGAGGCGCTTCAGCAACTCCGGCGGCAACAAACCTCCGATCGCATCCTGTATCTTTACGCCGTGGACGAAGACAACCGCCTCGCAGGGGTGTTGCCGACCCGCACCTTGTTGTTGGCGGATCTCGATGTGAAGTTGTCCAGCATCATGCTGACCCGGGTTATCAAGATCCCGCACACCGCCACGGTCATGGTGGCTTGCGAATGTTTCTTGCTCCATCGTCTACTGGGATTCCCCGTGGTGGATGAGGAGGACCATATCATCGGCGTGGTGGATGTCAATCTCTTCACCGACGAAGTCCTCGACATGGCCGAGCGCCGTTCGGCCGACGACATCTTTCAGCTCATCGGCGTGCGGATGGCGCAGGCCAAGCGATTGTCTCCCTCTCAGAACTTCCGCAGACGCTTCCCATGGTTGCTGGCGAACATCACGGGGGGCATCGTGTGCGCCGTCCTATCGGGATTCTACGAGGGGCTGCTCGATGCGGTGGTGGTGCTGGCCATGTTTATCCCAATTGTCCTCGGCCTCGCCGAAAGCGTCAGCATGCAGTCCATGACGCTTACCTTGCAGCGGCTACACGGGGAGGGAACGGACCGGCGCTCGTTTCTGCTCGCCTTAGGGCGGGAGTTCCTTACGGCCATTTTGTTAGGAATAGCCGCCGGCGGCGTGGTGGGGTTGGTGGCGTTCGTTTGGCGGAGCGAACTCACGGTGAGCGTGGTCGTGGGCGTGAGCATCAGCTTGTCCATGATCACGGCGTGTCTCCTGGGCGTGGCCCTGCCCACCGCGGTGCGCGCCTTCAAGGGGGACCCGCGGGTGGCCGCCGGTCCCATGGTCTTGAGCACCACCGATATTCTCACCTTAATATTATATTTTAATTTAGCCGGAATAATCTTAAGTAAACTCCATTAAGTCCAGACAATCATTGCATCACAGCGATTTGCCGAAGTCCATTCGCAGCGGATGAATCTTGCTGAGGCTCGCTGGATAGGGCTCGAAATGGCCGATGTTGTAATGGGGTTCGGCGGCAAGGCGGATCTCTCCTTCGTCCCTTCTGCAAGTCCCTCCTCCTATTGTTAACATTCGGGCTTAACCGCCCGTTTTCAGAGCATCACGTTCCCCACGGTTTCGCCCCCTCTTTTACCCGGCTTGGCCGATTGTGGTATATAGGAGGGTGGAACTTGCATAAGGAGACGAATCCATGCTGTTACGTATTTCGGTGGCGTTGACCACCCTATGTGTGTTGCTTTTGGGATGTGCGGCTCAGCAGTATATTTCTAGTCAGGCGGGAGCGGGCCGGGGAGAGATTGACGTTATCGCTCACCGGGGCGCAAGCGCTCAGGCCCCGGAGAATACGCTGGCGGCCTTACAGCTCGCCATGGAGATGGGAGCGGACTGGGTGCACGTGAACTGCCGCCTAAGCCAAGACGAAGAAGTTGTCGCAATTCACGACGACACCTTGGACCGGACCACGGATGGGAGCGGGGCGGTGCGGCGCCATACCTTGGAGCAACTCAAGGAACTGGACGCAGGGTCTTGGAAAGGCGAAGAGTTCGCGGGCGAGCAAATCCCCACGCTCGCCGAGGTCCTTGATCTCGCCCGTGGGCGACGGGGCGTCATAAGCGACACCCTCGACTTCACGCCCGGCCGAATCGGCGTATACGTTGAACTCCAGCCTCTCCGGGACGATCAGCCCGTCCAGAGCCATATCATGGGCATCGCGGCGCAATACAGGGAGCTGTTGCCCGAACATTCCGATCGCGTGTACGATCTGCTGGAAGCGAGCCGGAGTCCCAATTTTTATCTGGCGAGCAGAGCCGTTGAATTAATTCAGCAGCGCAACATGGAACGCCGCGTGGTTGTCCGGTCTTCCTCGCCGGTCATAATCGCGGCGGTGCGCACCATTGACCGCAACATCCGAACCGAGTATGCCGGAAGCGTCGCGCCGGGAGACCCCGAGTGGGGTTCCTTCGTCCATTGGGCCGACATTACGAAAACCCACGGCGTGAGCCTGGATCACGAGCGGATGACGCCCCAGCAACTCGAGTACTTCCAGCAAACAGGCCGGATGGTCAATGCGTGGACCGTCAACAACCGCGACGCCATGCAGGAAATGGCGGAATGGGGTGTGGATGGCCTGATAACAGACTATCCCGATGAGGCCCTGGAACTGTTGGGCGAGCTGGGGGAGCATTGACACGTTTCCCGCGCGGCAATAGCTGGTCATAGGGGCGCATGACCAAACGCATCCTGATCGCTGGCGGCGGACCAAACCAGCTCGGATTCATCCGGAAAGCCCGGGAAATCGGCGTGTTTGCCGCCGTGGTCGACGGCGATCCCGAAGCGCCTGGTTTGGCCGAGGCCGATCACGGTGAAATGGGCGACATCCGCAATCCGGCTGTGTTAGAAGTTTTGGGCCGCGCGTGGGGCGTGGACGGCATATTTCCGGGGGCGGAATTGGCGGTGGAGGCGGCCGCTTCGGCCCGCGCCGCCTTGGGCCTTCCCGGAATCCCGCCTGAAACCGCCCGGCGGGTGCGCGACAAGGCGGCCATGCGGGAGGTCCTCAAGGAAGCGGGCTTCCTCACCCCGCGATTCCAAATCGCCCGCGACGCCGCGGACGCCGTGAACGCGGCGCGGGAGTTGGGCTTCCCCTTGGTGATTAAGCCCTCGGATGGGAACGCCAGCAAGGGCGTCCAGACGGTCAGCCGGATGGCGGACCTCTCTCCCGCATTTGATCGAGCCGCCCAAGCGAGCAGCGGCGGGGTGGTGTTGCTGGAAGCGTACATGGAGGGCGAGGAATACTGCGTGGATGGGCTTGTCCATGAGGGGGAGTTTCATCTCGGCGGCATCACCGGCAAGGAACGTTCAGACCTTCCGTACCGCTACGATCTCGGCATCTTTATGCCGCCCCGTCTCCCCCACTCCCACGAGCGGGCCATTGAAGAAACCGTGCGCGCCGCGCTAAAGGCCTTGGGGTTCAACCAGGGCCTCGTGCATGCGGAAGTGATTCTTGAGGAAGCTGCTTCACTCGAGCGTAGCGGCGGCGGTCCCCCCGGTGGCTGCCACATCGTCGAGATTGCCGGACGCCCAGGCGGCGGACGCATCCCCACCGATCTCATCCCGCTTGTATATGGCGCCGATTTCCCCGCCGATTGTATCCGCGTCACCCTGGGCCAACCGCCCGTGAGCGCGCCGCGTTACCACCGGGGCGCCGCGCTGTACTGGTTGCCCGGGGCGGCCGGCATCGTAGAGCGGCTCGAAGGCTGTGAAGAAGCCCGGCGGATGCCCGGCGTGCGCGATCTCGCCGTCGGCGTGAAGCCGGGCGACCAACTTGGACCCGCCGTGGATTGCGTGGGCCGCGACCGGATCGGCTATGTGCTGACCGAGGGGGAAACGGCCGACGAGGCCATACAGCGCGCACGCGCCGCCCGGGATCACTGTCGTATCGTGACGCGTCCCCCGTCGTAAGGTTTCGCTGGGGCTACTTCTTCCAGGTCAGGGTGACGCCGTCGCGAATAGGCAGGAGCACGGCCTCGACGCGGCTATCGTTCGCCACGTGGGTGTTGAAGCGGACGATGGCCTTCTCGCGGTCTTCTTGCGGATCCAGCACGCCGGCGTGCATGAGGGTGTTGTCCGAAATGAACAAACCGCCGGAAGGGACGAGCGGCAGGGCGGCCTCCCAGTAATTGATGTAGTTCCCTTTATCCGCGTCGAGAAAGACCAGGTCGAAGAGGCCCTCGAGATCCTTTAGCGTGTCCAAGGCCTCGCCAAGCTTGAGCTGAATCTTGCCGCCATGCGGGCTTTCCCGCCAGTAACGCCGCGCGATCTCCGTTACGGCCGCATCGTTGTCGCACGTGATGACCTCGCCATCCTCCGGCAAGGCCTCGGCGAGGGTGAGAGCGCTGTAGCCCGTGTAGGTCCCAATATCCAGCACCCGCCGGGCCTTGCTGGTCCGGACCATGAGGCGCAGAAAGCCGCCCGCCAAGGAGCCAAGAAGCATGCCCGCGGTCCCGGGAAGCTTCTCGCGCGTTTCCTGGGCCAAGGCGCTCAAGACGGGGGATTCCTTCAGGCTGTGCGCTTCCGCGTAGGCTTCGAGGTTGGGGCCGGTAATCACTTCCATAAAGCATTCCTTTCAAATGTCATGGGACATGCGCCGGTCGCACTGGGGTGAGCCGTTATTCTGCCTTTCCGGCCTGGCCATTTCAACCGCGGACTCGGGCCCAAAGCTGGATTGATATACCAAGTGCGACATCCGGCGCTTTGGCCGGGGAGCTTCTCGCAGCGATGTTTGGCTTGTGGAGATGAACTCGCGTTGTGGTGAAAAAAAGATGCGCCCGCTTTTGCATAGAATGGGTCTCACTCCCTATAATCTACGCTCCAAGCGCGTTGCGCAGGGAATCCTTACCAAAGAGACTTACGGCGCGTTTTTGAGGCCCGGGCCAGTTCCTCTCGCCCTGGCGTAACGGGACAAAGGGTGTTGAAGTGCTGCTGTACGCGTCCAACTTCGAATTTCCACGGGTTTCACACACCACACTGCTGTGGGTGGCTGCTGGCTTTGTCGCGTTGTTCTTGCTGGCGGTGCTGCTCGAAATGTTGCGCAAGCGGGCCGAGAACCGCCGGCGCCTACAAGCCGAGTGGCGTAACGTTGACCGCATGATCCGGGAGCGGGCGTTTACGAACGAGGAACACGCTCTAACGCGCAGGATGATCGAGCGGCACGCCCCCAATGCGCCGCTGAATGCGGTGACGAACCGGCGTCAGTTTGATCGTTGTGTCGAAGGCGAAATGAACCGCCACCGGCGGGAGGGCGCATCCCTCGCCGACCTCGAAAAATTTGGGACGGAGCTGCGCGATATCCGCAAACAGTTGGCGTTGGATTTCGTCCCTTATGGCCAACAAATCCACTCCACCCGGGAACTCGTGGAAGGGCAGTCCATGTGGGCCGCTCCCGCTAACCATGGCCAGCAAGCGGCCTGGGCCCAGGTCAGCGTCACCGAAGTCAATGAGGCCTATTTCCATACCAGTCTGCCCAAAGACAAGGGAGGCGGCTCGGGCATCACGCCAGGTTCGAAGATTCAGTGCCGGCTTTGGCGAGAAGAGGACGCGCGGTATTTGTTCGAGACAGTGATGATCGCGCAGTGGGACGAACCGCCGGCTTGGGTGATGGAACACACGGCGAACCTCACCCGCATTCAATCCCGCCAACACTATCGCGTCCAATACAACCAAAACATATGGGCGGGCATTTTGGATCCCCCGCCCGGCGGAGACGTCGAGCAGTTGCGCAAGCAGAAAGCCGTGACGCGCTTGCGCGGCCGCATCGCAAACATCAGCGCGGGCGGGGTGGCCTTGGCGGCTGAAATGACGCCTCCCGCGAACGCTTATCTGCGGATCGGGCTGGAATTCCCCGGCCATCCGCCTTTGCAAGCCGACGCGCGCATCGTCCACACGGCCCCCTTGAGCGGGGGGCGGTGCCTGGTGCGAGCGGCCTTCGTGGGACTCAGCGAAGAGAAGCAAGAACGCATCGCCCGGTTCGTCACGCAGCGCCAACAGGCCCTCCTGCATCCCGACGAGAACGAAGGCGCAAACGCATAAACAGGAGCAAGCATTGGCATTTCTCAAACAAGCATTCGCGGGTCCATTCCGGGTTCCCGCCGCCTTGATTCTGTACGCGGCCGCGCTCATCCTATCGAGTTGGCTGCATTACGGCGTCGAACACGTGCTGGAAACGGAGGTGTGGGGCGCCATGCCGCCCGCGGCCGAGAACACCATTCGGCTGGCGCGGGACTTGGCGATCGTCGTAATCGCCGCCTTGGTCATGCCCATCGCTTTCGCCATGATCGGCCGCGATCTGGCCCGTCCCTTGTGGAAGACCGGCGTACCCGGCGAGGCGCTCCGCCGCTTTTTCTTGCTGTGGTTCCTGTTGAATCTCCTAGTGGTCACGGTTTCGCAAATCACCGGCCGGCTGATGGAAACGGATTCGCCTGCGGCGGGGCTTATGATAGGACTCACGATCGTCCTATACGCCACCTACATTATGGCCGGGGCGGCTATCATGTATCATGGGCGCTTTGGGACGGAGGACTTTTCCAAGGCCATGGCGCCGCTGATACGCGAGTTCAGTCGAACCGGGTTGTTGTTGCTGGTGGCGTTGTTCACGGTATTGGTGGCGCTGTTCACGGAGATCGAGGTGGAAAACTTGTCCTGGCTGTATCATGCGCCGGTATCCGCCGTGCTGAGCGCCGTTCTTGAATGCGTCATCTTTTCGGGCGCCTGGATTATCTGCATGACCTCGCAAGAAACCCCGGACGATGACCTCGACTTCTAACGATCGGGCCTCCCGGGGCCGGGGCAGGCTCCTCAGATGGATGCTGGCCGGAACGGGCGTGATCGTGGTGTTGGCGGCCATCGCTGTTGCGTTCGTCTGGTGGATGTCGCGGCAGCTGCCAACGGAGGCCCCATTGGCCCGCATGTACCGCACCGAGGCGGATCTCTGGATGTTGCGCCACGCCATTGAGCAGTATCACGATAAACACGGCGTCTATCCGCCGCCGGGCAAGCCGGGCCTCGAAAAAGCCATTGAGACATTGGGGCAAGGCGCGGACTACCTCCCCGGCGGACCGCCGCCGGATGGCTGGGGCCGCCCTTTTCACTATGTCCCACATTCGGTCTACGGGGATGGAGGTGTCGAGGTCTTCCAAACGGAGGAGGGTTACGAAGCGCCCGATTCGTTCCAGCTCTTCTCTCCCGGCGCAAGCGGCGAACCTGGCTTTGACGATCACGAGGCGCGCCGGGACACCATCACCAGTTGGGAACCCAGCCGGCCCTGGCGCAAGACCTATCACAAGCTGAACGAAGCGTTCATGAACGATTGGCGGAAAACGGAATGAAACACACGCTGCACTATGGAACCGAACCGATCGCGTTTGAACTGAACTGGGGCCGCTTCCTCGGCGCGCTGGATGTGCGGGACGCCAAACCCATCGCCGATGTGCCCGCCGCGGTGCGCGAAGCGCTGAGCAATCCGATCGGGCTCGATGGCCCCATGCTCTCCTCCTTCCGGCCCGGTGAACGCGTGGCCATCCTCGTGTCGGACGCGTTCCGTCACACGGGCGCCGATCGGTTTCTTCCCGTGCTCGTCGAAGAGCTGAACGCCGCGGGCATCCGGGACGAGAACATACTGTTCCTTTTCGCCACGGGAACACACCGCGCCCCGAACGAGGCCGAGCAGGCTCGCATCCTTGGGGAGGCCCTCTACCGGCGCTTTCAAGGCCAAATCGATGTCCACGAGGCTTCCGATCCCGAGCGCCACGTCTACATGGGGACGACCCGCCGGGGCACGCCCGTGTGGATAAACAAGTACGCGCGTGACTGCGATCGTATCATCGCCACGGGCACGGTGGTCATGCATTACCACGCGGGCTTCGGCGGCGGCCGCAAATCCATCCTCCCGGGCATCGCATCCGTCGAAACCATCAGCCATAACCACAGCCTAAACATCGACCGGGAGGCGGGACGCATCAACCCCGCCGTGCGCATCAGCGCGCTCGACGGCAATCCCGTCGCCGAGGACATGGCCGAGGGCGCCCACATGGCGGGCGCGGATGGCATCCTCAACACGGTTATGAACCGCGAGGGCCAGATCGCGGGGATCTTCGCGGGGGAACTCGACGCCGCGCATCGGAAAGCCGCCCGCTTCGCCATGAAACTCTTCAGCGTTGGCATCAGCGAACCCGCCGACTTCGTGATCGCCTCCTCCGGCGGCACACGCAACTTCGTCCAAAGCCACAAAGCCCTCTTCAACGCCTACCAAGCCATCAAACCCGGCGGCCGCATCGTATTCGTGGCGAAATGCGAGGAAGGCCTGGGGGGCAGCCAATTCTCCCGCTGGCTCGGCCTGGGCTCCCCTGCCGCCATCATCGCCGAACTGCAACGCGAAGGCGAGATCTACGGCCAGACCGCCCTCTCCACCATTCAAAAAGCCCCCGCCACGTTCATGGTGACCGATCTCGAGGACGAGGACGTCCAACGCATCGGCGCCCGCCGCGCGGCCAGCGTCCAAGAAGCCCTCATACTCACCCGCCACGCCATGAAGGACGCCCACACCACCGATCCCACCTACTACCTCATGCCCTCCGCCGCCTACACCGTCCCCTTCTTGAACACAGAGTAAACCGCCGTCAAAGGCAGGCGGCGGCTTTGGGGATCCCTCTTCCGGCCGGAACGACAGCCTAACAATAAGCAAGCGCTGAAAGCGTTTTTTGTGGCTCCGGGTTTATTCGCAAGGTTGGCCGGGCAGGAGCAATGGCCTGAGGGGACAGGCCTCGCATTTGGGTTTGGGGCCGCAAAACTCCTTGCCGGTCCACACAATCAGACCGTGGTATTCTTTGTAGAGGTGATGATCACGGGGAAGCTTCGTTTCAAACAATTCCCGCAGGGCTTCATAGCCGATGTCCTTCCCGGTAACGCCATGCCGGTGGAGGATGCGGCGGGTATAGGCATCCACGACAAAAACAAGCTTACCACAAGCGTACAGTAGGATATCGTCCGCAGTCTCGGGGCCCACCCCATTCACGGCGAGCAACTCGGGACGAAGCGTCTCAAGGGGCTCGCGGGCCATGCGTTCCATGCTGCCGCCGTGCTTCTCCAACAAATAAGCGCAGAAGTTGCGCAGGCGCTGCGCCTTTACGCGGAAATACCCCGAAGGCCGTATAGCCTCCTCTAAGCGATCGGCAGGCGAGTCATGGATCGCCCCAGGACTCAGAAGCTTGTCCGCCTTAAGGTTGGCGATAGCCCGCTCGACGTTGGCCCAGGCGGTGTTCTGCGTGAGGATGGCGCCCACGGCGATTTCAAAGGGGCTCTCGCCGGGCCACCAGCCGGTGGGTCCATAATGGGCGGCGAGGCGATCATGAATCTCTTGCAGCGTAGGAGGCGCGCTCATTCAATCCAGGGAAACCCGGAAGGGGGCTCGGTATCTTCCGTCTCTTCCGTCTCGCCATCACCGCGCTCGACCTCAAAAGGACTGTCGGAGCGCTGTTCCTGGACGCGGACCACCACGGGATCCCACGCGCTGACGTCATGCGCTTCGGCGAAATGCCCCTGGTTAATGGCCAATTCCAGAAATCCCATGCTTTGGACGAGCGCCACGGGCTCGCCTATTTCCACATCGCTGTAGGTTTGCCCGAAGGGGACTTCGAGCGACTCGCCGTTGAACTCAATAGCAAGAGAAACGTCACTGCGCGGCTGCGCTCCGATTTCTCTCAAGTGTTCCCTGGTGATAGTGGTTATCACATTGCCATAGGCGTCCACGCGGAGCACTTGGCCATGGATAGCGTCATCCTCCACCTCGGGCTCATCGAAATCGAGTTCTCGAAGGGAGTCCACAATCGGGCCAAGATCAGCGAAAAGGGCGCCGCCCGCGAGATGACCGGCTACAGGACCGTAGATATCCCGGCCGTGAAACGTGGACGAGGGCGGGTTCTCCCGCCAATAGAGCCCGTTGGTGAGTTCGCGGATTTCCGTGAAGCCAAGTTTCTCCGCGGCGAGGGCGAGCAAACCATTGTCGGGACCCACCAGATAACTGCCATTGTCGGTCCGCACCGCGATGGAGCGTCGTTCTCCCCCTACGCCGGGATCGACCACCGCGCAGAATACCGTTCCCGACGGGAACATCTCGGCGGCCTCGGCCACGACGTGCGCCCCCGCGACGATGTCGAAGGCCGGGACAGAATGGGTCACGGAGACCACGGTGGCATCCGGGAAATGGTCGTAGATAACGCCTTGAAGCACCCCAGCGTAGACGGAATCAGCGCCGTAATCCGTAACCAGCGCCACAATGCCATTCGGGTCCGCCCCGGCTAATGGCGAAAGCATGCCCATAACGAGCAAGACGGCAAACACGATTCTTGTCTTCATATATCACATCCTTACCTCTACCGTTATGAGTCTGCTTCTTCCCGCGCACGGAACGGCAAAGAAGATGGGCGGCCGCCGAGCAAGGTACTCATAGCGCCTGGTATGCAATGGAGTTCCTTGTTTTGTTTCGTCCACGGGCTCAACGACCGCCCCCCACTAAGGCCATAGTATGCGAAACATATTGACCCATGTGCAAATTTGCGGGGAGCGCAGCGCCTTGTGGAAGTCCCTCGGTCGAGGATAAACCTTGCTGACAATCGCTGAGTGGTGCTCGAAATGCTCGGTCGTGGAATCGGTTTCGTTGACAAGACGGACCTCTTTTCCCCTTCTGCAAGCCGCTCCATTCTCAAAAACCATTCCAAGTCTTCGTCGCCCCCGCCATCGGAATCAATTCCCAACCATTTAGGGCTCGCGGAAGCTCAGCCCGCGCGTACGCCACAGATAACGCTCCGCCATGAAAAGCCCCATAATGCTCATGGCGTCAGTGATTTCTCCCTGATCCGCCATGGCTAGCGCCTTGCCCAAAGGAACACGGCAAAGCTGAAGGATCTCCGTCTCGTCCGGCTCGGGCTCGGTTTCCACCAAGTCCTCGGCTAGAAAAAGATAACCTACTTCCGATGAAATACAGTTGCTGAGATAGATGGTTCCGCTCAGCGAAGTCCAGCGACCAGCCAACAAACCCGCCTCTTCCCGCAATTCCCGCTGAATGCACGTCAGGGGAGCTTCCCCTTCATGCGCCCCGCCTTCGACGATTTCCCAGGAGTAGCTCTCTGTGGGATAGCGGTACTGGCCCACCAGCCATGTTTGGTAGTCCGGCGTCAACGTCACAACCCCGGTGGCGATGCGCGTTTCCACCACGCTATAGACTCCCTCCCGGCCATTGGGCCGCACAACGCGATCTTCGCGAAGCGTCAGCCAAGGGTTTTGGTAGATGATATGGCTTTCCCTGCGGGTCCAGGGATTTCGTTCGAGATCACCGTTCACCGATATTCTCCCATGGGTTATGTTGCTATTTGTGAGATGCGGATCATGCCGTGCGCAGGCGGGCCGGCGCAAGTTCACGGTGTGTTTTGCCGCCAAGCTTGACTTTGGCGCGGCAAACAAGGTTTCATGGTGGGCGTCTGGCTAGTGGAATCCGCACGCGCAAGTATCCCGGCCCAGGCGATACCCCCTTAGCGAGTCAATAGTGAAGAAAAGGAGCACTGCAGATGAGTATGCACCATACCGCACCACGAATCACAGGGGCGCTGGTAGTAGCGCTCGCGCTGGCGTTTTCGGCCGCCGCCAACGGCGACCTCAAGCTCACCATCGAGATGGAATCCGAGGGCACAGCGGCTATCGCCGGCATGGACCAGCCGACAGAGGATTATGAGGCCACCATGTGGTTCGGCGACGGCCGGTTCCGCCGGGACGACCAGGATCGGAGCGTCATCACGCTGCTGGGAGAGGAACAAACCGTATATATTATTGACCATGCCGAAGAAAGCTACGTGGCGCTGGACCTGCCCATCGATGTAATGGCCGTCATTCCTGAAGAGCAACGGCCTATGATTGAACAGATGATGGAGCAAATGGAGCCCGAGGTAGAGCTGGAAACAACGGATGAAGAAGATACCATTGGCGAGTGGAACGCCCGCAAGTCGATCATCACGGTCACCGCGCCCATGGGAATAACCATTACCCATGACGTGTGGTTAACGGATGAGCTTGATGTGAACCAGAGAGGATATGAAGAAGCCACCCGCGCCTTGAGTGAAATGTCTCCAATAGGAGGCGATTGGGTGGAAAAGCTCTCTGAACTCGAAGGTTTGCCGGTGCTTACTGAAACGGTCACGGAAGTCATGGGCCGGGAAACGGTATCGCGGGAACGCGTGGTGAGCGCCGAAGAGACTACCGCCCCGGAAGGGACGTACGAGCTTCCGGAGGGATATACCGAAGACGCCATGGACCTATTTGGCGGTCCCTAAAACCCCGCTCGTCATGCCAAGGCGAAGTACAGGGCCCGCTTAACGCTTGTCCCCACCCCGAATCGCCGGAGAAGGGCAGCCGCGCGCTGGTAAGGCTTTTCGTCCAGCGCGCGGCGGGAAGGGCGGCTGGTGATGCGATTCCGCCGCCCGCGGCAGCGCCCTGGTCCGGGGATTTGGGGGTTCTACTTTGGCTGCAGAAGCCAGGAAAACCATCCGAGAACACTCTGTACTCGGATGGGCGACCACGAACTCTACTTGGAAGCCGCCTTTCCGGCGTTCTCACACTGGCCGCGAGGGCGCAAAGGGGATGAAACACCGTGAAATTATCCAGCCTTCTTAACCGGGAACACATACTTCTTGGATTGAAGTCAACCACACTCAAAGACGCCATTGAAGAGCTGTTGGAGAACTTCGATGAGTCCCTCGAATTCACCTGCGACCCGAGCGAGGGCTATTCGCGTCCCTGTTGGCAAGTGGCGGCGGCCGTATTGGAGCGGGAGGAACAATCGAGCACAGCGCTGGGCTCTGGGGTGGCCATACCCCATGCGCGCGTCGCGGGTCTAACCGACTACTACGTGCTTCTCGGAATTCCCTGCAAACCTTTGCGCGATACCTGCCCAGACGGCACGCCCATCTCCTTCATCTTCCTGATTCTGGGCAACGAGAAGAAGAACGCCCTCATTCTTCAAACCATGGCGGGCATTAGCACGTTTGCGTTGGAGGAGCGCCACCTCTCGGCGCTGGGGCGCGCCCGTTCGCCCCGGGAAGCGTGGCAGGTCATCGACCATAGCGGCATCCAGGTCAAGGAAGAGCTACGCGCCCGCGACATGATGAGACCTCCCGAGCCGGCCGCCACGGAAGAGATGACCCTAAGCGATCTGCTGGACCTGTTCTTTGAACACGACGTGCGCGTCATCCCCGTGCTTACAGAGGGTGGCGGAATAGCGGGGGCGGTCACCTCGCTCGAAATCCTCCAAGCTGGTTTCCCGGAATACATGTACCGCTTTAGCAACATCGGTTTCCTAGATGAACACGAGGCGTTCACCCGCTTCCTCCAACAGGAAAACACCTTTCGCGTGCGGGATTTCATGAACCGGAAGCCCTTGGTGTTCGATGAGGCGGCTCCGCTCATCCAAATCGTGTTTCAGATGAATCGTGACAGGACATGGTTCGCCTTTATTCAAGACCAGGGTAAGCTCACCGGGATTATCGACCGGCACGATATTCTTATTCGCCTCTTGCGCCTTTAACAGGGACCTCCTCAATGGAATTCACTACTATCCTCGCCATCTCCATCTTCGTTGTCACTTTCGGGGGTATTATGACCGAGACAGTCAACAAGACTGTCGTGGTGCTTTGCGGGGGCACGGCGATGGTGCTTCTCGGCGTCATATCCCAAGACACGGCGTTCGAGAGCGTGGATCTGGGCGTAATCTTCCTGTTAACTGGGATGATGATCCTTGTGCACTTCCTAGGCGAAAGCGGTTTCTTTGGCTACATCGCCATCCGGATCGCTCAGCTCGCCAAGGGCCGGCCCATCCCGCTCATCATCCTCCTTTGCATCGTCACGGGCGGTTTGTCGGCGCTCGTTGACAACGTGACCACGGTGCTTCTCATGGCGCCGATCATACTGCTGATTACGGACCGGCTAGAAGTCCCTCCCATCCCTTTCCTTCTGCTGACCGTATTCGCCTCCAACATTGGCGGCGCCGCCACGCTCATTGGCGACCCGCCCAATATCCTCATTGGCAGCGCCGCCGGCCTAAGTTTCAACGCCTTTCTGATTCATTTGGCGCCTATCTCCCTCCTGTGCATGGTGGCCGTGGCCGGCTACGGCGTCTATCTCATCCGCGGACACACCTTCGTGTCCTCGGATGTCCGCGCCCGCGTCATGGAACTCAACGCGCGCGGGGCCATCCGCGATAAACGATTACTGGTGAAGACCCTGAGCGTATTGGTTGTCGTGCTGGCGGCTTTCACGCTCCATGAGCCCTTTGGCTTCGAACCCGCGAGCGTCACCCTGGCGGGAGCGGCCGTCTTGTTACTTATTACAAAGGCCGACCCTCAAACCGCCTTCAGGTCGGTCGAGTGGCCCACCCTCTTTTTTTTCGTGGGGCTGTTCATGTTGGTGGCGGGTCTTGTGGCGACGGGGCTCCTCGAAGCCGTCGCCATGGCGGGTCTGCGCCTGAGCGGCTCAAACCTGCTTATTGCCTCTCTCTTGATCATGTGGGGGGCTGCCATCGCCTCCGCTTTGATGGACAACGTCCCGGTTACGACCGCTCTCATCCCCGTCGTGGCCACGGTCATTCCCCGATTCGCCGAGGCGAGCCCCTACAGCGAACCGGTCGTTGAGATGGCGTTGTGGTGGTCACTCGCCTTGGGGGCGTGTTTTGGCGGCAATGCGTTGAGTTTTTCCGCCGCGGCCAACGTGGTGGTAGTCGACATTGCTCGAAGTAACCAGCACCCGATCTCCTTTCGCACGTATTTCCGCGCCAGTTGGCCAATAACGTTGTGCTCGCTTATCCTCGCCAGCCTCTACGTCGCGTGGCGGTATGTGCTATAAGCGAGGGTGCTCTCACTGCGTCCAAGGGCGACGCCAGCCTTTGAATCCACGAGGGGGTTCGGCATTCGAAGGATGACCAAGGAATTGTCGCAGGGTAGAAGGCGTTTC
>JBKHFO010000064.1:0-15889 GCA_046540175.1 Candidatus Hydrogenedentota bacterium
GAGCCGTCTTCCTTAATATCGATCAATTCACGCTTAATGACGTCCACATAGCTGGGCTCGCCGTAGGGCGCCAGACCCATGAGTTTGTACTCGCCGCTGTTGACCTTGAACCCCGTGAAGTAGGTGAACGCGGAATACAACAAGCCTAGGGAATGGGGAAAGTTGATCTCTTTGAGGATTTCCACCCGGTTGCCCCGGCCGACTCCGTAGGTCGAGGTGGCCCATTCGCCGACGCCGTCCAGAGTGATGAAAGCGGCCTGCTCGTAGGGGCTTGGCAGGAAGGCGGAAGCCGCGTGGGCCTGGTGGTGCGCCGTGAACAGCACCTCCCCCTCGTAGCGGAGTTCGCGCCGGACCGTATGCCGCATAAACAGCTTCTTTTTCAACCAGAACGGCATTCTCTGATAGAATGAGCGGAGTCCCTTGGGGACGGTGGCCAGGTAGGTCATGAGCAGGCGCTCGAATTTTACGAAGGGCTTGTCGTAAAAGACGAGGTAGTCCACGTCGTTGATAGCGATACCACCCGCTTCCAGGCAATACTTCACGGCGCCATGGGGAAATCCGGGATCGTGTTTTTTCCGGGAAAACCGCTCCTCCTGGGCGGCGGCGATAATATCGCCATCGCGGACGAGGCAGGCAGCACTATCGTGATAGAAAGCTGAAATGCCAAGAATATTCATAAACTTCGTGACTCCGTCCCGGATTTTAACAGTGCAGCTGTTTCTTTTCAAGTCGCGGGCGAAATGGGCTTGTCATGCACTGGTTGATTAGCGCCGCCAGCGCCATCGTATACGCTTGGGGCGCGGGCGCCTGGTGGCTGTTCCCGCCGGTGTTGGCGTGGGCGGCCTGCGCGCCCCTGGGCCCGCGCCTCGCACCCGGGGTTCTTGGGCTCCTGATGGGAGTTGGGGGCATCCTTCATCCCGAAAGCCCCTGGAGCCCTCTCGGCCATGGTATCATGCTCGCTTGGGGCGCCGGATGGCTGGCCTGGCGGTGGAGGCTTAGCGGCGAAAGGGAAGCAGATGCGCCTGCGCCAGACACACCCTGCCTCGGGCCGGAAGCGCGCCGCCGCTGGATCCTAGGGGCCATGGCGGGTCTCGCGGTCGTCTTGTTGGTGCGGAAGGCGCCGCTCATGGCCGGCCTGGCCTGGGTAGTCCTCGTCTTGGCCGTGCCCGCCAGCGCAGGCTGGGTCCCGTTCCGGAAACCGGTGGGGCTGGACCGGCGGGACCGCCGCCAGGTCCTTGCCTCGGGCCTGTTGCTGGCGGTGTCTATAGGGTTGTCCTTGGCCGTCCTGGAAGGCGGCGCGCGCATACTCGATTTGAAGCCCGAGACTCCGTGGGTGAGTCCATTTCTGAAAAAACACCCCGAGCGCATCTTCACCCCAAGACCCAACACCAGCTTCCATTATCCCTTCCAGCCAACAATGGACGAGAAGGAGACCTTCCTCTTGGAAATCTCCTCCCAGGGCCTGCGGGACCGTGAATATGGGACGAAGGAGGAAGGGGAGTTCCGTATCCTTATGCTCGGAGATTCCTTCGTGAACGGAACGGGTCTGGCATGGGAGGAAACCATACCCCAGGCCCTGGAACGGTATCTACATAGCCAGGGATATCCCCAAGTCGCCGTGATCAACGCCGGCGTCGCGGGCTACGGACCCTGGCAGGAACGGGGCTTCCTCCATGAGCGGGGCTTTCCCCTGGAGCCCGACCTCGTCCTCCATCAAATCTTCATGGGCAACGACATCATGGACACCCTGTTCCGGGAGAATCGGTTGGCGGAGACCTTTGCCCCAGGGTTTGTCAAGCACTTGTATTTTTACCGGTACAGGCCCGCATGGCAGATTGCCTTGGAGAACGCGCTGGCGGCGAATAGCCGGGCCTACGTCTTACTCCTTGACCTCCTGGAAACCCGCACGGGCCTTGTGTGGTTGATGGACCAGTTGCGGCCTTTCCCAAAGCCCCCTGCGTATCCCAACGCGCCTACTCCGGCGCCCAGACCCCATTATGTCGAATCGAACCTCGAGACCTGGTACCCCAAGCTTGAGGAAGGCTGGGAACGGATGCAGGCCGACGTCCTGAATACGCGGGATGACTGCCTTGACCGCCAGGTGGATTACCACGCCTTACTCGTCTCTGGCAGCTACACCTGGTGCGACGACGCCTGGAACTACGCCATGGACGCCGTCGAAGACGGCTCCACATACGAACGCGGGAGGGAAATAGAGGTCGCCAAGACTTTCTTCCAGGAAGCCAGGCTCCCCTACGTCCCCCTGAACGCTGTCCTTAATGACCATCCGGATCCGTGCAGCCTGTACTTCCCCGTCGACGGCCATTTCAATGCCGCCGGAGCCGCCTTCACGGCGGAAGTGCTCGGGGAGTACCTGTTGAAAACCGGTGCGCTCCCATCAACCTGAAAACGGCAGTAGATGTCCTTCCGCAGTGAACTCTGCCGGGTTTCTTGCCGGTAGCTATCCAGCCGGTATCGGTATCGATATGTTGCGCCTTGTGTAGTATTTTCGTCAATGGGTTGTATTATTTGCCCTGAATGCTGAAGACCGAGAGCTTCGCATCCAGATCGCTGGGCTGAGTGAAACCGAGGAGATCGAACGGATGGTCGACCTAACGGCGCGAGTGGCCGAGCTTGAGCAGAGTGTGGGTATGAGCAGCGCGAACAGTTGCAAGCCGCCTTCCAGTGCCGGTTGGAGAAGCCGTCCCCGAAAAGCCGTCGCGAGAAGAGCGGGCACAAACGCGGCGGCGAGGCCATCAAGGACAACAGATCCCTCCCCGTTTCCGATGGCGTTTTGGTGTATGATTGGTGGCCGCCTATTTCAAGAGCGACGCAATGCATGCGTTGTGCGGGGCCGTTTCTTGCGCCAGTTGGAGGCCGTATGTGAAAACGAGGCACACCGCTGGGCCCACGAGATGGCGTCTCTGCTGGGGATGATTCCCAAGACGCGAGCCGCGGAAGAAGGAGCGCGGCTTTCCCCGCAGCTGGCGGCCTTGGACTTTTCGGACCGGCCCCCTTGCCGGCGGCGGTCAAACCGCGGCGATATTGAGGAGAACTCCACGGGCGCACCGATCTCCACGTACTAACGGGGCTCGATTCAAGAGAGGTCATCGTGTGGGCGAAAGCCGATGGATACGTTTCTGAAAGTGTCACCATGGATGTTGGCGGCAATTGTTTCACCACTGTACGGATGGAGCTGATTCGAGGGGAGGAATAAGCTCCTAAGATTATCAAGCTGTAGGGATGGTCGTAGTTGTGTTGGAAAGAAGGGTGTGAAAACACCAACCGGAACGGAGGAAGAGGTATGATTAGCAGTATCTTACGAGCGGTTGCGTTGTGTGGGCTTGTCTTAGCCAGCGCGGCCTGGGGCGCGGATGTGTACGTGGCGCCGCAGGGCGATGACGCGTGGCCGGGCGCGTTGGCGGAGCCCAATGCGGACGAGACGGATGGCCCCCTGGCGTCGTTGGCGGCGGCCAAGGAGCGGGTCCGGGAGGTGCTGACGGAAGAGCCGGGGGAGGCCGTCGTGGTCGAGATTGCGGATGGCTTCTACCGCTTGGACGACACGCTGTTCTTCGAGCCCGCCGATTCCGGCACGGAGCAAGCGCCGGTGATCTACCGCGCGGCGGACGGCGCTCAGCCCGTAATCAGCGGCGGCGAACGCCTCACGGGCTGGAGCGAGGGGGACGATGGCCGCTGGCGCGTGACGTTGGATGCCGTAGCCGAGGGCGAATGGGATTTCACCCAGCTGTTCGTGGACGGGCAGCGCCGTTTCCGGCCGCGCCTGCCGCGGGATGGTTACTTCTACGTGGAGCGCCAGCTGGATCCTTCGCCCGCGCACGAAGACCAGGGCCACGACCGGTTCGGCTACGCCGAGGGCGACATTCCGGATGATCTTGACTCCGATCAGTTCGAGGTCATGGCCTTCCACATTTGGTCGGCCTCGCGCATGCGCGTCGCGGACTGGGATCAAGACGAGCGCGTGTTCACCTTCACCGGTCCGACTTCAGCGCTTACGCACTGGGCCGAGTTTCAAGAAGGGCGCCGCTACTTCCTCGACAACGTGGGCGAGGCCTTGGAAGAGCCGGGCGAATGGTATCTCGACACGGACGCGGGCGAACTCACCTACATTCCCATGCCGGATGAAACGCCGGAAGACGTTGAGGTTATCGCGCCGCGCCTGGAGCAACTCGTGGTCCTGCAAGGCGATGTAGATAACGAAGACTGGGTGCGGCATCTCCGCTTCGAGGGCTTGACCTTCGCGCACACGAACTGGACGTTGCCCGAAGAAGGGTATTCCTTCCCGCAGGCCGAGGTCCCGCTTACGGCCGCGGTCCTTACCGTTGGCGCGCGGGACGTGAGCTTTGATAGCTGCGCCGTTCGGCACACTGGCGGCTACGCCTTCGAGGCCGGGCCGGGCTGCCGCGATGTGGCTGTCCTGCGCTCGGAACTCCTCGATCTCGCGGGCGGCGGCGTGAAGATTGGCCATGGCGGCGGCCCCGGATCGTGGGCGATAGGGGAGTTGGACTCGATTGATCTCTCCGCGGACGAGGCCGAGGCGCAACGCATCACGGTTCACGACACCACCATCGCGCACGGCGGGCGGATGCATCCCGCGGCGGTGGGCGTTTGGATTGGCCATACTTCGCACAATACGGTAACCCACAACGACATCTACGACTTCTACTACACCGGCGTGAGCGTGGGGTGGACGTGGGGGTACCACGAGCCAAGCCGGACGCACCACAACCAGATCGAGCATAACCACATTCACACCATCGGCCAGCATGTCTTGTCCGACATGGGCGCCGTCTATACGCTGGGCCTGAGCCCAGGCACGACGGTGAACAACAACGTGATGCACGACATCATGAGCTATGGCTACGGCGGCTGGGGGTTGTATCCCGACGAGGGCACGACGGACATCGAGATGCGCAACAACCTCGTCTACCGCACGCGGACCGGCGGCTTCCACCAGCATTACGGGCGGGACAACGTGATCGAAAACAACATCCTCGCGTTTGGAGAACAGCATCAGGTGCAACGCACGCGCACCGAGGACCACCGCTCGTTTTTCTTCCGCCACAACATTGTCTATTGGGAGAATGATAGCCCGCTGCTGGGAAGCAACTGGGAAGACGACAACTTCACCATCGACCACAACCTGTACTACAACCCAAACCAGGACATCACGTTCCACGGCGGCGCGACGCTGGACGAATGGCGCGAGCGCAGCCATGACCGTGAGTCGATGATCGCCGATCCCCTCTTCGTGGACCCAGCCAACGAAGATTTCCGCTTGAAGGCAAATTCACCCGCCTTGGAGGTGGGCTTCGAACCCTTCGACTACAGCGCCGCCGGCCGCATCACCGCGCCCGTATTCGGCGAAACGCTGCCGGAAGCGCCGGCGGGCTATGAGGGCTATCCCAGCGAGTAATCGAAACAGCGACAACGGGGGCACGCCGGTTGGTGGAGCGCGTGTCCCCGCTTGTGCACAGTTGACCCGGACAAGAGGGTGTGCGGGGCGTTTACATCCCCCGGCCCTACGGGCCACCCCCTTGCAAGGGGGAATTGCCCGTTCACCTCTGCGGTGAATAGCGCTTCACCCGATGTGGCCGCTTCGCAGACCCAATTCCCCCTTCGAAGGGGGATCAATGGGGATGTTGTTCCGTGAAGTAGCGCCCTATCCGGCGATTATGGTTGGTGCGGTTCATGGACGAACGGCGGTCTCATCCGGTATAGTGGCAGTTCTCCTCGAACTCTCATCGAATTCTCTCTGGTGGTATGATATGAGTTTAGTCCGGTTGGACAATGTGGTAAAGACCTATAGCGGTGAACATGTGCTCGACGGCGTCAGCTTCCGGGTCGAGGAAGGCCAGAAGGTGGGCCTGATCGGCCGGAACGGCACGGGCAAGAGCACGTTGATTCGGCTAATCACGGGCGAGGTCGAGCCCGATTCGGGCACGGTGGAGCGGATGCGCCGGGCCCGTTTCGCCCACCTCGCTCAGTTGCCGCGATTCGACAGTGCCGACACCATTTTCGGCGTGGTCATGCGTTCGTTTGAGAAACTCATCGCCATGGAAAAGGAGTTGCGGGAGCTTGAGCACGCCCTGGAATCGGGTGATTCCGCGATGCTGGAGCGGTACAGCCGGAAGCAGGACGAGTTTCAAGCCAAGGGCGGCTACGAGTTCCGCACACGCGCCCGCCGCGTGCTCTCGGGACTCGGGTTTAAGGAAGACGACCTCGAACTGCCCGTCACCGCCCTCAGCGGCGGACAACGGACGCGGCTCCTGCTCGCCCTTGTCCTTCTCGAGGATGCCGACCTGCTGCTGCTTGACGAACCCGAGAACCATCTCGACCTTGAAGCCCGGGAATGGCTGGAAGAATTCTTGAAGGAATGGCCACGGGCGTTTGTCATGATCAGCCACGATCGCCACATGCTCAATTCGGTGACCGAGACCATCGCGGAAGTGGAACGCGCGGAACTGTTTCAGCATACCGGCAACTACGACGCGTTCCTGGCGCATAAGGAGCTGATCCGGGAGCAGCAGCAGAAAGCGTACGAACGCCAACAGGAATACATCGCGAAACAAGAAACGTTTATCAATCGATTCCGGTATAAGAACACCAAAGCGAGTCAGGTCCAAGGCCGCATCAAGCAGTTGCAGAAGATGGAGCGCGTGGAGCCGCCGCCCAAGGACGGTCCCAAAGCCGCCTTCCAGATGGGCGATGTGGTGCGCACGGGCCAAGTGGTGCTGACTGCCCGGGATCTTGGCATGGCGTATGGCGATCTCCGTTTGTATAAGGATGTTTCGTTCTCGTTGCACCGGGGCGAACGCTTGGGGATCGTGGGCCCCAACGGTGGGGGTAAGACGACGCTTCTGCGCCAGTTGGCGGGACGGCTGCCGGAAGGGCAGGGGAGTGTGGAACTTGGTCACAAAGTGCGCCTGGGCTACTATGATCAGCATCAAGACACCCTGAATCCCGCCAGTGATGTCCTCACGGAGGCCCATGGCTCCGCGCCCCGGATGACGCCCGAGGCCGTGCGCTCGTTCATGGGGCGGTTCCTGTTCACGGGAGAAGACGTGTTCAAACCGGTTCAGGCCTTGAGCGGGGGCGAATTGGCCCGCGTGGCCTTGGCGAAACTCATCCTCGGCGAGGCGAATCTCCTCCTGTTGGATGAGCCGACGAACCACCTGGATATTGCTTCCCGTGAAGCGCTGGAGAACGCGTTGCTGGCCTATCCGGGGTCCATGGTGCTGGTTTCGCATGACCGCACGCTCGTGGACAAGCTGGTGAATAAACTGCTCGTGATCGAGAACGGCAAGGCCCACATTCATCTCGGCAATTATTCCAGTTACCGCTGGAAACACGGCGGCGCCGCCGCGGAACCCGAGGCGCCGAACAAAGGAGACGCGATGAAGGTGCGCCGTCAGGAGAAGGCGCGCAAGAGCGGCCGCCAGAAACAGGATTCCGAACAACGTAAGCGGCGCAAGGAACTCCAGGAGCTGGAGGACCGGATCCTTGAACTTGAGACGCTTATCGAGGAGTACGAGGAACGTTTCACTGGGCTGGATCCCAGCGATTACACTAAGGCGAACACCTTGAAGGAAGAGTACGAGGGGCTCAAGGCGGATCTCCAGGAACTCTACGGGCACTGGGAATCCTTGGCGGATGAACTGGCTTCGTGACCGGAAGAGTAATCCAATATCGAATCTTGAATCGTGTTCTTATAATTCTGTTTTGCGTTATGTAACAAAAAGGAGTCTGTTCTGTATACTGAAGAGATCGTTGTCAGCTCTTCTGGAACGATTCAATATCCAATCCGTAACCAAAGGACACCACCTGAAGGGAGGCCGAAACAGTGAAAAAGCATATCCGGATAGTAAGCAGGGAACGCATGGCGCTGGCAGAAGAAGAACTCAATCCCATCCTCAAGTTGACGTTCGCTACTCAGATATTGCAGGCAGTCGATAGCTGGGTGGGACGAAAAGAGGAAGAGGACAGCTGACGTTGATTGCGCGCGGCGTTTCCAAAGAGGGTTGCGTGGCGCTATGACCCCTCTGGTTCATCTCAAGGTTTGACGCTTTCGCGGATGAGCGGGAGATGGAGGTTAGCATGACAAACAAGCATTTCCGGACACTAAGCAGACAAGCGCTGGCTCCCGCCGAGGATGATGAATTTGAGTTTGATCTCGTCTTAAAGCTGGAGTTTGCGACCAACATATTGCAAGCGGTTGATGGGTGGGTCCAGCGAAAGACCGATGACGGCCAGGCCGAATAAGCCGTGAACTAGCTGGAAAACATCCCCCTTAATCCTGGTCATTAAGGGTTAAGGGGGATGTGTAAAGGCGCTGTGGCGCCGCGTATCGAGCCGGGAGGCAGAGGCCCTACTCTTTCGGTTTGTGCTTTTTCAGGCAAAGGGTGATGTGGCGGCCCTCTTCGTCTTCGAGTTCGACCGCTTCCCGCTGGTAGTAGGCCGCGATCTCCCGCATTAACTTAAGTCCTAGGAAGGCGACAGCCAGCACGGTTTCCTTCTTAAGCCCCACGGACCACGCAATGGCTGGGGCGGCGGCTAGGCTAATTCCGCCCGTATAGGGGGCCAACCCCAAGGAAGCGCCAAGGCCCGCCATCGCCGAGGACGATAGCTCCGTGATGGCGTATCCCTTTTGCACTTTGGCCGCGAGATCCGCTTCCAACAATACCGCCTCGGCCCCTTGGTTGACCGCCGCTTCCAACTCCTCCCGCTTAGCTGCTATGCGCGCATCCATTGATGTACTCCCGTCCAGACAAGGTTGCGGTTCTCGTCAGACCAGTGGCGATAACGCCGCCGTTGGCCTTTTCTTGCTTGCTATGCGGCATCAGGATCCGGAGCATCCCGTTCAAGGATTTCGGCAATGACGTAGGGCGGGTGTTTGCGAACTTCAAGATAGATGCGTCCCACATACTCGCCGAGAATGCCCAGCGCAAACAATTGGAGGCTTCCCACGCCCGTGAGCAAGGCGAGATAAAACACCTGCTCGCCAGCCACCCAACCGCCCTGCGCCCATAGTATCCCTGCAAGGACGATGAGGCCCAGGCTTACCCCTCCAACGACCGCCCCCCCGACGAGGGAAAGATAGAGCGGCTTGGCGCTGAAGCCCGTTATAAAGGTGACAAGATGCTTGAGGCGGGCCCGTATGTCAAACTTGTTTCGGCCATACAGACGGGGCCGCCCCGTGACAGGCAGGCAGGCGTACCGGCCGAAAGCGAGCCAGGTGAACAGTCCCTTGAGGTATCCGGTGAATTCGTTGTAGTAACTTACGGTTTGGACCAAGCTCGCGCGAAGGGCGAGGAAACCGCTGTTGGAGTCGGGAAATTGGAAGCCGGTGAGGTGACGCGTGAACCACCGGGCCAGCCGGGCCAACACCCGCATGTGCCATGGACTTCCCCGGCGCGAACGCATGCCGAACACGATATCATAGCCTTCCCGAAGTTTGTCTAGAGCGGGGGGGATGTTTTCGGGGGGGACCTCCATATCGGCGTCAATTAGAACGACTTCTTGCCCTTTCGCAAACCGCAAGCCCGCGGTCAAGGCCATCTGCTGGCCGAAATTGCGGATGAACCGGATGGCGCACATGCGGCTGTCTTCTTCACAAAACCGGCGAATCACGGGCCATGAGCCATCGGTGCTGCCATCGTCCACGAAAATAATCTCGAACGGCGTTTCCAATCGTTCCAAGACCGGGACGAGTTCCTCACGCAAGGGGGGAAGGCATTGCTCTTCGTTATAAACGGGGACCACCACGCTGAGCGCCGGCGTCTGTGTGTGGGATTGCGCTTCCATGGGCGAGAGTATAGCATAGCAAGGGAGGCCTACACCCAAAGAAGGGCTGATAATGTGCGTCCTGCATGGGATTTTGTGTATACTAGCCTCCGAATGGTTGAGAGATCGCTGATTTTCTGACTGCCAATCCCCTGGTTCCGGATTCCATTCCGGTAGGGTGTAAGCACATCCCCGAGCGAAAAAGGTTGTACTGTTATGGTGAAGAACTTATTGATTGACCCGGAAGAGGTGCGCAAGACCAGTATCTTGCAAGTGGGCGAAATACCTGTTAATACCTACTCCAAGACTCTGCGGGAAGAGTTGGACTCGAACCCGGATATTACGCCGGCGGATTGCCTACGCATCTACCGCGATATGCTTCTCATTCGCGAGTTTGAGACCATGCTTGACCAGATTAAGAAGCAGGGTGATTACGACGGGATCGCGTACAAGCACGCGGGCCCGGCCCACCTCTCCATAGGGCAGGAGGGCGCCGCTGTTGGCGAGTGCTTTCACCTCACCGAGAAGGATCACATTTATGGCAGCCACCGCAGCCATGGTGAAGTGATCGCCAAGGGGCTTACCGCCATCCAAGCGCTGAGCCCGCCCGCCCTCACGGAGATCATGGAAAACTACTTTGGCGGCGCCATCCTTCGGGTGATCGAAAAGAACGCCCCAAGCCCTAAACAACTCAAGATTTCGAGCAATGGAAAGGCCTTGTTCAGCAGCGACGAAGAGGATGAGGCGGCCATCGACTACCTTCTCTACGGGCTGCTTTCCGAGATATTTGGGCGGGAGACCGGATTCAACAGGGGCATGGGCGGGTCCATGCACACCTTCTTCATGCCCTTTGGCATCTACCCCAACAACGCCATCGTGGGTGGCAGCGCCGACATCGCCACAGGCGCGGCGCTGTACAAGAAGGTCCAGCAGCAAGAAGGTATCGCCGTGGCTAACATTGGCGACGCCTCGCTAGGGTGCGGCCCGGTGTGGGAGGCCATGCAATTCGCCGCCATGGGGCAGTTCAGCAACTTATGGGAAGACGAATACAGCGGCGGTCTTCCCATAGTGTTCAATATCATGAACAATTTCTACGGCATGGGCGGTCAACCCATTGGGGAGACGATGGGCTATGATCGCATTGCCCGGGCCGGCGCTGGCATTAACCCCGAGAAAATGCACGCCGAATGTGTCGACGGCAATAATCCGTTGGCCGTCATGGACGCGTATAAACGGAAAATTCAGACCATCCAAGAAGGCGGCGGGCCCATTTTCCTTGAGGTCGAGACCTACCGCCAATCCGGCCATTCGCCTAGCGACCAATCCTCCTACCGCGATCGCGAGGAGATGGAGCGTTGGCGCCAGGCGGATCCCTTGAAGGAATTCAGTGAGCAACTTGAGGAGGCTGGCGTTGCCGATGAGGCAATGCTCGAACAGATGGCGAACTACGCCAAGGAAAAGGTGACCACAGCCTGTAAACTGGCCACGAACGACGGCCTTTCCCCGCGCATGACCCTGACTCCGCATCAAGGCGTGGCCCGGTTGATGTTCTCGAACCAAATCGAGGAGGAATTGCCTGGGCTAGATCGGGATGACGCCGTGCTCATTCCGTTGGAAGAGAACCCGCGCGTGAAACAGATCGCCAAGAAATCGCGCAAAGGCGTCGACGAAAACGGGAAGACGCTTAAGGAAGCCCGGGCAGTCAGCTTCCGAGACGGCTTGTTTGAAGCGATTATCCATCACTTCTATAACGATCCCCGTCTCGTTGCTTACGGCGAGGAAAACCGGGACTGGGGCGGGGCCTTCGCCGTGTATCGCGGGCTAACGGAAAGCTTACCCTATCACCGGCTGTTCAACTCTCCGATTTCGGAGGGCGCCATCGTGGGGACGGCGGTTGGCTACGCCCTTGAAGGCGGCCGGGCCTTGGCCGAACTCATGTACTGCGACTTCCTGGGCCGTGCGGGCGACGAGGTCTTTAACCAGCTCTCGAAGTGGCAAGCAATGTCGGGCGGATACTGTCAGATGCCCGTCGTTCTGCGGGTTTCCGTCGGAAACAAGTACGGCGCGCAGCACTCCCAGGACTGGACAGCGCTTTGCGCCCATATCCCCGGCCTGAAGGTGGTGTTCCCCGCCCGTCCTTACGACGCCAAGGGCATGATGGCCACGGCCTTGAGCGGAAGCGATCCCGTCGTCTTTTTCGAGAGCCAGCGCCTCTACGATCAGACCGAAATCTTGGAGCCCGAAGGCGTGCCCGCGGAATACTACCGTGTTCCCATTGGCGAACCAGTGGTCGTGAAAGAAGGAACAGACCTCACCATCATGACGTATGGCGCTACCCTGTACCGCGCATGGGAGGCCGTGCAGCAGTTTGAGCAAGAGCATGGGATGTCCGTCGAGTTGATCGATGGACGCAGTCTTGTACCCTTTAACTATGAGAAACTGCTGGACTCGGTAAAGAAGACCGGACGGCTTATTCTGAGTAGCGACGCATGCGAACGGGGCAGCTATCTCCAGACCGTGGCGGCCAATGTGACGCAGATGGGATTCGATTACCTCGACGCGCCCGTGGCGATCGTGGGAGCCCGGGATTGGATCGTGCCGCCCGCCGAACTCGAAGACGCCTACTACCCGCAGCCCTCGTGGTTCCTTGATACGTATCACCATCAGATCAAGCCTTTGGCTGGTTACCAGCCCACGATTGATCGCAGCGCGGATGAACTGCTCGCCCTGAGCAAATACGACGTCGTGTAGCTTGTGGCGTAGCGCCAACTAGTCTACGAAACTCGTGAAGAGGCGGCGGGCCGGACGGTGCGGTGTGGCTCGCCGCCTCCGTATATTGTGGACCGTGCGCGCGGGAGGGAGTATGAATGTCGCTTGAAGACCAGGTGGTGATGATTACCGGAGCGGGCCGGGGCATTGGCCGCGGACTGGCGGAAGCCTTCGCCAATGCGGGGGCTCATATCGTGGCCGTGGCGCGCTCCATTCCGCAAATCAACGAAACGGCCGAAGCCGTGCGGGCGATGGGCAGGCGCGCCGTCGCGCTTCCCTGCGACGTAACGGATGCGGATGCGATAAAGGGCGTTGTGGAAACGGCGGAAAAGGATCTCGGCCCGATCGATATCCTCATCAACAACGCGGGCTACGCGCATTTTCAGCCCGTGGCCGGCTTGCCCAGGGAAGAGTGGCGCCGCACGCTCGAGGTCAATCTCACCGGGCCCTTCCTGTGCATCCAGGCGGTATTGCCAAGCATGATGGAGCGGCAGCGCGGGCGGATCATCAACATCTCCAGCATGGCGGGCGTCAAGCCATATCCCGGGCAGAGCGCGTATTGCGCTTCCAAGCACGGCCTGAACGGATTGACCAAGGTGTTGGCCATGGAGATGCGGGAGTACAACATCGGCGTTCACTCCATTTGTCCGGGCGGGCTTGACACCGAGCTTACGCGGAAGGCCATGCCGGATCGGGACAAGTCGGATTGGATGACGTCAGACGACGTGGCCCACGCGGCGCTGTACCTCGCCACCCTAAGCCCGCGCGCCGCCACCGATGAGATCCTTCTCCGCCGCTTCGACAGTCCACCCTTGGGCGGGTAAAGCTCGCACGTGTTTACATCCCCCGGCCCTTCCGAAAGGGGAGCCGTATCGCCGCCTTTCAGGCGGCTTGGCTTATGTGCCGGCAAGATGCCGGCGGTACGAGGGATTCCCTCTTGGAAGGCGGATCAAGGGGGATGTTCTAAGACGACTTCATTCGGTTCCTTTTGCTATTATCGGCCCATGAGCTATCTTCAATGTCACGCCAAGAAATGCTTGACGGGGACCGCCATTGTCTGGCGGGAGCGGTGACGCGATGAGCCAAGGCGTTTCGCAGCCGCCGTTGCCTGGGGGTTCGGCCAATCGCCCTGCCTCCGACGGAGCGCAACAAGAGGAAGCGCGCGTCGAGGGGACGGTCGAGCGCATCGTCTATGAGAACGAGGAGACCGGCTTCTTCGTCGGGCGGTTGCGGCCCAGCGGAGGCGGAGAGCCGATCGCTTTCCTCGGCAACCTCATGGCCGTCACGCCCGGTGAAACCATCCGGCTGTGGGGGCATTGGGAGCAAGACAAGAAGTGGGGGAAACAGCTCCGGGTTCACCGCTACGAGAGCATTCTGCCTTCCACGGTGAAAGGCATTGAGAAGTACTTGGGCTCCGGGCTCATCGAGGGCATTGGCCCCGTCTACGCCAAACGCCTTGTGGACGCCTTCGGGGCCGAGACGTTCCGCGTAATTGACGAAGAGCCCGAGCGGCTTGAGAATGTGCCGGGCGTGGGACCAAAGCGGGCCAGCCAGATCCGCGAGGCGTGGGCCAAGCAAAAGGCCGTCCAGTCCATCATGGTCTTCCTCCAGGGCCACGGCATCAGCGCGAACCAGGCCGTGCGCATCTACCGGCGCTACGGCGACGCGGCCCTCACGGTCCTGCGCGACAATCCCTACCGCCTGGCCGGCGATATCCCGGGCATCTCCTTCAAGGGCGCGGACAAGATCGCGCGGGAACTCGGGGTCGAACCCGCCTCTCCCAAACGTATCGAGGCGGGACTGCTGCATGTGCTTGGAGAGGCCGGAGGAGAGGGGCACGTGTTTCTGCCGGATACCGTTCTCCGGGAGCGGGCGGCGGAGTTGCTGGAGGTGGACCAAGCCGCCCTGGAAACGCCGTTGGCAAATCTTGTGGCCCGGGGCCAGGTCATCCGCGAGGACCACGCCGTCTATCTGGCGCGGTATTTCGAGGCGGAGAAACGCTGCGCGCAACGCATCGCCCAGCTCGCCAAGGACACGGTCTCTCTCGTGCCGATTCAGACCGAGAAGGCCATCGCCTGGGTCGAAAAGCAACACAACATCCAGTTGGCCGAGCAACAGCGGGCCGCCATCCGCACCGCGGCCGGGGCGCGCGTGATGGTCATCACCGGCGGACCGGGTACGGGTAAGACGACCGTGCTGAACAGCCTCTTGAGCATCTTCGAGAAGAAAGGGCTGCACATTCTCCTGAGCGCGCCCACTGGCCGGGCGGCCAAACGCATGGAAGACGCGACGGGCCGGTCCGCGCGCACGTTGCACCGGCTTCTCGAATTCAGCCCGGCTCAGGGCGAGTTCGTGCGCCACGCCGACAACCCGCTGGACGCGGACCTCGTGGTTGTGGACGAGGCCTCCATGATCGACACCCGCCTTATGGCGTCGCTCCTCGGCGCCCTCGCGTCCGGAACGCGTCTCTTCTTAGTGGGCGACGTGGACCAGTTGCCCTCGGTGGGGGCGGGCCACGTGCTTTTCGATATCATCGCGAGCAACACCGTCCCTGTGATCTGGCTCGACACCGTCTTCCGGCAGGCGGCCGAAAGCGGGATCGTCAGCAACGCCCACCGCATCAATCAAGGCGAGTATCCCGAGTTCAACACCACCGACTTTTTCTTCGTCGAACGCCGCGACCCCGCCAAGGCGCGGGACACGGTTGTGGAACTCGTGGCTCGGCGCATGCCGGACAAGTTCGAGCTGGACCCCGCCAAGGACATCCAGGTGCTGACGCCCATGCACCGGGGCGAGGCCGGCGTGGCCCGGCTCAATGAAGTCATGCAAGAGGCCCTTAACCCCCAGGGCGAAGCCGTGCCAAGGAAGAACTTCCGAGTGGGGGACAAGGTGATGCAGACGCGCAACAACTACGGGTTGGACGTGTACAACGGCGACGTCGGCACGGTGGCGCTTGTTTCCGAAGAGGTCAAGGAGGTCCAAGTCGATTTCGAGGACCGCTCCGTGCTCTATCCGTTCGAGGATCTCGACGACCTGATGCTGGCCTACGCCGCGACCGTTCACAAGGCGCAAGGCAGCGAATACGCCGCCGTGGTGCTGCCCTTGCTGCCCCAACATTACATGCTGCTCCAACGCAACCTCGTCTACACCGCCATCACCCGGGCCAAGCGCATCGTCATCATCGTGGGCGCCCCCAAGGCCCTGCGCCGCGCCCTTCACAACAACCGCGTCACCCAGCGCCACACCCGCCTCGCCGACCGCCTCCGCCACGCGCTGCCCACACGCTCCAACGAACCCGCCCGTTGAGGGGCCCGCCCAC
>JBKHFO010000065.1:0-15886 GCA_046540175.1 Candidatus Hydrogenedentota bacterium
CTATTGGACTTCCCGCCCGATCAAATCAAGGAACTCCATACGAGTGGCCTCCTCGTCGTGGAAGCTGCCGAGCACGGAGGAGGTGGTCATCAGGCTGTTCTGTTTGGCGACGCCCCGCATCATCATGCAGAGATGGCGGCATTCCATGACCACCCCTACCCCTTCGGCCTCCGTCGCATCCATGACGGCCCGGGCCACATGAGCCGTGAGGCGCTCCTGAATTTGAAGGCGGCGGGCGAAGCAATCCACCAGGCGCGCCAATTTGCTCAGCCCAAGGACCTTGCTCTGGGCGATATACCCGATGTGACAGCGGCCATAAAAGGGGAGCATGTGATGTTCGCAGAGGCTGTAGACCTCGATATCGCGGCAAATGATCATGTTGTTGGAGCAGGCCTCGAAGACCGCTCCGTTAATGATGGCCTCGGGATCTTGCTGGTAGCCTGACGTGAGATAGGCATAGGCCTCGGCCACGCGTTGAGGGGTGCGGGCCAGTCCTTCGCGATCGGGGTCCTCGCCCAGTTCGATGAGAAGGCTGTGTATCAGCTTAGCGACGCGTTCCGTGTTCATGTAAGAAACCTTTGCTGCATTTGCTGGGTAAAGGCGGCATCCCGCTTCAAGTCCGAGGCGTCCAATGCGGCGGCCAGCCGGCCCACCGATTCGCCGGTGTCGGGCAACGTGACGCCCGGCCAGGCCTCGGCTATGGGAACCGCTAGAAAGCTCCGAGTACGTATCTCCGGGTCGGGGATGGTGAGTCCCTGTTCATTGACCACCCAATCCCCGTACAACGCGATATCCAAATCCAGCGAACGCGGAGCATGAGGATCCGCGGTCCGCACGCGGCCCTCGGCCTCTTCAATGAAGCGCAGCAGACCGTACTTCAGCTCCCGCGGGGACTGGGCTGTCCGAAAACAACACGCTCCGTTGAGAAATAGGGGCTGCCCGGCTCGCTCGGACGCCGGACACCAGTAGAAGGCGGACAGTCCTTCGATGGGAGTTTCCGCGGCCAGGCGTTCCAATGCGGCGGAAACATGTTTCAAGGGCTTGATATTCGATCCCACCGCCACGCACACTCGGATCTCCGCCTCAGCAGCCGGGCTCATTCCTTTCCCTTACTATCTCCACCGACACGCTTTGAGCGAAACGCAACGCGCCGGGTTTTTCGACTTGAACTTCCACGCGCTGCACGGGCCTGTGTTCGAGGCAGCATTGCGCCACCGCCTCCGCGAGACGCTCGATAAGATAGAACGACGAGTTCTCCACCAGATGGTACACGGCCTTCTTCACGCCTTTATAGTCCACCGTCTCCTCGATGCGATCGTTGCCGCACGGCGCGCGCAGGTCGGCATGCAGCGCAATGTGGAGTATAACGTCTTGCCTTTTCGTCCGTTCCTCCTCATGCACGCCCACGATGCAGCGGACGAGCAAGCCGTCGATGCGAATGATGTCGAGCGGGCGCTCAGCCATACGTCCCTCCCTTCATATGCCGTCCGCCATCGACATAAATGATCTGGCCCGTAATGAAGCCCGTTTTAAGAAAAAACAACACGGTATCGGCGATATCTTCTGGGCTTCCGTAGGTCTGCATCGGATTCGTGTGGGCGTATTGCTCAAGGTACGCCTCCGTTTTCCCCTCTGGCGGGAGTATCAACCCGGGCGCGATGGCGTTGACCCGGATGGCCGGCGCAAACTCGAGGGCCATCATGCGCGTCAGCGTGAACAGCGTGCGCTTGCTGAGGTGATACGCCGCATGCGTCCTGTCATACGAGACGATTCGCGTGTCCAGGAAGTTGATGATGTGTCCCGCTTGCGCCCGTTTGGCGAAGGCCCGGCCCAACAGGACCGGGGCCAGCGCGTTGACGCTGACATTCTCGTGAAACTCCTCCGCCGTGAAATCCATAAGCGTGGACTCGGGAAAAATGGAGGCGTTGTTGATCAGAATATCCACCGCCCCGGCCTCTTTTATCACACGCGGCAGAAAAGCCGCCACATCCTCGCTGTCTGCCAGATCACACCGCGCGGTCCAAGCCTGGCGGCCCTGTCCGCGTAAGCGCCCCGCCAGTTCAGCCGCCTCATCAGCCGAGTTTCGGTAATGAATGCACACATCGGCTCCTGCGCCGGCAAGCGCTTCCGTGACTGCCCGCCCCAACCGCTTGGCGCCTCCGGTAATCAAGGCGGTGTGTCCCGCCAAAGGCAACTCGTCCGTCACACTGCCTTCCCTTTGGTTGGCCGTGTTTGCCGGCCGCGAATTATACACAAGAGACGCCGGGCGCTTCCTTTATCTCCGGCCAGGAAGTAACCGCCTCTCCAACCCCGGCCTCCCCCTTTTTGCCGAAAAACCAAGGGACCTCCCGGCGCATTGCTTGAGCCAACAACATCGGCGGGTCAAACATTCCACCGCCGGAAAATGAGACGGCCCTTCCACTTGATGCAACCGCTGCACCGGAAGGACCGTCGTTAACGGTCTGCTTTAACCTTGCTGGGCCGGGCGGACTGAATCCCCACCGCTCGCGGCGGCGTGTCAGTCGCCGTTCTCTTCAAAGCCCTCGGCTTGCCGCGCCGCCTCCAAGATATCAACCGCAGGCAAGATAATGGGCAAAAGGTTATCGCGCATGGTCCCGCCAGCGAAACCGCTGCCGCCGCCGCGCGAACGGAGCACTAGAATCCCGACACACTCGCCCTCTACGTCAAAAACGGGACTTCCCAGCGCCATGGACCCGCCTTCGCCCGTGGAGGGGACATAGAATTGACGGGGATGCTCCACGACGGACTCGATGCGCCTCACCGAGGCAGCGTAGTTCCGTCCCGCGATACGCCCGAGGCGATTGAGGATGATGACCTGGTCCAGCAACTCGACATCCACCCCGTTGTTCAGGTCCACGTAGCGTTGGTCTTCTTCGTACTCCTCGACGGGCTCAATAAAGGCAAGGTCAAAATCCGGGTCCCGCAACACCATACGGCCCTCCACCTCGGCGCCGTCGGGTTGGATGATCGTCACGCCCGTGAGTTCAGTTTCAATGCTGATTTCTTGCCCCATCATTCCACCCATGCCTTCAAGGAGGGAGCTGGGATCCGTCTCCGACAACGACATAACGATCAAGCCGTTCGGCGAGATCACCGTACCCCGGGCCTCTGAGGTGGATTCGCTGCTTTCGCTTCCCTGGCCGGGCATACTCAGGTTTTCCTCGATAACCAGCTGCAGGGTGACTACCGTCTCCTTCTTTTCTTCCATGAGGGTCCGGCCGGCTTCGGCCACGCTCCCGGCCTGAACCGGCATCGCCAAAACCGTGCCCATAATCCCCAACATCACGTAAAATATCGCCCGCATCGTCTTATTCCTTATTCTTGTTGGAAGGGCGGGGTTAGACCGCCTCTTCATCCCATCGGGGTTCAATCTCCAGGAACCTCATGCCAATTCCGCGCCGCACCTGGATGATGACGGCCTCGGGTTCCTCGGCTTCGATGTTCTCCATGATTCTTTGGAGCCCCTCCACGTCTCTAACGGGTTCTTCATTCACCTTCACGATAAGATCACGCGTGCTTAGCTCGCCGAGATCGGCCCAACTGCCGGAGCGGACATCCTCGACCAACACGCCTTGCTGCTCCAAGTCCCATTTCTGGTCCACGCGATCCATATAGTTGATATCACGAGCCGTGAACTCGAAGTGGGGATCCTCGTAGCGCATCATTTCCCGCGCGGGACGCGGGGACAATTGCAGCTCAACAGGGATCGACTGCTCTTCCCTGTCGCGCATAACGGTAAGCTCGACTTCATCGCTTTCCCGGTATTGCCGGATAAGCGAGGGCAACTCCTCGTAATCCTCGGGCTGGCTGGCGGTTAGCCGCTGCCCATCGACCGCCAAAATCACGTCTCCAACCTCAAGGCCCGCCTCCTCGGCCGTCGTCTCGGGAAGCACGCGCGTAACCCGGAAACCCGTGAGGTCAGGGTGACCCAACTGCTCACGAATCCCCTGGGTGAGGACCTGCGTATCCACGGGCAACCAGGCGCGGCGCACGTCAAGGGCGGGTTGCTCGCTGGCCTCATCCCCCAGCTCCACTACCGTGACGCGCTCCTCGCCGTTTCGTTCGAAAGTCGCGAGCACGGAGGCCGCCCCCTCCGCGTCTTCCATAACTTCCTCCGTGGTGTTAACCAACTCCTCAAGCGTATCCACCGAGACATCGTTGACCGAAACAATGATGTCCTCACTAGACAACGCGGGCCGCGCTTCACCGGCGGGACCACTTGAGCGAACCGACGTCACATACACGCCGTCTTCATGATCGCGCTGCATTTGGCGCGCCATGATGAATGAGATGTCACGTCCCGTGAGCCCCCATCGGCGCAGCTCCTGCTGCTCGGGCCGGGCCGGCTCCCGTTTAGTAGGGCTAACCTCAAGCTCAACTTCCTCTCCGCCGCGCATCACGACCGCCGTCACGGGTTCGCCGATCGTGAGGCTGGCGGTGAGTTGATTGAACAGTGGCAGCTCTTCGTCAAACCGCACGTCGATGGATTCGCCAGCGAGTTCGACGAGGATATCCCCGGATTGAAACCCCGCCTCTTCCGCAGGCGAATCCTTGAAGGCGCCGCTGATAAGCACCCCGGCGTCATGGGCGCCATGGTGAAGCAGGGGCTGCACTTGAATGCCCAGCCAGGCGCGTTTGACTTCGCCCGCCTCGAGAAGCTCATCGGCGACTTCCTTGGCGAGATTGCCCGGAATGGCGCCGCCCAAGGCCATCTGGATTTCGTTGATGCCGATGATGTCTCCATCCAGATTGACAAGCGGACCGCCCGAGTTGCCGCGGTGGATCTCGGCATCATGGCCAATCCACCGCACCAAGGCGCCCACGTTTTCGCCGTCCAACGTAAGTTCGCCCCGCGCTATGCGGGGGATGATCATCTCGGTATTGCTGATGATTCCCAGCGTAACGGATTGAGAGAGGGCCATCGGGCTGCCCATGGCCAAGACCTCGTCTCCCACTCGCATCTCGCTGGAATCGCCAAACTCCGCGGACGGGAACTCGCGCCCCTCTTCGTTTTCCAGCTTCAGCACCGCCAGGTCTGTCATTGCATCGGCGCCCACCACATGCGCGTCGAGTTCTTCTTTGGTCGTTAGGGTGCACTTAATCCGCGCCGCGTGAGCCGCGACGTGATGGTTCGTCACCACATGGCCTTCGGGCGAAACGATGACCCCGCTGCCGGAACTTAAATACCGTTGCGCCCGGCCCTCCTGATAGCGGATAGTGACTACCTGGATGCGGACAAGGGCCGGCTTGACCTTGTCCACCGCCTCCTCAACCGTCCTGCGCAACGCTTGGGGCGTATCTTCGGGAACGTGCGTATCCGCCTTTGCCTCTGTGCCACCCACCGCCATCATCAGCGCCATCAGCAAGGACACGGCGCCGGCCACGACAGCGCGCCGGCGTGACGGAGCGCGAAAGCCTACACAAAACTGGGGCATACTATCGAATCCTTTCACATTGACTACGCAAAAACTCTCGAGAGGAGGTGTTTCCCCTTAACACACCAAGGGATGCCTCCCATTTCTGCCGGTGCTGGAATTGTCCGCCGCCGCTTGCGGCGCGCCGGCCTTCTTCTTAGCGGAGGACAGCGCCTTTACAGTACAAGAAATGATGCAAACGTGTCCAACGTAAGCCCGTGAATTCTGACCACGGCCGGCGGGCTGAAAAAGTGGGCCCAAAAAAAACGATCCCCAAGCCTTTCATAAAGGCCTAGCAAGGGAGTCCCGCTTCGGCGAGAGCGTACATGACCTGATTCGTAGAATTGCGTTTTGCGCCAAGGTTCTGTTATGCTTCCTTGACCTGCTTGCGGCTCCCCTCACTGCGTTGCGCCGACCTGAGTTTTTCATCACGAGAATGGTGTGGTGTACCCTGCACCGTGGCGCATCGCGGGGCCATGACCCCGCCCAGGCCGCAGTCCTTGTTGTTGTCAGTGGGCGCGCTCCATGGGACGCGCCGCACTTGGAGTCCACTGCGGCCCATCCCAAGAAACGAATCTAACTAACAGAAGGAAAAGGTGGCATGTGTGGAATTGTAGGATACATCGGCGACAAGAATCCCGTGGATGTGATTATGGCCGGGCTTCACCGGTTGGAGTACCGGGGATACGATTCGGCCGGAGTCGCCGTGGTGAACGATGGACGGCTGGACTGCATCAAGAGCTTGGGCAAGCTCAAGGTCCTCGACGAGAAGCTTGAGGCGCAACCCCTCGGCGGAAAGCTGGGCATTGGCCACACGCGGTGGGCCACGCATGGGGCGCCAAGCGAGGCGAACTCCCATCCTCATTTTGATCAGGACATGGAAATCGCCGTGGTGCACAATGGGATCATCGAGAATTACCAAGAAATCCGCGCCCAGCTCGAGGCCGATGGCGTAAAATTCCGCAGCCAGACCGACACGGAAACCATCGCGCACCTCATCCGCAAGTACTATAAAGGCGATCTGTTCGCCGCCGTCAAGCGCGCGCTCCAAGACGTGCACGGCGCGTACGCCATTGGCGTGCTCTGCAAGGACAACCCCGATGTGCTCGTGGCGGCCCGGCACGGCAGTCCCTTGATCGTGGGGCTGGGCGACGGCGAGGCCTTCATCGGCTCCGACGTCCCGGCGATCATGAAGTTCACCCGGAAGGTGCTTTACCTGGACAATGGCCAAGTCTGCGAAATCCGCCGGGACGGTCACCAGATCCAAGACATTCAGGGCAATCCGGTCGAACTGGAAGTGAATCACATTGAATGGGACGATGCGGCCGCCGAGAAGGAGGGGTATCCCCACTTCATGCTCAAGGAAATCAACCAGCAGCCGGAGGTGATTCAGAACACCCTGCGCGGCCGGGTGGACGAAGGGTCCGACGAGGTTCGTCTCGCCGAGATGAACATCAATACGGATGACTTGAAGGCGCTCGACAAGGTTGTGATCGTGGCCTGCGGCACCGCCTGGCACGCGGGCATGGTGGGCAAGTATCTCATTGAGAAGTTCGCCAAGGTCCCCGTCGAGCTTGATCTGGCCTCGGAGTACCGTTACCGCGATCCCATCGTTCCGCCGAACACGCTGATGATTCCGGTCTCCCAGTCCGGCGAGACGGCGGACACCCTGGAGGCCATCCGTATCGCCAAGAGCCTCGGCGCGAAGGTCGCGTCCATCGTCAATGCCGTGGGTTCGAGCGTGGCCCGGGAATCCGACGGCGTCATCTACCAACAAGCCGGCCCGGAAATCGGCGTGGCGTCCACCAAGGCCTACACGTCCCAATGCACCGCGTTCGCGTTGTTCACCATCTGGCTGGCGGAAACGCGCGGCGTGATGGACAAAGCCACGGCCAAGCAGATGATTGGCCATCTCCGCGAGATTCCAGGTAAAATTCAGCAAATCCTGGACAACCAGGAAGACATCCAGCGATGCGCCGAGGATCCCAAGTACCGCGACGCGCAAAGCGCCCTGTATCTCGGCCGGAGCTACAATTTCCCTAGCGCCCTCGAGGGAGCGCTCAAGCTCAAGGAAATCAGCTACATCCACGCCGAAGGGTACGCCGCCGGCGAGATGAAGCATGGCCCCATCGCGCTCGTAACGGATGAACTTCCGGTGGTCTGCGTGGCCGTCAAGGGCGATACCTACGAGAAGATGATCTCCAACATCCAAGAGATCCGCGCCCGCAGCGGCATCGTGTTGTCCGTCGGCACGGAAGGCGACAAACAGATTGAGCAACACAGCCACGACGTGTTGTTTGTGCCGGCTTGCTATGAGCCTTTTAGTCCCATCGTGGTCGCGGTCCCCTTGCAGTTGTTCTCTTATTACGTGGCCGCTAATCGCGGCTGCGACGTGGACCAGCCCCGTAATCTGGCCAAGAGCGTCACCGTGGAGTAACCCTTCGCGCAGCCGCCAATCCCATGAATCACGCCGGGACGGCTCCATTCGGGGGGCGTCCCGGCGTCTTTGACTCCCGTTCTACTGCAACCCGCTACACGCAACCATCAGTGAGCCTCAGCTCAAGGAACTCTCTTCACCATGCACTCCCGCGCCTCCATTCGCAATCTCGCGATCGTGGCCCATATCGACCACGGCAAGACCACCCTTATTGACGCGATCTTTCGCGCTACCCACACCTTCCGGGAGAATGCCCGGGTCCAAGAGCGCGCCATGGACAGCGGCGCCTTGGAACGGGAGCGCGGCATCACCATCCGCTCGAAACATTGCGCCGTGGATTGGGGAGATTACCGGATTAACATCGTGGATACGCCTGGGCACGCCGACTTCAGCGGCGAGGTGGAGCGGGTCTTGTCCATGGTGGACTCCGTGATTCTGCTCGTCGACGCCAACGAAGGCCCCATGCCCCAGACGCGCTATGTGCTCATGCGGGCGCTGAAACTTGGTATGCGGCCCTTGGTGGTGGTCAATAAGGTGGACCGGCCCCAAGCGGATCCGCAGGAGGCGGTAAACAAGACCTTTGACCTGTTCCTGGAACTCGGCGCGGCCGATGAGCAGGCGGATTTCCCCGTGCTCTACGGCTCCGGCCTGGGCGGCTGGGTCGTGCGCGATCTCGACAGCGCCGAGCCCCATGACAACATGGACGCCCTGTTCGAGACCATCGTCACAGAGGTTCCGCCCCCGCCCGCCAAGGAGGACGCGCCCTTCCGCATGCAAGTCAGCACGCTGGGCTGGCGCGACCATATTGGCCGCCTGGCCTGTGGCCGCGTGCTCGAGGGCCGCTTGCGCAAGGGGGATGTGTTCAACCGCGTCTCCACCCATCGCACCGGCCCCGCCGCCACCGATCCGTGGGAAGTGATGGATGTCGCCGTTGAGCGTTGCGTGCATCTCTGGGTGACGCAGGGGATGGAGCCCGTCGAGGCGGAGGAAGTCCGCGCAGGCGACATCGTCTGGATAGCGGGCGCGAGGGATGTGACGCTTGGCGATACGCTGGCGTGCCCGTCCCTGAAGGACCCCGCCTTTCCTCCGCTCGAGATTGAAGAACCCACGGTGAGCATGTACTTCCTCGTGAACAGCGGCCCCATGGCCGGCAAGGAAGGGCGGCCCGTCACCCTGCGGCAGCTCAAGGAGCGGCTCGACAAGGAACTGCGCACCAACGTGGCTTTGCGCGTCGAGGATCTCGGCCGGCCCGACGGGGTGAAGGTCTCCGGCCGGGGCGAGCTGCACCTCGGCATTCTCATCGAGGAAATGCGCCGTGAGGGCATGGAACTCTGCGTGTCCTGTCCCGAGGTCATCACCCACCGGGATGAACACGGCCACCTCCTTGAACCCATGGAAGAAGTCGTCATCGACGTGCCCGGCGCCTATCAAGGGACCGTCATTGAAACGCTGGCCCAGCGGAAGGCCGAACTCACGGAGATGCACCACGAGCGCAACGGCCTCGTGCGCCTCATTTTCACCATGCCCACCCGCGGCCTCATCGGCTACCGGAGCGAGTTTCTTACCGACACCCGGGGGCTCGGCATTATGTCGTCCCGTTTTAATGGCTACGGCCCGTGGCGCGGCGATGTGGTGAGCCGGAACCGCGGCTCCATGATCAGCATGGAACCCGGCGAAGCCACCAGCCACAGCCTCGAAAACCTCCAGAATCGCGGCGTCTTGTTCATTTCACCCATGGAGCGCGTGTATACCGGAATGATCGTGGGCGAGAACAGCCGGCCCGGCGACCTCCCCTGCAACCCCACCAAACGCAAGGCCCTCACGAACCATCGCGCGGCCGGCAAGGATCACGAGGCCGGTCTCGACACGCCCCGCCGGCTCACCCTGGACGCGGCCCTCGAATGGATCGCCCCGGACGAACTGGTCGAGGTCACCCCTTCCTCCATCCGCGTCCGGAAGGCCATACTCAGCGCCGAGGAGCGCAAGCGCGAGGATAAACACAGCGCCGCGCGAGCGGGGTAAGCCCCCCAACCACGGCGTATCCCCTCCGCATCCCTTGACCTAAAGGCGAACCGGCGGCTTCAACCAAAGGGGCAAGCGCGTACCGGCAGGCTTGACGTACTGGATTTCGGGCGGTAAGCTTTTGATCCTATGAAGACTTCCACGATCACCCTGGAAACCGCACGCGAATTGACGCCGGCTCGTCCCCCGGACGGGCACAAGGGCACATTTGGCCATGTGTTCGCCATTGCGGGGGCGTTGGGGTTCAGCGGCGCGGCGAAGCTGGCCGGCGAAGGGGCGAGCCGTTCCGGAACGGGCTTGGTCACGCTCGGCGTTCCCGCGTCTTTGGCTCAGGCCATGGCGGCGGACTTGCTTGATATCATGTATCATCCCTTGCCCGCCACGGAGGAAGGAACCCTTGCTCATGCCGCGCTGGAACCGGCCCAGGCCTTCGCCCGAGACAAAAGCGCCGTTGTTTTGGGGCCGGGGCTGACGCAGCACCCGGGCGCGCGCGCCTTCGTGCACGACTTCGTGGCGGCTTGCGAGCAGCCCCTCGTCGTCGACGCGGACGGCCTGAACAATCTGGCGGGGAATACCGCCGTCTTGAAGCGGCGTTCTGTACCAGCGGTCCTCACTCCACATCCGGGCGAGATGGCCCGGTTGACAGGGCTGGACACGCGCGCGGTGCAGCAGGATCGGCTGGGCGTTGCACAAGACTTCGCGGATACGTATAACAGTGTGGTGGTTTTAAAAGGATATGAGACCGTGGTGGCGGCCCCAGGACGGGAGTGCGCCGTCAATTCAACGGGGAATGCGGGGCTCGCCAAAGGCGGGGCGGGGGACGTGTTGGGGGGGCTTATCGGAGGACTGTTGGCCCAGGGCATGAAGCCATTCGGCGCGGCGCGGCTTGGGGTGTTTATTCATGGCCTAGCGGGCGATGAGGCGGCGGACCAGCACACGCAACGGGGGATGACGGTGCGCGACTTGCTCGCCGCCTTACCCCAAGCGTGGAAACTCGTCGAACAAAAGGGGACTCATTGAAACGCGTTGAAGATATTGGCGAGTTTAAGCTCATCGAGCGGTTAGCCCGCTTTCTTCCCAGTACGCCCACCGTGGTGGAAGGGATTGGAGACGACTGCGCCGTTGTGCGCCTCTTCGGACGCCAGCTTATGGTCACCTCCGACTTATCGGTGGAAAACACGCATTTCCGTCGCGACTATGCTAACCCGGGGGAAATAGGCTGGAAGGTGGCGGCCTCAAGTTTGAGCGACATCGCGGCGATGGGCGGAACGCCTTTGTTTGCGCTCACCTCGCTGTCTTGTCCTCGCGACACTTCAGTATCTTTTCTAGAACAAATGTATCAAGGAATCAGCAATCTGCTTTCCCGCTATGGCGTGGTCGTTATTGGCGGCGACACCACGCGCTCGGCGGAACTCCTCAGCATTGACATCACGGTGCTTGGCGAGGTCTCGGGCAACCGCTTTCTGCGCCGCCGGGGAGCACAGATTGGAGATTTACTGACCGTGACGGGAACACTGGGCGGTTCCGCCGCCGGTCTGGATGCCCTGCGTCACGCGCGCGATGCCCATCAATTGAAGGAAGCGCACTTGCGGCCTAGGCCGCGTATCCTCGAGGGGCTGTGGTTGAGCAGCCGCCCCCAGGTCCACGCCATGCTGGACATAAGCGATGGCCTCTTTCAAGACGCCGCCCATCTGGGAAAGCCGGGCCGCCTCGGCATAAACGTGGACCCCGGCCAGTTACCCTTGTCGGATGTATTCAAGGAGTATTGCGAGCGTTGGGGCCTGGATCCCATCGAGACCGCCTTGAGGGGGGGCGAGGATTACGAGCTGCTTTTCGCCACCGACTCGGGGGAATGCACCCAAATCATGCACGCTTTTCGCCAGGAGTTTCGGACCCCCATCACGGTCATTGGGGAGTTTACCGACGCGTGGGCTGGCGTTCGTATACAGGGCGCGAAGCGTGAGAGAGGGGGCTATGATCATTTTATTCCTCCGCCCGGGGATCGGCCTGACGCCGGCGAATAACAGAACCAGCCGGATCTCATGTACGAGCTAATATTTCAGGTAGGGCCTTACATCACCGCCTTGGTGACGCTTCTCATGATGTTGGGCACGGCCGGCCACGCCATCCTTCACAAAGAAGACACACGGGCCGCGGTGGGGTGGGTGGGGGTCATATGGCTTGCCCCCCTCCTCGGCTCCATTGTCTATGTGCTGCTAGGCATTAACCGCATCAGCCGCCGGGCCGTCATATTGCGCGGTACGGGTCCCCCTTTCTACACTTCGCAGTCCGCCAATTTCGCCTGTTCCAGACAAGACCTGCTCGACGCGCTTCCCGCCGGAAAAGAGCACATAGCGGCCATCCATTCGCTTGTGGATAGACTGACCTCGCGTCCCTTGGTCCATGGCAACCGCTTTACTCCGCTGCAAAACGGGGACGCAGCCTACCCAGAAATGCTAACCGCCATCGAGGGGGCGAAGGAATCAATTAGTCTAACGACCTTCATCCTCGACAGCGACGCAACGGGGCGAAAGTTTGGAGAAGCCCTATGGCGCGCGATGCAACGCGGGGTCGAAGTCCGGGTGCTCATCGACGCCATCGGCGCCCGCTATTCCTTTCCGTCCGCCGTCCGCTTCTTGCGGAAATGGGGTATTCCCGTGGCGGTCTTCATGCCCTCCTTCGTGCCCACCTGGACGCCATTTATGAACTTGCGCAGCCACAAGAAGATCCTCGTGGTGGACGGACGCCTCGGGTTCACGGGCGGGATGAACATCCGGAACAACAATCTCGTCTCCCAGCATCCCCGCCATCCCGTGAAGGACCTCCATTTCCGGGTGGAAGGCCCCGTGGTGAGCGAGTTGCAGGAAGTGTTCGTCGAAGATTGGACCTACACCACGGGGGAGGAACTGGAAGGACCCCGATGGTTCCCCAATCTCGAGTCCAAAGGCATGGCGCTCGCCCGGGGGCTTACCGACGGTCCCGACGAGGACATCGATAAGCTGCCGCTCACGCTCATGGGCGCCCTATCCACCGCCGAGGAAAGCGTGCGCATTGTGACGCCCTATTTCTTGCCCGACCATGCGTTGATCAACACCATTAACGTCACGGCCATGCGAGGGGTCTCCGTCGATATTGTGCTCCCCGGGAAGAACAACATCCGCATGGTGGAGTGGGCCTGCAATCCGCATCTCGAACTCATCCTCGGCCCCGGCAGCCGCGTCTGGCTCACGCCGCCGCCTTTTGACCACACCAAGCTCATGATCGTGGATGACACCTGGATCCTCTTGGGCTCGGCCAACTGGGATCCCCGCAGCCTTCGCTTGAACTTCGAATTCAACGTGGAGTGCTACGACGCCGAACTCGCGCACACGCTGAACCTGCACATCGACGACAAGCTGCGCCAAGCCCGCCAAGTGACCAAGGAAGAACTCGCGAACCGTCCTCTCCCCCTAAAACTGCGGGACGGAGTCGCCCGCCTGTTCACGCCCTACCTGTAATGGCCATTCAAACCGCGGAGAACACGGAGAGAATGCTACCCGGCTCTCTCGGCGTCCAAAGGGATTGCCTGTTCATGGCTAACTATACGACGGGAATATGCATTACTGGCATTTGAGCCGTAATTCGCTTGCCAACTTCCGTTGTAAGGCGCATCCTTAATGGTCTCCAAGACGAAACTGTGCGGCGGCCGCTGCGCCACATAGCCCACGGCGTTGCGGCCCGGGAGCGCATTCTAACCGAAAAATCATCCCGCCAAAATCATCTCTTAACACTACCCCTCTATGCTTGAGCTGCTTCTCAACCAGACTCCTGTTCTTTTAAAAAGGAGGTGGTGCAATACTCAGACCGGCAGTTCAGAGCAACGCGTTTCCCAAGTTTCCCTGAAAATGGCTCACGCCCAGCCGGGTTGCCCTGGCCCGGCTGGGTCCCGCCAGCGCGGAAACAAGCGGGAATTCAACCGTGACAAGAAAGTAACGAACGACGTAGAGGTAAGAGGAACCAATGAGATATCCACGCACAGAATTCATGCTTCCGGCCTCTCCGAAAGGGAGTGGCGCAACACGCAGATCAGTATCGTCCGAAGAGACGTGCCTCCCCATGCCCCCTGAAACCCACGCCCAGCCGGGCCGTCCCGGCTCCGCTGGGTTTCGCCCCCGCGCCCAAACACGACAACCTGCTTATGACAACAAAACCAAAGACCTACCTCGAGGAAGAAGGAGCCAATGAACCCTACACGTAAAGGATTTACCCTCATCGAACTACTAGTGGTGATCGCCATCATCGGCATCCTGGCGGCGATTCTGCTTCCCGCTTTGGCCCGGGCGCGCGAAGCCGCAAGGCGCGCGAGCTGCGCCAACAACCTGCGTCAGTTCGGCCAGATCTTTAAGATGTACGCCAACGAAAGCCAGGGAGAACTCTGGCCGTCCAGTCAGCACGCTTACGTCGGCGGAAGTCAGGACGCGGGCTTTAAAGGGGACAGCCTGTACCCCGACTACTGGACCGACCTTGCCATCCGGGTGTGTCCGTCCGGTCAGCGAGGCGACAAGGGCACATTCTACGACTTTCCCGATGATTTGGCGGAAGGGTTCCAGGATCTCGTCCGTGTTCAACAAGAACAAGACATCCAGAACACTCCGGCAGCGGTGGCTGTTCGCTCAGCCTACCTTTCACATCCAACGTCGTACGTCTACGTACCCTGGGCGACCCGGACCATGTCGCAACTTGTGGACGTGCTACATCTTCAGCAGTCCTCTTACGCTATCGACGAACTCCGCGAAGGGGTAACCGTGTTTGGCGCGGAGGAGATTCAAGCGGCAGGCGGCCCGGACGGATGGCCCGCTATCGAGTGGTGGCCGGTGAAGGGCTTTCAAGACCTCAACGCAAAGGCATGGCGCTGGGACTATTTCATCGACCCAGACGTCTACTACCTGGACGATGACGGCTCCATGTTGCCGGACAGCTATCCCCGCCTGCGGGAAGGTATTGAGCGGTTCTTCATCACGGACATCAACAATCCCGCCGCGGGCGCGCAAAGCCAGAGCAGCATGGCGGTTATGTTTGATGCATGGAGCACCGTCTCCGAGCGTCACTTGCCCCACCAAACCGACCACGGCAGCTCGACCCAGAACTTCAACCACATCCCGGGGGGCAGCAATGTCCTGTACATGGACGGACACGTCTCTTTCGTAAGGTTTGGCGAACAGTATCCCGTCACGATTCTGAACGAGGACGAGTACCCCAATCGCAAGGGCACACAGGCCCACCTCATCATGTCTCATGCGGCGGGATTCGGTTGATGCATACTTGAAGCCTCTGCCCGGACCGGTCCTTTTGTGACCGGTCCAGGGCAGGGGGCGCGAGACCCGCGGTTATCCCAGAACCAACGGAAGAGGAGCGACTATCATGCGTAAGGTTTGGACTTCCCTGCTTTTAACCGCACTGACGGCTGCGCTGGCCGGCGGATGCGGAGGAGGCGACACCGATTTTGATGAGTCCACGCTTACAGAGGAACAACAACAACAGATGGACGAGCATTTTGAACGCTTGGAGCATGTACGGGAGATGCGTGACGAAAGCGTGCGCGGCGGCCCATCGAATGGCGGATAAACATTTGCGCGCCCGACACCGTGGCGCAAGCCGGCATCCCGGATACTGAAATCGGCGCCAACGCCTGGTCAGACTCGGCGCGCTGCCCGGTGGAAATGCGGTTGAACGGCGAGGGACCCTGGGTGGCGATGGAGCGCTACATCGGCCCCGATCCCAACTTCCAGCGCCCGCAGACGCTCAACGCGTTCATTCCCGAGGAACTCGGCCGCGAGGTTCCTCCTTGCTCGCCAAGCCCGCCTATCCTCACCAGCCAAACATCGCTGCGAGAAGCTCCCCGGCCAAAGAGCCGGGTGTTGCACTTAGTATATGAATCCAGGTTCGCTGCCTTACGTTTCCCAATCGCCGGATAACTCAGCCCAAGCCTCTGGAACTCCGTGTTGTCCGCCTT
>JBKHFO010000066.1:0-15788 GCA_046540175.1 Candidatus Hydrogenedentota bacterium
CGGGCCACCCCCTTCGTAAGGGGGAATTGTATAGCCGCCTTTCAGGGGACCTACGAATGCCGGCGAGACGCCGGCGGTACGTGAATGCCGGCGAGACGCTGGTGGTACGGCTTGGATGGCCTTTTGGCTTGCGTGTGTGAGGGGGGTTAGTCCATGTGGAAGACTTCGCGGAGTTCGGTGATCTTGGGCGCGTCGTTTTCGGTGAGCATGAGGGGGTTGGTCTTGGCCCACCATTCTTCCATGACCGGCTCGGTCTTCAGATGCTCGAAGCAGGCTTGGGGGTCTTCGGCCTCGAAGTAGGCGAACAGGGTGAGGGTGTCGCGGAAGATGGTGTAGTTGCGCATGCCGGCCCGGCGGTGGGCTTCGCGGACTTCTTCGCCGATGTCTTGGTGGAGCCGTTCGTAGTCTTCAATGACTTGCAACCCTTTGAGATGCATCACAAAACCGTACCGCGCCATTGCTCGAGTACTCCTTCGTTCCCGCCCGCCGGGGATTCAGCCGCGCGAGGCTCCCATTTGCCGATGGGATCTCAGGCGCTTGCTCGCCGGTTTGAGGGGCTTGGGTTTCTTTTGGGTGCGTATGGGGCGATGCCGTAGCACAATGTAGGTGACAAGGCACAGCGCGGCCCCTTGGGCGTAGAATAGCCATTCGGGATTGTACGCCGCAAGGTTCCAGAATTCGGCGAGGGGGACTTCCCAACCGGGATCGGCGCGCTCTGTGTGATACATGGCGGTTTCGAGCTTGAACCACCGCACCACGCGGACGAGCCCGTGCAGGACGATTTGGAGCCCGGTCATGTAGAGTATGATCTCCAGCACGGGAAGCAGGACCGGCGTGACGTAACGCCGCAGCATTACGAGCGGGGGCAATGCGAACGCCGCTGTTATCGCATACGCTTGCCACCGTTCAACGACATGGTTCACCAGTTCATCCATGACTGACGTTCTTCCCCTTGGCATGGGCGAAGGACTGGGCGGAGTGTAGCATAGGTGGAACACTCCCGCCAACACGAGGAGCCCTTCTTCCCTTGCTATTTGGGTTGACCCAAGCCGGCGCACCCACTACTATTGTCGGTAATCATGAATACGCCGGTGCTTCAATTGGTCAACCTTCACAAACGCTTTGGCGGACAGCCCGCCTTGCGCGGCGTGGATCTGGACGCGCGCCGCGGCGCGATTCACGGGCTCGCGGGCGAGAGCGGGGCGGGCAAGTCCGTGCTGGTGCAGATAGCGGCGGGCTCACTCCGGCCGGATCAAGGCGAGATTCGCTTCAAGGGCGACCCGCTCGCGGTGGGCAATCCGTTTGAAGCGGCGGCCCAGGGCATCGCCGTGGTCCGCCAACACCCGGAAGTCTTGCCTTTCCTCTCGGTAGCCGAGAACATGCTGTTGGGTGAAGGCCTCGTTCAGGTCCCAGGCGGCCTCATCCATTGGCCCGCCACCTACCGCAGGGCGCAAGCGCTCCTGGCGGACATCGGAGAACACTTCGACGTCCGCCAACCCGCACGGAAACTCTCGAAGGCGCAGCGGATCATGATGGATGTCGCCGTGGCCCTATCCCGTGAACCGACGGTGGTGTTTATCGACGATCCCGCGCCTGCGCTTAACCCCGACGCGGCCCGGCGTCTTTGGGATCGCATGCGCGCGTTGCGTGAGAATGGCGCGGCTATTGTCTACGTAAGCAGCCGGCTGGACGAGATTCAAGCGCTGTGCGATGACGTGACCGTGTTGCGCGACGGCGTGGTGGCGGGTTCAGACGGGAACGCGAAGTCCTTTCCGGCGCCCCCCGCGCCGGGGGAAGAAGTCCGCCTGGAAGTAGCCAATCTCACCGACGCGGAAGGCCGTTTCCACAACATAAGCCTTGAAGTGCGGGCGGGCGAAATCCTTGGCCTTCACGGCCATCCCGGCGCGGGGGGCAGCGAGTTCGCGCAAGCGCTCTTCGGGCTCCGCCCCGCGATCGGCGGCAAGGTGAAGGCCAATGGATTGAAGCTGCGCGCCTTGACCCCCCAAGCGGCGTTGGACGCTGGAATCGCGTATCTTCCAGCGGACCGCTTGGGGGAAAGCGCATTCCCCAGCCATTCATGGAGCCGGAACGCGACGTTGACGGGACTGCGCCGCCTGTCGCAAGCGCCGGGATGGATAAACCGGGCCACTGAGCAGGCCGCTGGACAAACGGCGGCGCGGCTCGTTGGGGTAGAGGCCGCGGACATCGGCCAACCGCTCGCGTCATTCTCCGCGGGGGACCAGCAAAAGGCGGCGCTCGCCCGTTGGCTGGTGGTGAAACCAAGAATCCTAGTGCTCGATGAGCCGGTTCGAGCCGTGGACACGCCATCCAAGGAGGCTATTCGCGAACTCGCGGCGGACGCCGCCCGGCAAGGGACAGCCGTGGTGCTGATCACCAGCGACCCCACCGAGGCTCACGGGATGTGCAACCGCGTGCTCACGCTGGCGGATGGCCGCCTCACGGGCGAATTCAAGCCCCCAGGGGACACACAAGACGCCATCGCCGAAGCCGCCATGCCGGCGGACCATTCTGGAAAGGCGGAAACACGAACCCATGGTCCCGGGACCTCTGGCAGAGCGCGTCAAGCCGGCTTGCTGGTTCTGAGCATCCTGCTGGCGGGGGGGCTGCTCCTTTTTGGCCCCTCGGAGTTCGCCAGCGCGTCAAACATGAATGACATGCTTGTGACCTTCGCCTTCACCGCCATCATGGCGCAGGCCGCCATGATCGTGCTGGGGACGGGCGGAATGGATGTGAGCATCGGGGCCCTGTTTGGCTTGGCCGCGGTCACGTCCGCCCTGGGCGCCCACGCCGGGTTGACGCCCGAACTGTGCCTGGGCTGGGCGATCGCGCTGGGCGCGTGGTGCGGTTTGGCGAACGCGGGCGCCGCCTTGCTTGCGCGGGCTCATCCCCTGGTGATCACCTTGGCGGGGGCGGCCGTGTACCAGGGGCTTATCCGAAGGGTGACGGGCGGCGTTGAAATCGGCCACCTCCCGGACTCCTTCCGCGCGTTGAGCGAGGGAAGCGTGGCGGGCATCCCTAAGGCAGCCCTGTACCTCGCCGTTATCACCGCCATCATACATATCATGATGCGCCACATGGTCATCGGGCGGCGGATCCTCGCCGTTGGGAACGGCGCGGAGGCCGCGCGGGCGGTGGGCGTGTTCAAGGCGCGGGTCATCCTCTTCGCGTTCGCGATTGGCGGCATCCTGGCCAGTGTGGCGGGGCTGATGTACGCGGGCGCGGCGGAAACGGTGTACCCGGACGCGGGCTATCTCATGGAGTTCACGGCCATCGCGGCGCCGATCATCGGGGGTTCAAGCGTGCTGGGTGGAAAGGGAACACCCATCGGCGCGCTGCTGGGGGCGCTCTTTCTGGTGCTCCTTCTCAACGCCCTTCAGCATCTGGGGGCTAGTCCCCCTTGGCCGCACATGGCGGTGGCCGTGCTGGCCCTGATGGCGGCCTATGGCGACCTGGCGGTGCTGCGGCTGCGGGGGCAACGGCCATGAAGGCGGAGCTGTTGCGAACGCGGGAGGCGGCGCTCGTGCTGGCGGCGCTCGTTTTGGGCGCGCGGGCCATCGCAAGCGCCGACCTCACGGGATCCAGCGCCGCGGCGTTGGCGGCCTCGTATGCGGCGCCGGTGGGCATGACCGCGCTTGCCCTCACCTTCATCGTGAGCGCGGGACGGCTCGACGTCTCCGTGGGCGCGATACTGACCCTCTGCGCCGCCGTACTCGCGGGCTTGTCTGAAAACGCGGGATGGCCCTTCGCGCTGGCGGCCGCCGGGGCCCTCGCCGTGGGCGGCGCGGCGGGCATGCTCAACGGCGCCCTGACCGCCATGCTCCGCATTCCCTCCTTCTGGGGCACGCTCGCGACGGCCCTGCTCTTCAGCGGGATAGCCATGGCCATCGGAACAGGCGGGACGCGGCCGGCGTTGCCCGATGGCTTCCTCTGGCTTGGACAGGGAGAATGGATCCCGGCGGGGTTCGGCGCGTTTTTAACGCCTTCCGCCCTCCTCTGGGTTGCGTTAACCGCCGGCGGCGGGCTCGTGTTGCGCCGAACCTGGATGGGCCGCTACGCGGAATGCATCGGCGAAAACGAGACCGCCGCCCGTTTCGCGGCCATCCCCGTCCGCCGTTTGACGGTAGGGTTCTTCACCCTGAGCGGACTGGCGTGCGGCCTGGCCGCCTTGTTCGCGGTCAGCGCCCGCGAAGTTATCCCCATCCACACCTTCCCCGGCCTCGAACTCGACGCGATAGCCTGCGTGCTTCTCGGCGGGACCCGGCTGCGCGGGGGACGCGGGTCCGTCTGGGGGACCTTTCTCGCCGTGGTCACCCTAGGCCTCGCGCGCTACAATTTGGAACACGCGGGCTTCGCTCCGCCGCAAGTCCTCGCTGTGGTGGGCCTGCTGCTCGTGGCGGCCGCGATTGTGAACGAACGCTTCGTGGAGCGAACGCCGCTCGACGCCCCGTGAGAACGGGCGGATATGACCATCGAATCGGTACGAGGTCAACGATGATGCAGGCGCGCAGGCGCCAACGGCAGGGGTCTCCGGCATGGGCTTACGCATAGGGGCTTTCGTGCTTACACCGGAAGGGCTCCTTCTGGCGGGCGCCTTGGCCGTGTTCTTGTTGGCGTCTTACAGCAGGGTTCAGTCTGCCGCCCAGGGCGGGCTTGTGAAGACCGCGGCTTTGCTGGCGTGGGTGAGTCTGTGCGGGGTTGCGGGGGCGGCGCTCTACGGGATACCGGGCAGTCTCGCGGCGGCCCAGCGGCTGGACCCGTTACCCTCGGACACCGCCATCGCGTTCGGCTCGTTCGGCGGGTATTGGGGCGTGCTCTTGGGCGGACTCGTTGCGGCATGGAGCCCGCGGCGCAAAGCGCTTCCCCTTTTGGACGCGCTCACTCCGGGCATCCTGCTCGGCGGGTTGGTGGCGCGGGCGGCTGTATGGTTCGCCCAAACCACGCCATTTTCGGTGACGCCGTTCGCCATCTGGTCGTTGGCCGACATGGCCTTGCACGGCGCGTTGTTTGGCGTCATTGCCATTGCGGAACGGCGGCGTAGTCCGGAGCCGCCTGCCGGCCTTTTTCTGATCACCTTTCTCATCGGCTACGGCGCGCCCCGCTTTATCCTTGAGTTTTTCCGGGATGACACCGTGCCCTGGGCGGATTTCACGTGGGGACACCACACGAGCCTGCTGCAAACCCTCGCTGGCGTGGTCCTGCTCTTCTTCGTCCTGCGCCCACGGCGCGCCGCCGCCGGGTAGGCGCTTGTCCCCATTCATTTGACAATGGGCTCCATTCGCGGTTAGTATATTCACAAACAACAACAAAGTTAACCTGGGTTTCGCTCTCATCAATTAAAAGGCCGGACCGCGGAGTATATACCCGCTTTTGCCGTCGTTTTCGATAAGGTTTTGCGCCTCATGACGACTTATCCCATAGAAGTCCACGATCTTACGGTGGCCTATCGTCACCGGCCCGTGTTGTGGGACATCGACGCCGTCTTTCCGGAAGGGCGGATCACGGCGATCGTGGGCCCCAATGGCGCGGGGAAAAGCACGCTTATCAAGGCGATCATGGGGCTGTTGCCCGTGGCGAGCGGGTACGTCGCCATTTTTGGCGAGCCGGTGGCGAAAGCGCGCGGCAGCGTGGCCTATGTCCCTCAGCGGGAATCGGTGGATTGGGACTTCCCCACGACCGCGTTCGACGTGGTGCTCATGGGACGGTACGGCCACGTGCCCGTGTTTGGCCGGTTGCGCCACCGGGACAAGGCCATCGCGTGGGAATGCCTCGAACGGGTGGGCATGCGCGAATACGGCTCCCGGCAGATCAGCCAGCTATCAGGCGGCCAACAGCAGCGGGTGTTTCTCGCAAGGGCCTTGGCGCAGCAGGCCCGGATTTACTTGATGGACGAGCCTTTTGCGGGCGTGGACGCCTCGACCGAACGGGTCATCGTGAACCTCTTGCATGAACTCCGCGAAAATGGAAGCACGGTGGTCGTGGTTCATCACGATCTCAACACGGTCCCCGAGTATTTCGACGATGTGCTCTTGTTGAATCAGCGCTTGGTGGCCGCGGGCGCGGTCGAGGAGGTTTTCACGACGGAAAACCTCAGCCGCACCTACGGCGGCCGCCTCAACGTGCTAACGGCCGTGGGCGAACGGCTCCGAAGCCGGGGTTGGAGCGCGCGGGAGTAATGACCGCCGGGACGATGGCAGCGAACGTGACCGCTCTGGCCGGCGCGCCGGGATGGCTCGAATTCTTCCAGTTCGGCAGCGTCAATGTGCGGACGGTTACGCTGGGGTGCATGCTTATTGGGCTGAGCGCGGGCGTGCTCGGTTGCTTCGCCTTTCTCCGCCGGCGCTCCCTGTTGGGCGACGCCCTCGCCCACGCAGCCTTGCCCGGCGTTTGCGTGGCCTTCATGCTCACGGGGACCCGCAATCCCTTGGTTATCATGCTGGGGGCGGTGGCCGCGTGCTGGCTGGGGGCGGTGAGCGTCGACGCCATCACGCGGTACACCCGGTGTAAAGAAGAAAGCGCGCTGGGCATGGTGTTGTCCGTGTTCTTCGGCGTGGGCATCCTCTTGCTCACCCACATTCAGCACACGGGCGGCGCATCCCAGGCGGGCCTCGAACGGTTCCTCTTCGGTCAGGCCGCCGCCATGCAGCCCCACGATCTCGGCGTGTTATCGATCGCGAGCGTGCTTATGCTGGCGGTCACCGCCGCCGGCTACCGTCATTTCAAGCTGGCATCCTTTGATGCCCAGTTCATGGAAGCCCTCAATCTGCCCCGGCGCCGGGCGTCGCTCGCCCTGGCGACGTTGTTGGTGCTGGCCGTCGCCATCGGCCTGCAAGCCGTGGGCGTGGTCCTCATGGCCGCCATGTTGGTGACGCCCGCGGCCGGCGCACGCTATTGGACCCATCACCTCAGCGTGATGCTGGCGCTGGCCGGGGTTTTTGGCGCGATCAGCGGCGCGATAGGCGCGTACATCAGTTATCTCCAGGCGGGCATGCCCACGGGACCCTGGATGGTGGTGTCGGTTTCCATTATTTTCGGTGTATCCGTGTTGTTTGCGCCACGGCAGGGGCTCCTCGCCCGTGGGCTCCGCACGCGCCGTTTCCGCCGCCGCACCGCGGAGGAAAACCTGCTCCGCACGCTCTACCGGCTTGGCGAGGATCACAAGGATTGGGAACAGGGCTACGCCCCCGCTGAACTCATTCAATACCGGCCCATGGATACGGCGGTCTTATTACGCATCATGGGCCGTCTGGAGCGTCAGGGCTTGGTGTACGAACCAGAAGAGGGGGTGTTTCAACTCACTGCGCAAGGGCTTGAGCGCGCCGCCCGCTTGACCCGGCTTCACCGGCTGTGGGAGGTGTATCTCACCCAAAAACTCCATCTGCCCGCGGACCATGTTCACGCGGACGCCGAGGAGATCGAGCATATTCTTACACCGGAATTGGAGGCGCATTTGGTCGCCAGCCTAGAAGAACCGGCGCGAGACCCTCACGCGCGGACCATACCGGAGGACAGCGACAAGAGCGCGGAAGTGGCGTCTCGCCTGTACGCGAACGGCGCAAGCGGGGAGGAGGAGTAACCGCGCCATGCATACGTTGTGGATCCTGATTATTGGCAGCCTCGTCGGCGTGTCGTGCGCGCTTGTGGGATGCTTTCTTGTCCTGCGCCGGCTGGCCATGTTGGGCGACGCCATCAGCCACGCCGTGCTGCCCGGCATCGTGATCGCCTTCATGCTTACGGCGAGCCGCAACACGTTGCCCATGCTCGCGGGCGCGGGGGCCTTCGGCGTGTTGACGGCATGGCTGACCGATGTGCTCATGCGCCGCGGCCAGCTTCAGTCCGACGCCGCCATCGGCGTAACCTTCACGTGGCTGTTCGCCGTGGGGGTCATACTCGTGAGCGCCTTCACCGGCCACGTGGATCTCGACGTGGACTGCGTTCTTCACGGGGAGATCCTGTTTGTTCCGTTCGATACGTGGACGGTGGGCGGGGTGGACATAGGGCCTCGCGCATTTTGGATCCTGGCGGGGGTCACGCTCGCCAATCTCGTTTTCATCGGGCTGGGCTACAAGGAGCTAAAGCTCTGCGCGTTTGACGCGGCGCTCGCCGCCGCCATGGGGTTCAACGTAGTGCTGTGGCACTACCTGCTCATGGGACTGGTCGCCCTGACCACCGTGGCGGCCTTTGAAAGCGTGGGCGCCATCCTCGTGGTGGCCATGCTCATTGTACCCGCCAACGCCGCCTATCTGCTCACCGACCGGCTCTCGGTGATGCTGTTGCTCGCCAGCCTTTTCGGCGTGCTCAGCGCCGTGGGCGGATACGGCCTCGCCACGCTCATCGACGGCTCCATCGCCGCGGCGATGGCCGTGTTTAGCGGCCTCATTTTTCTAGCGGCCGCCTTGCTCTCGCCCACCCACGGCGCTTTGGGGTATTACCTCGCCCGGCGGGCCCAAAGCGTCTCCTCCCCTGACATTGCCGCCCGGGAAACCCCCGGGAGGTGATGCTCCATATTCAATGCGGGCATACAGAGTGATTCCCCGCCATAGGCGATTGTGGTATCCTGCGGCGCGGGCGCAACGGCGTCCATTGTCCGAGAACAAGCGGAAACGTGGCCTCCGCGCGCCGTGATACGATGGCCGGCATGAGTTCAACAGCCGAATTATTCAGCCGCGGCTGGGGCGTGAAGCGGGATGGCGCGCCGGTGCTGTTTCTTCATGGGTTTTGGGGCGACAGCAGGGAATGGGGGCCCGTTGCCGAACACATGGCGTCGGAGCGGCCTTGCATTGCCCTCGATCTGCCGGGTCATGGCCGTACGCCGTGGCCTACAGCGGACAACGCCTATGGATTTCCCGCCGTTGCGGCGGATCTCGCCCGGTTTCTGGATGATCGGGGCATCGCCAAGGTCATCATGGCGGGTTACAGCATGGGCGGGCGGATTGCTTTGTATTTCGCGCTTGAATACCCGCGGCGCGTGGCGGCCCTCGTGGTCGAATCGGCCTCCCCGGGATTGCCCAGCGAAACGGTCCGGGCCGCCCGGCGCGCGTGGGAAGCCGAGTGGGCGCGCGCCTTGGAAACGGAGCCCATGGACGCCGTGCTTGAGCGATGGTATGATCAGCCCCTGTTTGCGTCTCTGCGCCAAGCGCCCGCGCTCTTAGCCGGGATGAAAGCGCGGAGGCGGGAAGCCGATCCCGCCGGTCTCGCCATGGCCATGCGATGCCTTGGGGCAGGCGCACAACCGGCCTTGTGGGACCGGCTCCCAAAGCTTTCCCCGCCCACGCTGGCGATTGCGGGGGAGAACGATCCCAAGTATGTGGGAATGCCTCACGCCATGGCGGAGGTCCAACCCCGCGTCCACGCGCAGGTCATCGAAGGGTGCGGCCACAACGCGCACGCAGAGGATCCCGTGGGGTACGCGCGTGTTTTGCGGCAATTCATCGTCAATGCAGGAGATTTTCGGGATGAGTCCAATTCAATGGGAAGCAACCGGTGACTACGCCGACATTATCTATTCCAAAGCCGAGGGAATCGCGAAGATAACCATCAACCGGCCTGAAGTGCGCAACGCCTTTCGCCCCCGGACCGTGGACGAGATGGCCCACGCGCTCAACGACGCGCGCTTTGACGAAGGCATCGGCGCCGTCATCCTCACGGGTCAGGGCGAAAAGGCGTTCTGTTCGGGCGGCGACCAAAAGATCCGGGGCGACGCGGGCTACGTGGACGACACAGGCGCCAACCGGCTCAACGTGCTCGATTTTCAGCGCCAGATGCGCACCTGCCCGAAGCCGATCATCGCCATGGTGGCGGGCTACGCCATCGGCGGCGGCCACGTCCTTCACCTCATGGCCGACCTCACCATCGCGGCGGACAACGCCATCTTCGGCCAGACGGGGCCGCGCGTGGGTTCGTTCGACGGCGGGTACGGCGCAAGTTACATGGCGCGGATCGTGGGGCAGAAGAAGGCGCGGGAGATCTGGTTCCTCTGCCGCCAGTACGACGCCCAGCAGGCGCTTGACATGGGCCTGGTGAACAGGGTGGTCCCCTACGAGCGGCTCGAAGAGGAGACCGTGCAATGGTGCCGGGAGATCCTCGCGAATTCGCCCACCGCCATCCGCTGTCTGAAGGCGGCGCTGAATGCCGATTGCGACGGGCAAGCGGGGCTGCAAGAGCTGGCGGGCAACGCCACCATGCTCTTCTATATGAGCGAGGAAGGCCAGGAAGGGCGCAACGCCTTTAATGAGAAACGCCGGCCCGATTTCACCAAGTTCCCCCGGACCCCGTGACGGGAGCGCCCATGACCGAAGCGCACGCATACGAAGAACCCCAGCCTGGGCCCGTACGGATCTGGGTGATGGCGGCGCGGCCCCGAACGTTGGGCGCCGCCGTAGCGCCCGTGGTCATCGGCGCCGCGATGGCGTACGACGCCGGAGCTTTTCACGTCATTTCCGCGTTATGCGCGCTGGCGGCAGCCTTACTCATCCAAATCGGGACCAATTTCGCCAACGACTACTTCGATTTCGTCAAGGGGACGGACACGGACAAGCGGACAGGCCCGACGCGCGTGACGCAAGCAGGCCTTGTCACGCCTGAAATCATGCGCCGCGCCACCATGCTGGTTTTCGCGCTCATTGCGCTGCCCGCCGCATACGCCATTTACCGGGGCGGGTGGCCTTTTCTCGCCATCGCCGTGGCCTCGGCCGTGTGCGGCATAGGGTACACGGCGGGCCCCTATCCTTTGGGATACATAGGCCTCAGCGATGTGTTCGTGCTGGTGTTCTTCGGGCCGGTGGCGGTTGGGGGAACCTATTACTTGCAAGCCCTGGAACTGCCGGGTCCCGTGATCATCGCGGGGATCGCGCCGGGGCTGTTGGCGGTGGCCTTGCTCACGGTCAATAACCTCCGGGATATTGAAGAAGATCGGGCGGCGGGCAAAAAGACCCTGGCTGTACGGTTTGGCGCGGAGTTCGCCAAGATGGAGTACCTGTTCTGCATTGTGGTATCGTGCTTGGCGGTTCCATTGTATTTCTACGGCTACACGGGGAGCCGTTGGTTCGCCCTGGTGGCTATACTCGGTTTGTGGTGGGGAGCGCCCGCGGCGCGGATGCTTATTGATCCCGTGACTCCGGAGGCTTTCCATCACGCATTGGCGCGAACAGGCATGGCCTTGCTGTTTTACAGCGGCGCGTTCGCATTGGCGTATATTTTATGAGAATTCATCATTACAAGACCTACTCCTACACAATAGCCCTAAGCCGCCCCCTGCCGATTGGAGAAGAAGGGGTCTCCGAGCGCCGGGGACACATCCTCGAACTCTGGGACAACGCGGAACACGTGGGGCGAGGCGATGTCGCGCCTCTGCCCGGTTTCAGCGAAGAAGACGCCAACAAGGCCATGGAGGAGTTATCCTTCATGAGCTATGCCTTGTCGGATCACGTGCCCGATCCCGCGCTGGCGGCCCTTGATGGGGGCTTGACGGAACTCCTCGCCCCCCACAGCTTGCGCCCAAGCGTGCAATTCGGCGTCGAGGCCGCCCTGCTCGGTCTGATGGCCTCGGCGCAGGACCTCAGCTTGGCGCGCCTGATCGCGCCCGATTCCGGGGATACGGTTCCCATCTGCGGGCTCGTGGCGGGTAAGCGCGAGACAGCGGCAGAGCGGGCGGCCATGCTGCGCGAGAAAGGGTTCACGGCAGTCAAACTCAAAGTGGGAGGCGAACCCGGGCCTGCGGCCGAGCTGGCGAAGGCGGTGCGGGAAGCCCTGGGCGATGACGTGGCGCTACGGCTCGACGCGAACTGCGAATGGGACTACGATGACGCCCTGGTCTTCTGCAAGGCGGTGGCCGGTCTCAACGTTGATTACCTTGAGGAGCCCTTGACCAGTCCCTTTGGTGTGCTCCAATTGAGCCAGGCCAGCGGCGTGCCCATGGCGTTGGACGAGACCCTGCTCAACCTCTATCCCGAAGTGCTCTCGAACTGGGAAGGCATTCGGGCCATCGTATTAAAACCGACCCTTCTAGGCGGGGTCGAAAAGACCATTCGCTTCGCCCGCGAGGCCCGCGAACTCGGCGTGAAGCCTGTCCTCAGCGCGAGTTATGAGTCCGGCGTGGGATTGAGCATACTGGCGAATCTCGCCGCGGCCGCTGATCCCGATCCTGCGCCCGCGGGCCTGGACACCTACGATTGGCTCGCGGAGGATATTCTGGCGGAGCGTTTGCCATCGCCTGTCCCCCAATGGGACGTCAACGAGATAAACCGGTTGGCGGCCGATGTGGCCTACGCCGGCGTGACGCATTATACGGCGGAGTGACGCCATGGCGCCGCTGCTCTGCCCCGTGGCCCGGAGCGCCGATCGCTGGCCCAATGCGCCCGCTTTGCGGGAGGGCGAACGCCTTTGGTCCTGGGCGGAGATGGACGATGCGGCCACGCGGATCGCCGGCGTTTTGGGCGAGCGCGGATTCAAGCCGGGCGATCGCGTGGCGTTCGCGCTCCCCGCGGAAGCGGACACGGTGCTGCTGTTTTGGGGCTGCCTGCGGGCGGGACTCGCGGTCTGTCCCCTCAATATGCGCGTTCCCCCTGAACGCCGCGCGGAATTGGCCGGGATGGCGGGCTGCAAGACGACTCTAACCGGGACTGAAACCGAACACGTAAGCAGGCTGGCCCAGGCGGCTTCCGTAGACGGAACCGATGAGCCACCCGGCGTTGAGGATCAGCCCGCCACCATCGTGTACACCTCCGGCAGTTCGGGCGCGCCCAAGGCCGCCGTGCACACGTTTTCCAACCACGTTCACAGCGCGCGCGCGTCGAATCAGCGCGTCCCGCTGCGCCAAGGCGATTCATGGCTGCTCTCGCTGCCGTTGTATCACGTCTCGGGCATCGCCATTCTCTTTCGCTGCGCGGAAGCCGGGGCGGAGACGATCGTTCCGGCCAAGGACATGCCGCTTCCGGAAGCCATCGCCGCGCACCGGCCCACGCATCTCTCGCTTGTTCCCGCGCAGCTCCAACGAGTGCTGGACGAGGATCCCGCCGTGTTGGCGCACGTGAAGGCCGTGCTTCTCGGCGGCGGCCCCATTCCGCAGCGGCTTTTGGAGCGCGCCGTGGCCGAAGGCGTCCCTATCCACATCACCTACGGAATGACCGAAACCGCCTCGCAAATCGCCACCACGCCCCGCTTGGCGCCCGGGGACCTGCCCAATCCCGGCGCGCTCCCGCTCCTTCCCGGCGCGGTGCGCGTTGCGGACGACGGCGAGATTGAGGTAAGCGGTCCCACGCTCTTCATGGGGTATCTGAAGGGCGATGGCGTGGAGCGACCCGAAACAGAGGCGGGCTGGTTTCCCACGGGCGATTTGGGGTGTTTTGACGAACGCGGCTGGCTGCATGTGACCGGACGCCGCGACAACCTGTTCATTTCGGGCGGCGAGAACATCCAGCCTGAAGAGATCGAGGCCGAACTCGCGCGATTGCCGGAGATTGCGGAGGCCCTAGTGGTTCCCGTCACCGACAAAACGTTCGGAGCGCGGCCCGCCGCCTTTGTGCGCGCCAATTCCGGGGCCGCGGATAGCGCCGCGATCGCCGCCGCCTTGGCCACGCGTCTGCCCAAGTACAAGATCCCCATCGCGTTCCTGCCTTGGCCGCCCGAGGCTGGGGAAGGCCTCAAACCCTCCCGCCGGCAATTCGCGGAATGGGCCGATAGGCGCCTCGCCGAAAAGGGGAAATGAAGAGGGCGCCGTCTGAAGCGGTTAAGACGTCGTGCGCCGTGGGCAGCGCATTGCATGGTGGACCGTATCGCCGCCTTCCGGGCGGTTATTGAATGCCGGCGAGACCCCGGCGGTACGTCCTCAGCCATTGGGTGAGGCTAACGTTCTGTTTCTGGCGCTAACAATAGGGACAGCAAGATAGATTGGGCCGGCTTACCCGGCGATTGGGCGTCGATCCGCCATAATGACCTTGCCCAGTCCGCTATGATAGAATTCCGTTTCTTCAGAGATCCCCCTGACGTCCGGATCCCACTCTTCAAGGGGGATGGAGGGATGAAATCGAGCGCCGCCGCGAGATCATCCGGGGTTTGGAACGATACAAAGGGAAGCACAGAAAGGATAATCATGGCGACCATTCGTATGTCCGGCGTCCAAATGCCTGTGTCGGCGAAATTGGACGACAACATCGAGAAGATTCTTTACTATATCCGCCACAGTGATGCGGATTTCCTGTTGTTTCCGGAAATGAGCCTGACCGGATACCATGGCAGCTTTGGGGACAAGGGAACGCCCAACGCGTGGCTTCAGATCGCCGAGGCGTGCCGGCAATCCTACACGACGGCCCTCATTGGGACGGGCTGCCGGGAGAACAACGAGGCCTTCATCCAGACGCGCATCTACTCCGACGATGGCGCGCTGCTCGGAACCCATGAGAAACTGGTTCCCACGCGCGGGGACCGGAAGGTGTTTCAGCCCGGAAGCGAACTGCGAACCTTCCACCACATGGGGTTGGACTTCGGTTGTCTTATCACGAATGACTTGTGGGTGACGCCGGGGTTTGGCCCGTACCCGGATCCCCGGCTGAGTTATCAGCTCGGCGAACGGGGCGCGCAGGTTATTTTCCACAGCGTAAACACGGGTCACGATCCGTTGTATGAAGACTATCATCTGGCCAACCTGGTCCTGCGGGCCATCGAGAGCAAGGTCTACATTATCACCGTGAACGCCGCTTATTCCGGGGGGCCGAACAATTCCCCCACCGGCATCGTTTCCCCAGAGGGAGAATGGGTAACCCAGTGTCCCCGGGAAGGCGAACACGTTTTCGTGACGGATCTGGACCTCGATACGGAATAGGATCACAAACAGGCTGCTCCCAACCACGGAACACGCGGATTACACGGCGTCGAAGCTCTCCCCGCAAAACTCTATCGTGTATTTCATGTGTTCCGTGGTTGGGTTCATGCATGTGCGGTGGGAATTGGCCAGGGTTCTATCCCAACACACAGGTTCCTTGCATGGAAATCATCATTCGGGACTCCCATCAATCGGCCGTTACTTTGACAGCGGACATCATCGCCAACGCATTGCGGAGGAGGCCCGACCTCGTGCTTGGACTGGCGACCGGGCGCACGATGGAGGCCCTTTATGCCGAGTTGGCGCGCAGACACAAGGAGGAAGGACTCGATTTTTCCAAGGCCACCACGTTCAACCTGGACGAATACATCGGGTTGCCGCCCGAGGATCCAAATTCCTACCGCTATTACATGAAAACCCATTTCTTTGATTGGGTGAATATCAATCCGGACCGCACCTATCTCCCCGATGGAATGGCGGAAAACATCGACGCGGAATGCGCCCTGTACGAGCAAAAAATCAAGAGCGCGGGGGGCATTGATCTTCAGCTCCTCGGCATTGGCCGGTCAGGCCACATCGGATTCAACGAACCCCTCTCGGCCCTCTTCTCCAGGACCCGGCCCAAGGCGTTGGCGCCGTGGACCATCAAGCAGAACGCGCCCCTGTTTCCCGATCCTAGCCGGATGCCCCGCCGGGCCATTACCATGGGCGTGGGCACCATTCTCGACGCCGGCCGTTGCCTCATGCTGGCCACGGGCGCCGAGAAGGCCGAGGTCGTGGCGAAAGCCACGGAAGGACCGATAACCGCCATGTTGTCGGCGACGGCTCTCCAGATCCACCCCCGCTGCACGGTCATCGTGGATGAAGAGGCCGGCGGGCAGCTCCTTAACAAGGAGTACTACCGCTGGGTTTTCGAGAACGAACCCGAATGGGAAACCTACCGGTAAAGCCC
>JBKHFO010000067.1:0-15655 GCA_046540175.1 Candidatus Hydrogenedentota bacterium
AGAGATTCGCCCATGCGCCATAGCGCCGAATTCTGGATTAATCACCTGCGCCTGGAACCGCATCCCGAGGGCGGGTATTTCCGGGAAACGCACCGTTCTCCGGTAGTCGTCCATCCGCCCGGTTTCGAAGGCCCGCGTCATCTCACCACGACGATTTACTTCTTGCTCGAAGCGGGGCAGATATCCCAGCTTCACCAGCTACGCGCGAACGAGATGTGGCACTTTTACACCGGGACTCCCCTGACGCTGCATCAGCTTAGTTCCCCGGATGAGTACGTGACCGCGCGGGTCGGCCCCCATGCGGACGAGGGGCAACAGTTTCACACCGTGGTTCCAAGCGGCGTTTGGTTTGGCGCCACGGTGGATGACGCCCGGCCGGGGGCCTTCAGCCTCGTGGCCTGTACGTGCTCCCCCGGCTTCGAGTTCGAGGATTTCAAGCTGGCGGACCGGGAAGAAATGCTGGACCGGTTTCCCGCTCACGCGGGCGTGATTCGCATGTTGACCCTGGCCCCGGGGAATTCTTCTTGACTTGGGACGGCTCAAGATGGTAGCTAAAGCAGTAGCCCGTGTTGTAACCTCTTCCTAAACCAGTGTCCTTCCGCTCAGGCGGGGAAACATCATCGCCTCCCCAGCTGTTACCAGAGAGGGAAGGAGTTCACTCAAGCACGCGTAGTTAAGCTCACAATAGATAGGAGAGCAGAACCAATGACCCATGTTGTAGCGGAACCTTGTATCAAGTGCAAGTTCACCGACTGTGTGGCGGTGTGCCCCGTGGACTGCTTCCACGAGGGTGAGAACATGCTTGTGATTGATCCCGACGAGTGCATCGATTGTGGCGCATGCGTGGATGAATGTCCCGTGCAGGCCATTTATCCCGAGGAGGACCTCCCCGAGAAGTGGCAGGACTTCCTAGAGATCAACGCCAAGTATGCTGCCGAATGGCCGGTGATAGACACGACGAAAGACCCGCTTCCCACAGCGGAAGAATACCGCGAAGTGGACGATAAGCGGGACGAGATGAGTCCGGAACCGGGCCCCGGTTCCTAGTATATTTTGCGTGTACAACTGAACTCCTGACCATCGTGGGAGGCGAGTCGGGATCAAGACTTTTCTGGTCCGGGCTCGCCTCTCGTTAATGCTGCGTCGGTCCACACGAGGTTCGCCTACTGTCAGCCCAACCCCCGCCGCTAGTAGAGCCCGGGGCCTGAACTTGTTATTTGGGCTCTCGTTGTTGACGGCCGGGGTGAATTCGCTTGGAGGCGGCATGGCCTTCTAGGCCATGAATCACGGGCTGTAAGCTCGCGCCAGCTCACGCCCAAGACACACGAAATCAAGGCTGCCCAAATTCCGGATGCGCCGAGTACTAGACGTTTTATCCGCGCCTTGTTATCCTATTGGGGTCGGACTAACATGTCCGGGCGGGAAGATCGTGCACCATTTTGACACACACCCGAACCCAACACAGACATGGCGTGTTTGAATGCAAGACAATCACCAGAATGAATCAGATCGTACGGTCTTGATCGCGACAAGCGATGTGGGCTATGGCGGGGCATTGGCCGGTCAACTCGAATTGGATGGGTATACGATCGAACGATGCCACGACGCCAAAGGGGTGTTGCGGATTGTGAAAAGACGCGCGCTCGATGTAGTGATCCTTGATCTAACGCTCTCCGAGGAGACGGATGTGGAACTCGTCTCCTTCGTCCGCCGTCAGAGTCCCGCCACACAGATCATCCTGCTTTTCGAGATTTCGATGGTGGACACGGCCTTGAGTGGTCTGCGGCAGGGAGCTTTTTTTTACCTTCCCCTGAATACCCCCCCTGCTGACGTGGCGATGGTGACGCACAAAGCCCTGCGCTATGTAGAGACCGAGAGCACTCTACAATACTTCGAGCGCACCCTTTTTCAAGATATGCTAGGCGGAAGTTCCGCCATGAAACGGGTCGTGGAACTCATAACCAAGGTTGCTCCAACCGACAGCACGGTGTTGCTTCTCGGAGAAAGTGGCACGGGGAAGGAACTCCTGGCCAATACCATTCACCGGCTCAGTAACCGGCGAGACATGCCGTTCATCACCATCAACTGCGCCGCCCTGCCCGACACCCTGCTCGAGAGCGAGATGTTCGGCCATCTCAAGGGCGCGTTCACGGGGGCCGACAGCGACAAACGCGGCCTGTTCGAGGAGGCCGATGGCGGCACGATTTTTTTAGATGAGATCGGCGACATGGCCCCAACGACGCAAGCCAAGCTGTTGCGCGTCCTGCAAGACGGAGAAATCCGGCCCGTGGGAGCCAGCCTGTCAAAGCGGGTAAATGTCCGCGTCATCGCGGCCACGAACCACGATCTCGAAAAGGAGGTTGCGGCGGGAGAGTTCCGGGAAGACCTGTATTTCCGGCTCAACGTGGTCCAGATCCGCATCCCGCCTCTCCGGGAGCGCATGGACAGCCTGCCCCGGCTCGTCGACTACTTCCTGCAACGATTCAGCGCGAAGTACGGCAAGGAGGTCCGCGAAGTGGACGAACACGCCCAGGCCGTCCTTAGCCGGTACTCCTATCCCGGAAACGTGCGGGAACTGGAAAGCATTGTGGCGCATGCCGTGATTATGGCGGAGGACGGCATTGTACGTGTTCACGATCTGCCAGACTATGTGCGAGAGGGCGCCCGGCCCAACTTGGCGCTCCCCTATCACGGCGGGAACGGCATCCCCACGCTTAAGGAGATGGAGGAGAACCTTATCCGCACAGCGCTGGAAAAGCTGGATGGCAATCAGACCGAGACCGCGCGAAAACTCGGCATTTCCCGCTCCACCCTATGGCGCAAAATGAAGGAACATGGCATCCCCGCCAATTGAGGGAGAAGCCCCTTGATCACGCTCAAAACGGAAGGGAATGGCGGGGAGAACATCCCCCTTGATCCCCCTTCAAAGGGGGAATTCTTCCCATCTATTCCCCCTTTGAAGGGGGATCAAGAGGGATGTAAAACCACTTCACGGCGAGAATACGCGGCGGACAGCGGAGACGGCATCGCCCCTGCTGCCCGCGGCCGCGCTTGAATTTACTGGGATTCCAACAGGGCGTTCACCTTTCGCATGACTTCAAAGGCGTCGGCGACGTACAGGACATCGGCCTTGCCGTGGGCCCAGCCGCAGTTGCCGTCGATGTTGACGGCGCGGCGTTCGTTAATGAAACGCCAGCCCACCACGTGGGGCTCCTCGCCATGACAACAGGTCGCCAAGCCCTTGGGATGACGCGGGATGGCGCCCGTCTGTCCGACCTGGTTGAGGTGGGTCATGAACGACAACACGGCCTGCCCTTCGCCGCTTACATCCACAAGCGACTTGGTGCCTCCGAGGGAAGCGCCCGTCTTGGAAAGCGCGTCGAGGATGATGTTTTCGGCTTCCTTGATGTGTATCTCGCCATCGGCCTGTTTCTTCGTCCAACCGGTACCCGCGACAAAGAGCAGTTCAGCATCGGGCTTGACGGTTTGGGCGTCGCCGGGCGGCTTTTGCATACCTTCCACGGTGGTCCGGGAAGCGGCTTCGGGCGGGGAAACAGCCTTCACCGCCGCGGAGCCGCCCGCGGAACTGTACGCCTCGTTGGCTCCCGGCTCCAGCGCGATGAACCAGGGGCGTTGTTCACGCACGAGGTCAGCCCGGATGCGCTGGCGGTAGTACCACCGCGTGATGGAGGGTTTGCCCTCGGTCTGGCCAATGGCGGTGGCCTGAAGATCGGCGCATCCGCCCAAGCGGGACGCCACGCCGGGCAAGACTCGGTTGAAGCGCGACGAGCTTCCAGCGATCACAAGGGTGGGCTCCGCCGCGCGGCATAGCGCTTCTATGGCGGCGGCGTCGGTTGCGTAGCGCGGTTGGGCGAACGCGGCGCCTGACACGCCGAGAAACCTTGAGGCGCCGCAATCCGCGATGGCGTCCGCCGCCGCCTGAATGTCTTCCCCAAGGACTGCCACGGCCAGATCGGCCCCGAGCTGGCTGGACAGGTCCTTAGCGGCAGTAAGGGCTTGCAGCGCGCCTTTGCTTAGCGCGCCGTCCGGCTGCGTGTGCGCAAGATAGAGTATGGTATCCACGTCAAATTCCTTTTTATTCATTCACGCGCCCACTCATTACTTGTCCCATTCTGAAACTGTGGGCAATTCTGTCCGCTGCCACCGTCATCCCCGCGAAAGCGGGGATCCAAATCCGGAGAGCAGCACGCGCCCCGTGGATCCCCGCTTTCGCGGGGATGACGGATGGGGGCCCGCACTACCCACAATTCTAGGATGGGCTGAGTACTCATGCGGCGGCGCGCTAATTCTTAATCCAGTCCACGATTTCTTGAGCAATCTCGTCCGTGGGTGTGTCATTCACAATACGGGTTTCACGCCGCTGTTTGGGCACTTCCACGCTCGCGAACACCTTGCCGTCGACTTCTATGCTCACGGATTTCGCCTGCTGAAGCGAGGGCATGAGCGTGCGCATGTTGGTCATTCCGACCTGGGGGTTGTTCGGTGGTTCGGGCAGGTGACCCGTTGCCCACCCCAAGACAGCCGGGGGGCCATCGCATTGCGAGACTTGGTGCATGCCGCCCTCGACACGCTCCAAGATTCTCAGCGCGCCATTATCATTGACGGTTAACTGGTCCACGCCTTGAAACTGTTCCAGGATGCCCAGACGCTCGCCGGTGAGTTGCATCGTGGCGCCCGCCCCGCGAGAAGCCGACTCCCATCCCCCAAATAGCAGGAGACGGTCCATGTCAAGCCCCTCAATGCCCTTGATGGCCTCGGCGAGGCGCTCCGCGACCGGTTCGGCTTCCGTGAACCCGCTCGCGGGCCCGTCCAGCGCCACGAGTTCGAAGGTGGCCTTCTGCGCGATACTCATCATCACCTGCTGCAATTTCGTCTTTGGCGCCATGCTGACAAGCCACACCTTGCTGCCCGGCGTGTTGGCCGCGAGATGGGCAGCTTCAAACAGCGCATGCTTCGCCCACGGGTCCAGCCACGCGGGCAGCATCATTTCGTTCTTCAGGGCGGGCCCCTCCGGCCCCGTTACCGGTTCAAGCGTCTGCAAGGGATCGGGAACGATGCCCGCGCATACGACAATGTGAAATCCTTCAGCCATTACATCTTTTCTCCTGTGAAATGTAGTCACCGTCCCGTGCGCCAAGGGATGGCGGCCAGGACGTACGGGAAATTCTTGGAAGGCGCGCCGCGCCCAAGATCAGGAAGCGAACGTCAGTTCTCGGAAGAGTGGAAGCCCCCCGCGCCAGCCCGGAATGCCACGGCCCCCCGCTCCTTCTCTTCGTCGCTTATTCGCGTGCAGTTCCAGAAGCATGCCCCGCAGTGCACGCATTTCTCGCGATCGAACAGAGGCGCGCCGCCCTCGGGGTTTGGCGTAATCGCTTGGCCGGAACAGGCTTCCACGCACAGTTGCGCGCCACAGTGCGCGCACAACTCCGGATGTTCGAACACGACGTGGTCCGCGTAGCCCTCGGCCGCCTGCACCTTGCCGCCCACCAAGAGCGCGTCTTGATGGGACATTAGCAGTTGTCCGTCGAAGGGAATCTCCGGCCAGCCGGCGCGCGTCATCAAGGCGTCGTGCAGCGGTTCCCCCTTCGCGTGGCATTGTTGGCGGATTTGCTCGATCTCTTCGGGCGGGATCTTCCCGTGGAAATACTCCTCAAGCGAGGGGATGCCTTCGTCCTGCCGGGATGGCGTCGCGGTCAGATGGAGCTTGCCCTTGGTCATGCCCGCGAGCCCCGTGCCCAGGACGCCCCGTATGAATCCCTTCTGGAATCCATCCCTGGCGTGCTCCGCCATCCGCGCCTCGGTTTCGAGCCAACTCGCTCTCCGCCGTTCGACGTAGGTCTCTTCGAGGGCCTCCTTCGTGAACGGCTTGCCTTCCTTCAGCAGCTCAGCCACGGCTTTCGCGAGGAGCGCGCCGCTCTCCCACGCTTCGTCCACGCCGGAATTCGTCAATACGTTAGTGGTCCCGGATCCCTCGCCAATGCGGGCAAACCCGTCTCCCACGAGGAATGGCTCTCCCCGCTTGCCCGCTTCTTGAAGGGACTTCGCCCCCCAGGAGCGCATGGTCCCGCCTTCGAGGTAGCGCCACAGATAGGGGTGCAGCATCCAGTGCTGCAAATAGCGGTAAACCGTGCGCACGGGGCTGTTGAACCACGAGGGCACGAAGATGCCCAGGGACGCCATCCCGCCGGGGTAGACATACATGAACCCGAAGATTTCGGGCTCGGGGTATCCCATTGTGTGAATGACGGTCCCGGGTTCGAGATCACAGGATTCCGGCAGTTCAACGACCATCTTCATGCCAACCGCCCAGTCGCGCTGATGATGTCCCTCGGGCAAACCAAAATGCTCGTCGAGCGAGCGCCCCACGGGTCCCACGGGTCCATCGGCGACGACGGTCAACGGCGCGCGAACCTCCATGCCCGGCGTATAACCCGCGGAGGGATTGCCGTCCACATCGGTTCCCTGGTCCATCAGACGAATACCCGCAACCCCGTTGTCTTCGATCACGGGTCCGGTGACAGGCGAGGCGGGCCAGAGCTGCGTGGCGCCGGACATCATGAGGTTGTCGGCCACCCACTGGTTGAATTGCCCTATGGAGAGCACCAGCCCGCCGTCTTTTTTCAAGAAGGGGGGAATGAACGGCAGTTCGACGGCCTCGTGCTTCATGCGCGTGACCCATTTCCCGGCGCGCAGAAGCCGGTCCGCCATGCGCAGCGAGCGCGGACGCCGGCTCGCGCCATTGGGATCCAGCATGTACACGACCCGCTCCTCCCCCACCGGCGCCGTCATCGGAATGGACGCGGGGTCGAGGTCTGGAAAGGTTTCCCGGATGCCCTGTGCGCGCGTAACGGCGCCCGAGACGCCGAAGGGGAACCCATCGGCCCGCTCGAAGCAAATCACCTGCGGAGGCATGCCTTCCATAAGGCCGCTTGACACGGCGGGCGAGCCGTCTTCGTTCATCAATTCGCGCGACAGCGTGGTCAGGAACCCGCCCGCCGCCGGCCCGAATCCGACGCAGACGATGTCGGCCTCCATGCTTGAGCGTTCGACGCTGTTCTCGTTCGTGGAGTCAATTTGGGTCATTATTGTCACTGCTCATCTTGGATAATCGAGGGCTTCGGGTATCATGACTTGGGTCAGGTCGGCCGCGGCGCGGTCCTTGGCGAGGCGGGCTTCCGTCAAGCAACAATCGAGCTTGGCGCGCAACCGTTGAAACGTCTCCAATCCTTCGGCGCGCGCGCAGGGCCCCGCCTTGCAAGGCCTCACGCCGTCTTCTTCAATGACGTCTCCCCCACTCCGGGCGCCCGCGGCAATACCAGGGGCCATGGTTTCCAGGTCGTCGAGTTCCTCGGCCGTGTAACAAGTGTGCGAGTCCTTGTCCCACGAAGGATGGCGATTGTATCCGTACACAAGCTCGGTGCAAATGCGTCCCACTTCGCCCCCGGCCCGCGCGCACTGGACATGAGACAGATCGCTGTAGAATCCCACGAGGCCCGGAAGCCCCTCGGCCAACGACGGGTTCTCGGCGCCTTTGGTGTCGAGTTCGATAACGTCCCGGATGAATTCGCGCGAGGCCAGCAGCCAACACAGCGCGTCCGCCATTGGGAAGGTCACTCCCTGGCGGGGCGTGTTGTACAGCTTCTTGCCAAAGTCGTCCGTGGCTTTCCGCAGATGATTCAATGTATACAACCACAACTCCATCGCGGAGGCAAGACAGCACGCGCCCGTGCCTGGCCGCTCCAGCCCAATCTCGCGCATTTCACGAATCCAGCGCTTATACTGTTCAAGGAACGGTTTCATTGTCATGGTGAGGCTGAGCTGACGGCGCTGTACGGCCTCGGGGCCTTCGTACGTGGCTTCGAGTTGCGAGTCCATCCACTTCTGGGGCAAGAAGCCGGGGCAGTCTTCCGTGATGCCGTATCCGCCCATGAGGCTGACGGCTTCCCGCATCATGACCCCGGCCTGGACCGTGTTCCAAAGCTTGCACGCCGGACAGAGCACGTTTCCAACCCCGTCCGCGATCATGTATTGCGCCAACGTATCCGACTGGAGCGCCTCGAAACGGGCCTGATCCCGCTCCTCTTCCGGTTGGGATTCCAGCTCAAGGAACTCCAAGGCGTTCTTCTCCGCGTTCCGGAACGCCTTCATCTGGCTAACGCCGTCCGCGGCTTGTTCTTTTAAGGCGCGTTCCTTCTCCGGTTCGAGTTCGTCGAGCATGTCACAATGGCGCGCGGCGGCAAAACCAAGAGAGGCCGCGGCTTCTCCGCTGGCCCAGACGTCGATCAAGCGATGCAACACGTCTTCCCGCTGTTGGAGCCCCAAATCGTGGCGTGCGCCGCCGGGGTCCACGCCGGGGCGCCCACGGAAGCGCTCGCGGTGATACCGAATGACGGGCTCGACGGCGGACAACAACTTCGCGGCGCTCAAAAGCCCCACCGTGACGCGGGTGTGTTTGAACACCGCCTCGATGATGTTGCCGTGGGAATAGTTGGGAACGATGACGCCATCTTGAATGGTGTACCCCCCGATGATACGGCTAGCAGGAACCTTCATGTTAATGACGGGATCGCGCGTGGACGACAACTGATGGACCAGCTTCATCGTGGCCGCACCGCGATCAAAGCTTCCCGGGTCGGTCTCCTCCACGATGATCATGCAACTGCCCTTGATCCGCTCGTCATCGCTGTCCACCGCCACCGTGACGTAGTTCGCGATGTCCATGTTGGTGATGAACCGGCCGCGCTTCTCGACTTGCAGGAGCGGCTCCTCGCCATCTCCCCAGTCCGCCACCCGCACCTTGCCGGCCAGCGTGCCCGTCTCGGCCCCAACGTAGGGAAGGGGCTCCGTGAGCCCAAACGCGCCGTGCAGATGGCCCCCTTTGCCATCCGAGGCGATGCGCTGCATGTACTCCGCCACCTGTTCTTCCGTGCCGCGCTCCTTGATGGGAGCGAAGGCGAGATGCCCCGCCAGGCTTCCCGTGGCCGCGCCCGCGTCAACCCAAGCCAACTCAAAGGAAATCAGGGACAGCAGAAGGTTGGACGACCCGGCAACGGTTCCCCCGTACTCGGGAGAAACAACCGCCGTGGTGATTCCGGCCTCGTCAAAATGCTTTTGCAGCGCCTGCTTTTCCGCGGTCCACTCGTGGGTGTTGCGTCCCCCTTCCGCGACAGCGCGCGCCACCGGTCCCCGCGCCACCTCGCGGACGGATTGGAGAAGCATCTGGATATCGAATCGCTCCGCGAAGCGCCACATAATCTGGCGCACATCGTCTCCCGGAAGGGTCTGCAAAGGCGCCCTCGTTGATTCATGCGTTGTCGTGGTCATGGCTCCAATCCTTTCTCATGCGTTGCATCGGGATCGCAACATATGGCCCGGTTTGAGTTGATAACACTAGAAATGCCCTGGGAAACATGGGGGGCTCCCCGAGTGAGGCGCTGGAAGATAGTGCGGTTTTCTACGAAGCCTCTGCCCGCATGGGAGGTTTTCCCAGACGTTCATTGACCATGCAGCCGGAATGCTAAGCATTCCAAAGCGAAAAGTCAAATCAACGGGGGCCGCATGGGGTAACGAAGTTGCATGTCAAGCGGTAGGGCTAGATAAAAACGGCGGATTGAAAGTGTCAGGGATCCAGTCCGGCAAGCTTACGCAGTTGAACCAACTCCCCTTCTTTCAGATAGCGCCATTCGCCTGGGCGCAGGCCGCGCGTGGTGATGTTGCCCATTGAGGTGCGGCGGAGAGACAGGACGGGATGGCCGGCGGCTGCGCACAGGCGTTTGACCTCCCGTTTGCGGCCTTCACGCAATACGAGGCGGATGTCCGTGGCCTCGGAAAAACGGCGCAGCACTTCAGCCTTGATCACCGCGGCCAAACCATCGTCCAACGTCAGGCCCTTTTCCATGGCGCGGGCTGTTTGAGACGTAAGCCGCCCTTTCACGCGCGCTGAGTAGACTCTGTCCACGGCGAACTTTGGGTGAGTAAGGCGGTAGGCCAATTCGCCGTCGTTGGTGAGAAGCAGCACGCCTTCCACGTCCATGTCGAGCCGTCCCACGGGATAGACTCGGCTTTGGAGTTCGGGCAAGCAGTCGAGAACCGTCTTGCGGCCCTGGGGGTCGGTGGCGGTGGTAACCACGCCGCGCGGTTTGTGAAGCACAAGGTACAGCTTCTGGTCAAGACGCACCGGCTGCCCGTCGAGGGTGACGCCGTCCTTGGCCGGGTCCACGCTTTGCCCCAAAACAGCGACATCCCCATTCACCCGCACGCGGCCCTCCGCGATTAAGGTTTCCGATTGCCGTCTGGAAGCCAAGCCGCAATCCGCCAGAAACTTTTGGAGACGCACCATGACTCGGCTTATCCCATTTCGCGGATTTCTTCGATACTTGGCAATTCCTTAAGACTCTTAATGCCAAAGTGAACGAGGAATTCGTCCGTCGTGCGATAGAGTTTCGGCCGTCCAGGCTGTTCCGCGACGCCGGCGACTTTGATTAACCGCTTTTCCTGAAGCACTTCGAAGGCGTGGGACACGCTCACGCCCCGGATGGCTTCAACCGTGGCGCGCGTCACCGGCTGTTTGTAAGCAACGATGGCCAAGGTTTCGAGCACGGCCTTGGATAAGCGATTGCTCGTTTTGCTCTGCAAGAGCCGGCGGATGGGGGCGGCATGTTCCGGCCGGGTGGTGAGCTGGTAGCCGCCGGCGATTTCACGCAGTTCGTAGGGCAGATTCTGCTGCGCCATTTCCGCGCGAAGTTCTTCCAAAAGATTGACCACCACCTCGCGCTCTACATCGCCCAACGCGTTTGCAAGGCGCTCCGCGCTGACCGGCCGATCGCTTACGAACAGCAGCGCATGCAACGTCCGGCGCGAGTCTTCGCGGCCCGGCATATCCGCGGGGAGGTCCGCCTCTTCCTCCGGCGTTGCAGCGTCTTCTTCCGAATCGGTGGAAGCTGGCGTGTCGAGAGAGGCCTCGTCCACTTCGCCAAATTCGGCATCCTCAGGGGCTCCAGGGGAAGTTTCATCCTCTTGCTCCGCATCCACGGCTTGATGTACCCGCGGGAACGCTATCTCTTGCTCCCGCAAATTCTTGTGCTTCGACAAGCCTGACGCAACGCCGTCTTCCCACTCTGATACCACGGGCTCCCCCATATCGGACGAAGCTTGGTTTTCTCCCGCCGATTCAATGGGCTGATGTTCCGGTTTTGGTTCGAGCATGATCACTTCAGTAGTGTTGTATTCGGGCAAAAATGGGAGCAAAAGAGGATAAACCGGCGCTGGAAGCGTCCGTTGGGGAGTTGGGCCGTACGGATCCGGAGGCTTTTCAGGCGAAAGCTTTGCCTTCAGCGTACCCATGAGGCGTTTCGCGATTTTGCGGCAATAGCCTAGACCTGTTTGGGCGCAAGACACGAAGCCGTTCAGGATCTTCCGCTTGCACGCCGCTATCGTGGAGTCTTGCGCCAAACCAAACCGCATTTAGGGGCCTTCTTGTACACCCTTTTAGAGCGTCTTCCCCACTGCTTCGATAAACGGCGTCAGTCCAGCCATCAACTGATCGAAGCGTTTGGGTTTCAATGACTGAGCGCCGTCCGACATAGCCTCTTCGGGCTGGGGATGCATCTCGATCATAAGACCGTCCGCGCCACACGCCACGGCAGCCCTCGCCATGGGCTCCACCAGATGCCAGTGGCCCGTGCCATGGCTCGGATCAACGAATACCGGTAAGTGGGTTAATTGTTTTAACACCGGCACGGCGCTCAAGTCCAGCGTGTTACGCGTTTCCGTTTCAAAAGTGCGGATCCCCCGTTCACAGAGTACCACATCCTTATTGCCTTCGGATAACACATACTCGGCGGACATGAGAAACTCATTGATGGTCGCCGCCATGCCCCGCTTGAGAAACACCGGTTTGGAAGATTTGCCGGCGGCGCGCAACAAGGCGAAATTCTGCATGTTGCGCGCGCCAATCTGAATCATGTCGGCGTACTGCTCGACGATGGGCGTCTGCTCCGGCGTCATCACCTCGGTCACAAACGGGACGCCCGTCTCGTCACTGGCCTCCCGCAAATATTGAAGACCCTCCTCTTCAAGACCTTGAAACGCGTAGGGCGACGTACGCGGCTTAAAAGCCCCCCCGCGCAGCATGGCGCCTCCGCTCTCCTTCACGATGCGGGCCGACTCCCTGATTTGCTCCCGCGACTCCACGGAGCACGGTCCGGCGACTACGCATAGTTTGGTCCCGCCCATCTGCGCCGAACCCACGTGGAATACCGTGTCTGTGTGTTTCGCTTCGCGCCCCGCCAGTTTGAAGGGCTTCAAAATGGGGACCACATGATCGACCCCCGGCAGCGATTCGAGCGCCTGCAAACGGAACTTGCCGCGCTCGTCGCCGGTACAGGCGACCACCGTGCGTTCGACGCCCTCGATGAGGTGGGGACGGTACCCCAGTTCTTTTACGCGGGCGATAACGTGTTCAATGTGTTCCCGTTCCCGGGTGGCCATTACAATGATCATAAGCGCTAATCTGTTTCCAATGTAAATGAAAGGGTCTTAAAGGCTGGAAGGACGGGAGTATACCCGTTTCCCAAAACCGAAAGCAATTCAGCGACGTGCAGAAATCCCTTGGTCGAGAGTGAATCTTGCTCACAAACTGTTAAAGTATACTTATACTACTATGGATTGTAATCGGTTGCGGCGGCAAGTCGAACCTCTTCTTCACTTCTGCAAGTTGCTCAATTGACTGCATCAAGGCATCGAAGATCTTCCGGGAGATGGTATCCTTCCGCCTCGCGGCCGGCCGTCCCAGCGTTTGACATCAGCTTGTGTGGACCCCCATGATGTTAAAAAGCAAAATGAACGTACCGCAAGCTTGTTACAAGGGTCCCAGGCTGTAAGTCATGGGGGAGCCCCCGAATAGGAGTGCGATGATGTCGTTGTTCCTCCGTCTCTCGGTGTTGGAACTTGCCGTATTTGTAGGGGCATCCCTTGCCATCATTTCCCATGGCGAGGTTCATGCCGAATTCACCTCTGAGATCGTTTATAGGGAAAACGGCCGGCTGACCTATGTTTCCGACGAAGAAGGAAACCGGATTCCCGACTTCAGTCACGCCGGCTACCGGGGAGGCGGTGTTGCATTGCCCGAGGTCCCCGTCCAAGTCGCGTTGGATCCCGGGGAAGACGACGATACAGAACGAATCCAGCAGGCTATCGACACGGTTGGCGGCATGGAGATGGACGAAAACGGGCATCGCGGCGCGGTTATGCTTAACGCCGGTGAGTATCACGTAAGCGACAACCTTAGGATCGGGAATAGCGGAGTGGTGCTCCGGGGCGCGGGTGACGATGCCAACTTGGAAAACAATACCATCCTCAAGGTAACCCAAGAAGTGCAGGGAACCGTAATCGAATTCAACGGCGGAAACGTCGACTGGGGACCTCCTGCTTCGGAAGGCGGTAGGACAGATGTTGTTACGGATTTTGTTCCAGTAGGCTCGAGAACCTTCGAGGTCGAGGATCCCTCCGGGTTCGAGGTTGGCGATTCGGTTATCATTCGTCACCCAAACACTCAGGCTTGGCTTGACGCTATTGACGGCGGGGCAACTGCTGACGACCCGCCATGGACCCCCGAGAACAACTTGGCGATTCTTTATAACCGCAGGATTACCGAAATCGACAAAAACATAGTTGCGATTGACGTACCCGTTTACAATCACCTCGACCGGAGCCTATCCCAGTCTGAAATGCATCACACCGGCTTCGAAAACCTGATCACCGAGGTGGGTCTCGAAGACCTGCGGGTGGTCATCGAGACCGACGGTTACGAAACTGAAAACCATGCCAGGCACGCGGTGACTTTTAATGGGGTTGAAAACGGCTGGGCGCGAGGGGTTACGGCGCTTCATTTTCAGCACACGGGTTTGGGAACCAGGAACTCGAATTTCGTTACGATAAAACAGTGCCGCGCTTTGGAGCCCCATTCCGAGATCACCGGCGCGCGCCGGTACAACTTCAATGCGATGGGACGTTCCAACAACATCCTGTTCGAAAAGGTAGTGGCTCGTCACGGCCGCCACTGCTTCGTCTCCAACGGAACCACCTCCGTTTCCGGCATTGTCTTCCACGATAGCACCTCCGCCGAAGCCTATGATACTTCCGAGGGGCATCGCCGCTGGAGCCAGGGTCTGCTATTTGACAGTCTCGTCTTTGAGGACCCCCATGACAGAAGCCGGAGCATTGGACTTTATAACCGGGGGGATTGGGGTACCGGCCACGGATGGGCGGCGGCCCACTCCGTGGCTTGGAACATTGATCCAGGCCGACGCAAGAGCGTCATTCAGAAACCGCCCACGGCCCAGAATTACGCTATTGGCGTCCAGGGTCAAGTCACTGGCGAAGGGCCGTTTGATCAGCCTGAGGGTCATATCGAGGGCGTCGGCCAGACTCCAGATCCCGAATCCCTGTATAAGGCGCAGCTAGAGGAACGATTGACGTACGGAACCCCACCGGATGCGCCGGCTCGCTTGAACGTTGCGCTTGATGAAGACGGGAATCCCGAGCTGGAATGGAGTCACACCTCGGTCGGCGTCGAGGCCTTTCAGATCGAACGGGCCTTGGAGGGGGAAGTTTTTGAGCAGATCGCAAGCGTCCAGGCCGGCCACACGTCCTGGCCGGACGAGAATGTATCCCAACAAGATCGCGCGGAGGCCACGTATCGATACCGCGTGCGCGCAACGGGGCCGGATGGCTGGTCAGCTTGGTCCAATCCTGTTTCCGTTGAAATGTAAGAGGCGCGCCGATTTGATTGCCGCCCTTTGGGCGAGAGGTTTTTCTTGAACGATCACTGGCTCGCGGTGTGGCGCGCCAAGAGCATTAATGAGAGGAGGCTACAAATGGCGGAACAACGCAGCGCGTTTCTGGGGACGGTTGTGGCCATCATCGGGGGGGCCGGCTTGGCTTGGGCTTGGGCGGGCCAAGCAACCGCATCGGAATGGGAGTTGCGCCACACCGAATATGAAGAGGTCCTGTTCAGTGACGATCACGTTTCCGAGGGATTTCTCGCTCCCTTGGACAACGGCGAGATCATGTTGATCTTTCGGATGGACCCCGGCATTGAAGGAAGCCACGTGGGTACCGGCGGATATATCGCCCGTATTAATTACTCCCCCGAGACAGACCAGTGGGGCGAGGTCGAAACCGTTTACAATAGCCACGAGTTTGACGATCGCAACATTCACGGGGGCGTCACCCGCGAGGGACGAATCGTCGCGTTTTTCCGCCAGTACGATGGCCAAACAACGCACGGCCGTTACTTCATCTACAGCGATGACAACGGTCGTACGTGGTCGGAGCCTCAAGTGTCCGAGGCCTGGAGCGATCCAGAGGCTAGCGGGATATCGGGCGTGTGGAGTACGGGCCGGATGTTCTACAATCCCGACATTGAGCGATATATGATGTTGGGCTGCCAAGGTTATGTTACCTGCAGCCGGGATGGGGCGCAGTGGGAGGAATACAACCTGGTCACGGAGCCGCGCCATGGTCAGGAAATGGCCGGGGCGTGGTGCGGCGATAACCGCATGGTTGCTCTGATCAGAGACGATGAACGAGAGCACGGTCATCCCTTGCTGCAGGTGGCGAGCCGCGACAATGG
>JBKHFO010000068.1:0-15534 GCA_046540175.1 Candidatus Hydrogenedentota bacterium
GAATACGCAAACCCAACGCTTAACGATAGTCTCACGGAACCAAAAGGAGAAAAGACAGTGTACACGCGAACGAAAGGCTTCACGCTCATTGAATTGCTGGTGGTAATCGCCATCATCGGCATCCTGGCCGCCATCCTTTTGCCCGCCTTGGCGCGGGCCCGGGAAGCGGCGCGGCGCGCGAGCTGCGCCAACAACCTGCGCCAGTTTGGCCAGATCTTTAAGATGTACGCCAACGAGAGCAGGGGCGAACTGTGGCCCACCACCCAGCAACGGTATCTGCATCACGCATCGGAACCCCTTGGGTTCAAGGGGGAGTCGATGTACCCCGATTACTGGACCGACATCAACATAAAGCTCTGTCCGTCGGATAACCGAGCAGGAGCCGATGACTGGGGTATGGACGATGACCTCCAGGACCAGTTCCAGGATATGATGCAGCATCAACAACGGCAGGGCATCCAGGATACCCAGGTCTGCCAGTTCACGATGGATGCGTTCCTATCCCATTCGGTGTCGTACATCTATATGCCCATGGCGACCAGGACCATGTCGCAGCTTATCGATGCCGGCGACGCCATGCACCATTGGGTCCATATCCTGGAGACGGATAGGATTTCGTTGCCCGCCGGGGATGTCCAGGAATGCGCGGCCGGCCGCACCGGCTTCGGCTCCGTGGAGGTCTTTTTCGACAAAGGCATGGAAGACCTGCCCATGACTGACATCAGGCCGATGGGCGGCCGCCACGTCATACGCAGTCAGTACTTCGTCGACGACGATGGTTCGCCGCTCCCCGACACTTACCCCCGCCTGCGTGAAGGCATCGAGCGGTTCTTCATTACGGATATCAACAACCCCGCCGCGGGCGCCGAGGCTCAGAGCAGCATCGGCGTGATGTGGGACGCTTGGGGCCCCGAGGTTGAGACGGGCGGCACGCACATGGCCAAGCGCTCCAGCACGCTCATCTTCAACCATCTCCCAGGCGGAAGCAACGTACTATACATGGACGGACACGTAGAGTTCCTTCGCTACAACGAGGGCTATCCCATCCAGTGGCCCAAGGAGGGCGAGGTTCATGAAAACGCCGTTGCGCTTGAAGCGCATAAGGTAGTCGGCGGCATGGGCGGCTGGGGCTGATGTTAGCTTCCCCATCCCGGCCTGCTTAGCTTTACTGGCTCACATAGCTGGCGTGCTACTAGGCGGGGAGTAAGAGAGCGGCTCCCGTGCGGATAGGGCGGGGGCCGTTCTCTTTAATGTGTTAGGCATGATTGAATGTGTTAGGCATGATTGGAGTGGATGAGGGCCCGGCCTTGAACGCCGGAAGTCCTACCGAAATCAGCCTTGCTCAAATGGAACTCTCGACACCTCACACGGATACACCGTTCTAAATCGCGCGATCCGGCAAACCCACCGGCCATGGCGCGCGGCAGGGGTCAAGCCGATGGGGCTGAGCCGCTTGGCGCCCCTAATCGATCCGCGGCCGTTCCATTATGGAGCAAGACGTGCCGCCACCTTCCCTCAAAACCACTTATCTAATAACAACGGCGAGCGCAGGAATCCAATGACCAATGACGCCGAACTTGTGCACCGGACGATCGACGGGGACACCGAGGCCTACGGCCAACTGGTGAGCCGTTATCAAGCTGCGGTATATGCTACTGCGTATCACTACGTGGGGCGTCATGGCGCCGTTGAAGATATTGCGCAGGACGCGTTCCTGACGGGTTATAACAGTCTTCCGCGACTGAAAGACCCCGCCCGGTTTGGGCCATGGATTAAGGAAATCACGTGCCGGACCGCGGCCAATTGGCTTCGCAAGCACGGCAAACGTTTAGAGAACGAGACGCCGTTGCCCCAGAGGCGCCAAGTCCTTATTGAGGACGCGCGGGAGGGCCCGGCCCAAGTTTACGAGCGCGCCGAACGCATTGAACGGGTCCAACGCGCAATCGATAGTTTGCCCGAACAATACCGGCTTCCGGTAGTGTTACGCTACTTGCAGGACTTGAATTACAGCGAGATCGCTCAGTTCACCGGCATGAGCCGGGATGAAGTCCGCGGTATCCTGTATCGTGCGGGAAGGCAACTCCGGCAGGTGCTTGTCGAGCACGATGCACGAGATGATCCAGAAGAAGGAGATGTGGATTGGCATCGTGCGCGCAAGTAGAAGCCCTGATCCAGGCTTACTTAGACGGAGAACTAGAAGCTTCTGGGCAAGTTATTCTTGACAGACACGTGGCGGAGTGCGCGAGTTGCGCGCGCAAAGTGCGCCAGCAACAAGCAGCGGCGGCCGAACTTTTTGAGGCGTTACGCAGCGAACGGCTGACCCAAGATTTGCAAGAAGTGGTGCTTGCGCATCTCCCCGAGATGGAGCGCCCCCCGCAGGACATGAGCGACATCAACTGGCGGGCGAAGCATCCCAGCGCCTCCCTCGCCCGGTGGGGCCGGCGGGTGCCGGCGATGGTAGCTGTAATGCTGCTCCTGACGGCGGCGCTCGTGAAGGTGTACTGGCCAGAGCCGCCGTTGCCAGCGTATAGCGTTGGGGTGGTGTTACAGAGCATGGGCCGGGTCACGACGTTCGATTCCGCCAGCACCGAGCGCTCGCCTGTGCCAGTGGCTGAGGGTGTTCTAGCGGAAAGATCCTATGAAACGGGCGCCAACGCAAGGCTGATGCTGGCCTTGGCGGGGCAAACCCGGATAAAGTTGAATCAGCAGAGCCGCATACGCGTCGAGGACGAGCGCCGGGTTCGCCTGGAGCAAGGCGAAATCTGGATGGACGTGGGCCACGATGGCCGCTTGTTCCGCGTGACGGTGCCCGATGGCGTTGTGACGGTTTTTGGCACAGCTTTCGCCATCAATGTCGACCGTGACCAGACGACCGTGTCGGTCGAGGAAGGTCACGTCCAAGTCGAGAACAGCGAGGGGTTCCGGCTGGTCCATCCCAACGAACAGGTGCGGTGGGCAGCGGGCGAAGAGCCGCCCTTGGCGCAAAAGGCGGATATCGGCCCGGTGACGGCTTGGGCGCAGGCAATTGTTCCAGACAGCGAAGCCGAGAACGTATATCAAGCTCAACTGGCGGCTTCTTCGGAGCGTCCGACAGAATTGGCTGCTAAAGAGGTCTTTCTGATTGACGTCATGCAGGGGGGCCGGCGGTGGGACATTAGCAGTCTACGTATTAGCTGGGATGGTCCCCTCCCGCCCGATCAAACGTATAGCGGCTACGAAGTTTATGTGTATGACCAAGACATGCAGCCCGTGACGAAAGAGGAGGTGGACGGAAACATGTTCACCAACGCACGCAACGCAGGGGACGAATATATAGATTTGCCCCTTGAAAACAAGGTTCACGACGGCATAAAGATGTTGACCGTACGCTTGGCGCCGACCCAAGAGGATGCGCTAACCGCGCCGGATTTGGAAGTGTCGGCATTGGCGTCATGAGCGAACCGAGGACGAAACGCCAGCGGCCCCAAACGCCCTTGGACATTAGAAAGGGCAACACGGCACGACAAACGATGGCCTCCTTCAACCACAATCGGAGGTGTGGATACTGCAAGGCGCACACACACGCACACGCACAACACACTCTACCTCTAAGTCACTCCTTCCCCAAGAGTAGCTGTAGCCAGGTAGCCTTGCGGTATCCACCCTCCGGTGGCTTGTTCTAATAGCGAAACCCGTTACGGGGCGTCTCTTATACGCACCCGATATGCTCGCTCCTTCTCCCACTGCGGTCCCGCGCCTCTCCGTTGAGACGCGGGACCGCCCCGTTATTCACCTAACAGGTAAATTGATCAATTCCCCCTTGGAAGGGGGTGGCCCGAAGGGCCGGGGGATGTAACCACCCCGCTACCTCCTTACCCGGCGATTGGGGAAGGGGCGCACTGTTGTCCTAAACAGCGGCGATTTGCTATCCCGTTCAGGCTGTCAAGGGCTCCAAGGTAAGGCGCCGGAACACAGCCCTTTCAGGGCGGACCAGGATTTACAAGATGAAGCCGCGTTCTCCACAACGTTAGCGCTGAACTTTCGATCGCCGCGCTTCTTGTGGATCCGATAAGTTGAAGTGTGGCCCCACGCAGTGGCACAATAGCTCCCGGTTCCAACCCTATCTAGCATACCTATCCAATTCTGAACCACGGTGGCAAATATCGTTCCGAAAGGATGATTGTGTCTATGTACGCTTCGCAAGAAGAACAAGAAAGCACTCAGCACGCGATGCCGCTGGCCATGCGGTTATTGAAAGCGCGCACGGTGCTGATCAGCGGTCAAGTGGACCAGGAACTCGCGGAACAGGCTATCTCGCAGTTGCTGATCCTGGACGCCGAATCGCATGAGCCTATCCGGGTGTTCATCACTTCCCAAGGCGGCCATGTGGACGCGGGGTACGCCGTGCATGACGTGATGCGCTATGCCCTGCACTCGCCCCTCAAGGCGGTCGGAGCGGGATGGGTGGCGAGTATCGCCGTGCCCATCTTGTTTGGGGCCCCCCGGGAGAACCGCTTTGCATTCCCGAATACCCGGTTTCTGTTGCATCAGCCCAGCGGCGGCGCGGGCGGCCACTTGTCCGACATCCGCATTGAAGCCCAAGAAATGGTGAAGATTCGCGAAAAACTAAACAAGCTCATGGCCGAGGAAACAGGGCAGACCGAAGAGCAAATCCGGCAGGATAGCGACCGCAATTTTTGGATGTCGGCGGAAGAGGCTCGCAACTACGGAATCATCAAGCGGATCATCTCAAGCGTCGGCGAACTGGAGTAAGCGGCCACGCCAAAAGGGCGTTACTGGGGAGAACGTATCAATGGATGAAGCCAAAATCGCCGCGTTGAAGCCGGCTGTGCTCGAGCTTGAACCAGGCTCGTATGCGTGTTGCGCCTGCGGGTTGTCGCAAGACCAGCCTTGGTGCGACGGCTCGCATAAAGGGACGGGATTCAGCCCCAGAACATTAACCGTGGAGACGCGGAAGACGTACGCGCTGTGCATGTGCAAACACAGCGCCAACCTGCCGCTATGCGACGGGACGCATTCCAAGTTGACGAAAGACGAGTAGCCCCTCTTTGTTCCCCAGCCTCCGGCCCGGCCCCTCTTTTCGCGTACATTGGCGTTCATTCGCGGTTACTCATCGCGCCGTCACCGGACACGTTACCCGTGAAACCGCGAATGGACGCGGATTAACGCGAAGGGCTGTTTGCTGGGGAAGTGATCTCGGCTAGATCGCCATCCTGCGCATTGTAGACGTGTTCCTGATCGAGGTCCCAGGTCCAGAACAGCGAACCCTGGTATCCCATGTCGTAGGCTTGTTCGCGCAAGGTAAGGATCCATTGGGCGGCCTCACTGAGGTCTGTTCTCCTGAACACCCCGTATTCCCCAACGATGACGGGAATGCCCGCGTCCCGCAGGGCGTCCCATTCATGGGCTTCCGGCCGCACTACCGGCGAATCATCCCACGGGTAGACGTGGATATCCAAGAAATCCAAATGGCATTCCCCCGACGCGAGCACGGATGGCCTGGGCGGAATGCGCGAATCGGGTTCGGGATCGAGGAGGCCGTTGTCCGGCTCTCGGCCATGGGCGTCGGCGGTCCACATGCCCGTGGTGACCAAGGCATTGGGATCCGCCTGGCGAATGGCGCGGGTCAATTCGTTCGCCCAATGGACAACGCCGTCGTCCCAACAGGCCTGGCGGGAATCCTTATCGCTCATACCGTAGGTTTCGCCATTCGCCGTGGTCACATGGCCCTCGCTGCGATCAAACGGCTCCAACTCCGCGTGAACGTTGCTTTCGTTGGCGAGCTGCCAGCCCAGGATGGTGTGGAGTAAGCCGGGATCGCTCTCTTTCACGTAGCGCACGAAGTCCCGCGCCAAGGCGGCTTTGGCGGCGATGGGGCCGCTGGAGAGATACAAGCGGTTATGGCCCGTAATCGGCTGCGTGGGCGCCGTGTGATTGTGCATTTCTTCAACCGCGTCGTAATATGCATTCGCGGGCCGTTCGTCCAGGATCGGCAAGACATACAAGCCGTGACGGGTGCAACGCTGGAGAAAATCCACGAAATTCTCCATGTATTCCCCGTTCAACCCTTGGCTTTCCGATGAACCCGTGACGCCCTCCCCCTCCACGTTTTCGCCCCATGCCCACACGCGGATGGCGTTGGCGCCTGTATCCGCGATGGCGGATAACACATCTTCCATCTCCTGGGGCTCATACTCGCCCACGTTAAATGTGGCGTGCCATCCTCCCCGGCCCAAGACGGTGTGGTTGTAGCCCTCGGGGAAAAAGCGCTCGCCGGTCTCCGTATTATGGAAGACGCGCCAATCCCCTTCTCCGTCCCGAACACCAATGCGGGGCAATGGTTCGACCGGTTCAACTTCGGCGGGCTCCGGTTGCCGGGGCTCGATATCCCCGCCCATGACGCAGGCGCCCCCTAACGCGATAGCCAGACAGGCGATCAATCCCGTCACTCCGTACCGGACGGAGCGGCCCAGGATATTGACGGTCCCCATAAGCTCGTTTCTCCTATCATGTCGCGGTTCTTCTTACCTTTCCCGCGCCTCATACAGATTAGGGGCGCGCCCTAGGAGGGCGCTTACGAACCGCTCTCTTCGTCTTCCTCCGGCGCAACGCCGCTGATGACATTCTCCGCCTCACGCTGTCCCCAGATGAAGGCTTCCTGCAAGGTCTTGGGATAGGGCCCCTTGGCGAGCGGTATTCCGCCTTCTTGGCCCCGGTGCAGGTAAAGGGTTTGAGTGGGGAAGGCGAATTCGACCCCCACGCGTTGGGCCAGCCGGATGATGTCAATGAACAGGCGGTGGCGTTCGCGCAGCTCCGAACTCCAATCCGGCACTTGGTGGAACACATAGAGCATGATCTTGAGGGCGTCGTCCCCAAACTCGGTGAACCGCACCTCGAAGAAATCCTTGCGGGTATAGGGATGAAGCCGTATGATTTCACGTATACCCTCGCAAAAAGCCTCGATTTTCTCCGGGGACGTGCTGTAGGTGAGGCTGAGCGTGGTGTAGGTGCGGCGGTAGCGGCGCGCGCCCATGTTGTCCACGGTGGCCGTTATCATATCGGCGTTGGGGATCGTCACGAGCGAATTGTAGAAGGTGCGCACGCGCGTGCTCCGCATCCCAACTACCTCGACGATGCCCTCGACATCGTTGATCTTCACCCAGTCGCCGATCTGGAAGGGCCGGTCGAAGAGCACCGTGATCGAACCAAAGATATTCGACACCGTGCTCTGGGCAGCCAAGGCCAGGGCCAAACCGCCCAACCCCAAACCGGCGAGGAGGCTGGTCAGGGTGAGTTCGAACAACTCCGACACGATCACCACGCCGTAAACCAGGGCCAGAATTTTCAGGCCGCGCGTTATCAAAGGCGCCAATAGGTCGTCGAACCGGCGCTCGTTCTTGGCCGCCCGTTCCGTGACGAAATTCCCGACGATATCCACCAGCCGGTAGAAGGCCCACACTACTGCCAGGACCGTCACCAGCTTGGCGGCTCCTTCAAGCGTCCCTAGAATATTGTCGGGAAGCCCCAGTATGCTTAACCCCAGAAACCAGGCCCAGGCCATGATGGCCACGCGCACGGGCCGGATGAAAGGCTTTTCAAGCTCTGGCTCGAGGGTAAGCTCCGAGCGGCTGTACCAGCGCCTCAATCCCAACGACAACACCCACGTTAGACCCCGGCTGATGAGCGTTCCCACCACAATGATGGAAACCAGCCCCAGCCATTGCCAGTTTTCGAGATACAAGGCGCGTTGGAGTAGGAAGGGCGCGCTATTGGCCACCCAATTGCGGACCCGCAGCGACAAGGGCATGTGCCGTTCGTAGGTGTTATCGAGAATGGGAAAGTGCTCGACGCTGGCGTGCAACTCCCGCAGGTTGGCGATGGTCTCCGCGCTGAATTGCCATTGTTCGTCCATCGTGGGGGCGATGGTGACTACCCCGAACACTTCCTCCAAGTCGGGATGGCGCAGCTCATGCTCATAGGGCGCGCCCTCCCGCCGGTTCGGGATCTCTTGGGGCACAATCTCGCCGAAGCGAGCCAGGACATCCCGCAATAAGAAGGCCGCCTCCTCCTGGTTCACCACCGTAACACCGGTCATGTCCAGCGTTTTCACGGCTTGTTCGCGGCCATCATCGTCCCAGTCGCGCATCCCTTCTAGGAAGGTCCGCATGGTGGCGCGAGGCGTTTCAAGATCCGGATCAATAGCCGGTTGAACGGGCTCGGCGCCTTCCGTGGGGGCCGCCGGCGTTGCCGGGTCCTCAGGTTCCGGCGCGGGCGGTGGAGCAACCGGTTCGGGCGGGGCCTCCTCCTCGACGATCCGCTCGTGGAACTCGGGAATGGCCTCAACCGTGGCGCTATTAAAGCGGTAGCGTTCATCCTCATACCGATGGAGGATCAGCGTCACGTCTTGGGGAAGCGTCCACTCGAATTGACTGACATCGGGGTCGTCTGGAATCGCCTGGAGGTCAATGGTGAGTTCGTCAAGGATCTCGAAGAGCTGCCGGGCGCACGTCGCCGCCATCGCCTCGGGCTGCTCCTCGGTGATATGAAAACAAGCCATCGCGTCCGCGATGCGGGCGGGCTCCCCCGCCTCCACCGCATTCATCGCATCCAAGAAGGTGCGCACCGTGGCCCGGGGATGGGTCAGGTTGAATTCGGGCCGCTCGGGCTCCGGCAGCGGCTCTTCCGCTCCTTCCTCCGTTTGTTCAGCCTCGGCCGGGGCATCAGCCTCCTGGGCAAGCGCGGACGAAGCAAGCATCACGGCGCCCACGAGGAGAAAAGCGCCCAAGGAACGGGATAGAATTCGCCAAATATCCATGCGATGAGTGACCTTGTTTAAATGAATGCGGTGACACATGGCCAAAACCCCTTAAAGAAAAGGGACTGGGGCGTTGTTCCACGGTAGGGTGGGGGGAACACAGGCTCTTCCAGGGACCTCGTATGGGAAATCGACCTCATTTTATGCTATGTAATAGACTACTCGCAACAACATGTAGCAATCCCCCCGGGCATTCCAACGCCATGCGGATTGCATGCCCGCCATGGCCCTGAAGGATTTGTGCCGGGCGGTTCAAGATGCTAGCATTAAAGTTAGATTAGCAACGAGCGACTTGCAGAAGTGAACAAGAGGTCCGCCTTGTCGCCGCAACCGATTGCAATACGGAGTATTTCGAGCACTATATAGAGCGATTCTGAGCAGGCTCACCCTCGACCAAGGGACTTCTGCAAATCGCCATAACATGCGCATTTGTTAACGATGAGCCCCATGCCGCGGGATTACGCATAAGCCGGGAGCGGCCGGCGGGATGGGCTTGCTTGGGATTTGCCGGGAGCCGTTCCTTGAATCACCAAACCACAAGCCAGGCCACGTCCAAGAGTACCGTTGGCGCGGGAGAGGAGCCGCGCGGTTCCCTGCTGACGCTCTACCGCTACATGCTCACGAGCCGGCGGGTGGATGAGTTCGAGCGAGAGCTTGTCGCCAGCCGGGAAGGCTTTTTCCATGTCGCCGGCGCGGGCCACGAAGCCACCGCGGTATTCCACTTCGCGCTGGAGGATCAGGACTGGCTCCACCTCCATTACCGGGACAAGGCCCTCATGCTGGCGCGGGGCGTCCCGCCCGCCATGTTCTTTCATTCCCTTATCGGCAATGCGGAATCCCACTCCATGGGCCGCCAGATGAGCGCGCATATGTCCGATCCGGCCCGGCGCATCCTTAGCTTGGTGGGCCCGGTCGGCAACAACGCGCTCCAGGCCGTGGGCGTGGCGGCGGAGGCGCGGGATGAGCCGGAACGGCCCGTGGTCTTGTGCGCGGTGGGCGACGGAACAAGCCAGCAGGGCGAGTTTCTGGAGGCCGTCGCGGAAGCGGTTCGCAGCCGTTTGCCGGTGCTGTTTCTTATCGAAGACAACGCCTATTCCATCTCGACGCGGACAGCCGGGAAGACGTTCTATGACCTTCCCGATGGTCCCGCGGACCATTTCCATGGGCTGCCCATTCACCGTTTGGACGGACGCTACCCGGCCGAATGCATGGAGCCGGCGGCGGCGCTAACCCAACACGTTAGGGAAAGCCGTGACCCCGCTCTGGCGGTGTTCAGGACCGAGCGGCTAACCAATCACACCAACGCGGACGATCAACGGATCTACCGCAGTGAAGCCGAAGTGGTCCGCGCGGCGGCCGAGGGAGACCCCATCCATAACCTGCGCCGGGGCCTGCTCGCCGCCGGGATGGATGAAGGGGACCTCGAACGGCTTGAGGAGGACGTGCGCGAGGAAGTGGCCGGGGCCGCCGCCCATGCGCGCGCAGTGCCGGATCCCGAGCCCACGTTGACCGCGAAGGCGCCGTTGCCCCCCGCGCTGGCTAGCCGGGATAGCGAATACCGGGGCGACCCCGCGGAGGCGGCGCTGCCGATGGGCGACGCCATTCGGGAAGTGTTGCGGCATCACCTCACGGCCAATCCCCGGGTCAGCCTGTTTGGAGAGGACATCGAGGATCCCAAGGGCGATGTGTTCGGAGTTACGCGCGGGCTTTCCACGGAGTTTCCGGGCCGGGTCATCAACTCGCCCTTGAGCGAAGCCACCATCGCCGGGAAAGCCGTTGGACGCGCCTTGGCGGGCGGCCGGCCCGTGGCGTTTCTGCAGTTCGCCGATTTTCTTCCGCTTGCGTTCAACCAAATTATGTCCGAGTTGGGCAGCATCCACTGGCGCACGAACGGAGGATGGGAAGCGCCCGTTATCGTCATGATCCCCTGCGGCGGATACCGCCCCGGCTTGGGACCGTTTCACGCCCAAACCCTGGAGTCCATCGCGGCCCACGTCCCCGGCGTGGACGCCGTCATGCCCTCGACCGCCGGCGATGCGGCGGGCCTGTTGAACGCGGCCTTTCTCTCCGGCCGGCCCACCCTGTTCTTCTACCCCAAGACCCTGCTCAACGATCGCGAGGGGGCCACGTCGCCCGACATCGCGCGGCAGCTTGTGCCCCCCGGCGCGGCGCGCCACGTTCAGCGGGGAGACCATCTGACGCTGGTGTCCTACGGGGGGACGATGCTTCAGTGCCGCCAGACCGCCCAAGCCCTTACGGAAGCTGGGATCGGGGTGGACCTCATCGACTTGCGCAGCCTCTTCCCGTGGGACCGCGAAACCGTATGCGAATCCGCCTCCCGGACCGGGCGCTTGCTGGTGGTCCACGAGGACAACGCGACCTGCGGGATGGCGGGCGAGATCATCGCCACGGTCACCGAAACCCTGCGCCAGCCAGTTCAGGTCCGGCGCGTTACGCGGCCCGACACCTACGTCCCCTACAATTTCCCCAGCCAGCTCGAAGTGTTGCCCTCCTTCAAGCGCATCCTCACAGCGGCGGCCGAAATGCTGGACATGGATTTGAGTTGGCTGGCGCCCCCGGGCGAAGAGCGCGGCGTCCTCACCGTCGAGGCGCAAGGCGCGAGCCCGGCGGATGAATCGGTAACCGTAGTGACGTGGCATATCCAACCGGGCGCTCATGTTGAAGCGGGCCAACACATCGCGGAACTGGACGCGGACAAGGCGGTCTTCGACTTCCACGCCCCAGGCGCGGGCATTGTGGAATCGCTGCTGGTCAAGGAAGGCGAAACGGTCCGTGTGGGGAGCCCCTTACTCCGGCTTCGCTTGCCCAGCGGGACGGAGATGCGCAAACGCCCCACGCGCGAGGAGGCGGGCACGCCCATCTTGAAGGTCAAGGGTTCCATGGCGCCCGCTCCGGCTGCGCGGGCTGCACACGGCGCATCTGCATCGCTCATCAAGCTGGCGGCCCTTCACACCGTTCTAGGGAGCCGCGAAGTCCCTAATGAAGAGCTGGCGTCCCGCTTCCCGGATTACTCGGCGGACGATATCTTCCAACGCACCGGCATCCGCTCGCGCCGCTGGGCGGCTCCCGGCGAGTCCGCGCTAAGCATGGCGGCGGACGCGGCGCGCGGCGCGCTGGCCAAGGCGTCCCTCACGCTCACGGACATCGACGCCGTGATCGTCAGCACAACCACCCCGGACGCCGCAACGCCTTCAACGGCGTGCCGTCTCCTCCACGAATTGAGCGGCAGCGCCGCGCCCCGGCGTATCCCCGCCTACGACATCAGCGCGGCGTGCAGCGGATACCTGTACGCGCTCGCCTCGGGCTTCGACGCCATCCGCTCGGGCCATCCCCGGCGGGTGCTCGCTGTCACCACCGAGATGCTTTCCGCGTGGTTGACGGAGGACGACTTCGAGACCACCATCATCTTCGGCGACGCCGCCTCGGCCACCGTCCTGACGGCGGCCAGCGATGGCGAAGGAGACATAGAAGGCCCCACCCTCGCGCGGCCTATCCTTGGCGCCGAAGGCGAACCCGGCGAAGCCCTCTACGTGGGGCTGCGGGAGGACGCGCGCATTCGCATGCGGGGCCGGAAGGTGTTCACCCACGCCGTCCGCGCCATGCTCGACAGCGTGCAGAGCGCCTGCGACGCCAACGCCATCCCTCTGGAAGACCTCGCCCTTGTCGTGCCCCACCAAGCCAACGGCCGCATCCTGACCGCCGTCGAGAACCGGCTTCCCGCCGGGGTCGGCGTGCGTCAATGCATCGAACACACCGGCAACACCTCCTCGAGCAGCATCCCCCTGGCCCTGGCCAACGGAAACCTTCCCCAGGGACCCATCGCCCTGACCGCCTTCGGCGGCGGGTTCACCTACGGCGCCGCCATCCTGCGCAACGGGTAACCGCGAAGGGTAACCGCGAAGAGTAACCGCGAATGAGCGCGAATTATCGCGAATTTATTATGTGTTTTGGCGGGGTGGTCGTTTGCGTGTGTTGACGAAGCGTCTCCACTCGAACTTTGAGGAACCGAAATTCAGCAATATTCCCACAGGAACACGGGTGGCTCGTAAGTAGTTCAGCAGCTGAGCTTCTTCAATCGCGGTTAATGCTTTTGTGGCTTTGATTTCGACGATGATTTGCTCATAGCAAAGGAAATCCGCGTAGTATTCTTTGCGGAGAACGTGGTCTTTGTATTGAATCCGGATCGGTTTCTGTTCCTCATGAGGGATGCCGCGATCACTCAATTCAAGCGCCAACGCCTCTTGATACACCGCTTCCAAGAACCCATTCCCGAGGTTTTTCGACACCTCGATCGCCGCGCCTACAATCCCGTAGACTTCGTCTTTTAGAAGCAATCCCTGCCCATCTTTTTGATCGTAGTAGTCCATTGACATCCTCCTCTCCGCAAGATATTGAGCTGTTGTTCTTTTTCGCGTCAATTCGCGTTCATTCGGGGTTGCTCTTCGCGGTTGCTCTTAGCGGTTACTCTTCGCGGTTACCCAGGGAGGCGCCCGAGGCGCGCGAGCAGGGCGTAGAGCGCGAGCGCGGTCTTGCCGTCCACGAGCGCATCCGGCCGCAACAGCATGGACTCGGCCTCCTCAAGGCTCAGGCGCACGACTTCGATGCGTTCGTCGAATTCGGGACGGCGCTCGGTCTCGGTCAGCTCGGTGGCCAGGAAGACGTAATCCACCTGGTTGGTGAAGCCCGGCGAAGGATAGAACGTGCTCAAGGGCGTGATACGCCCAGCCCGGCGGCCAATCTCCTCCTCGAGTTCCACCGCCGCGCGCTGTTCCGGCGTCTCGTTTGCCTCCAAGCGGCCCGCCGGGATTTCGAGCAGATCGATCCCTATGGCGATTCGGTGCTGCCGGACAAGAAACACCTCGCCGTCCTCATAGGGCAGGATCCCCACGCCGCCGTCATGCTCCACCACTTCGCGCTTGACCGCCGTGCCGTCATCGAGCACCGCGTCGCCCGTCCGCAACCGCACAATGGGCCCCTCGTACAAGACTTCACTCTTCACCCAGCGTTCCAAATGGTTACCCTCCGTTGTGACGCGCTTTTCCACCCCTGGCCGATTTTTTCGGGGATGGTACCCTGTAGGGGAGGATGGTTTCCACAAAACCGATTGCTTCGCATCTGTTTTGCCTACGGGCGGCCTGTGGCGTATAATAAGCAATCTATCGTGCGCTCCGGCGCACGTCCGTATTGACCCCCACCCCACTTAGTCACGGATATGAGTGTATCCCCCCAAAAAGGAGCTTGTTCCATGGAAAACGTAATCATAATTGGGTCGGGACCGGCCGGCTACACGGCGGCGTTGTACACGTCGCGGGCCGATCTCGAACCGTTGATGTTTGAAGGCGAACTCAGCAAGGACCTCACGCCCGGCGGGCAACTCATGACCACCACCGAGGTCGAGAATTACCCCGGTTACCCCGAAGGCGTGACGGGACCGCAGATGATGGCGGATTTCAAGAAACAGGCCGAGCGCTTCGGCACACGTATCCTCTCCCAAACGGTCACCAAGGTGGACCTCTCGGTGCGGCCCTTCAAGGTGTGGAGCGGCGATGACGTGTGGGAAGCCGAGGCGATTATCGTAGCGACAGGCGCGGACGCGAAGTACCTCGGCCTCGAGTCCGAGGAGAAGTTCATGAACCGCGGCGTGTCCGCCTGCGCTACCTGTGACGGCGGGCTGCCCCGTTTCCGCAACAAGCCTGTGGTGGTCGTGGGCGGCGGCGACACCGCCATGGAAGAAGCCCTTTTCCTAGCGCGCTTCGCCAGTCAGGTCCACGTGGTCCACCGGCGGGACAAGTTTCGCGCGAGCCCGATCATGGCGGATCGCGTGCTGGAAAGCGACAAGATCACAGTGGAATGGAACTCGGTGGTCAACGAGATCTTGGGCAATGACAACGACGGCGTGACAGGCGTCCGCCTCAAAGACGTCCAGACCGGCGAACCGCGCGAACTCGCTTGCTCGGGCTACTTCGCCGCCATCGGTCACAAACCGAACACGGAACTATTCGAGGGGTGGCTGGATATGGATGAAACGGGCTACCTCAAAGTCAAGCCCGATACCACCTTCACCAATATCGAGGGCGTGTTCGCCGCCGGCGACGTGGCCGACAGCGTCTACCGCCAGGCCGTTACCGCCGCGGGGATGGGGTGTAGGGCCGCCATCGACTGCACACGCTGGCTCGAAACCCAAGAAGCCATGGAGGCGCGGCAAACGGAAGGGCAAAAGGCGTAAGCCCTCCAGTGGTAGGCCGCGAGGCTGTGCCGCTGGTGGGACAACCCCAATCGCCGGGTAAGGACGCTGCTTTTGGGGGGAGAAATCCCCCTTGATCCCCCTTCAAAGGGAGAAAACCTTCCAGGCAAAGCGGCCGCATTGAATGAGTCGCTATTCACCAAACAGGTGAGCGAATCAATTCCCCCTTGGAAGGGGGTGGCCCGAAGGGCCGGGGGATGTCCCCCTCGGCACACCGGCCTAGCCGGCGTTTGGGGGCTACCCAAATTCTTTGCAACGCCAGGCCATGTGTGCTACATTGGTCAGGTCGTTGACCTTCAGTCCGGGCTTGGCGTTGGGAGCCCCCATGCTCAAGGAGGAGGACGTTGCGGCTTGTAGAAGAGGTAGTGAGCGCCTCACAGGAGGTGAGGACGCCGGACTTGCTTGTGGTCGGCGGCGGTAAAGGCGGGGTAGGCAAGACCTGTTTCTCCGTGAA
>JBKHFO010000069.1:0-15437 GCA_046540175.1 Candidatus Hydrogenedentota bacterium
ATTTGGGTATTCGGGCAAGTTCATCGCCTCGCGCTTGCTCGAAAAGGAGCAACGCGTCATTACGTTAACGCATTCGCTCAACCGGCCGAACCCGTTCGGCGGCCAGGTTACCGCGTATCCCTACGACTTCGAGGACGAGGACAAACTGACCCACACCTTGACTGGATTGGAAGTCCTCTATAACACGTACTGGATCCGCTTCAATCACCGGACTTTCAGCCATGCGGAAGCCGTTCAGAACACGCGCACGCTCTTCCATGCCGCGCGCAAGGCCGGCGTGCGGCGTATTGTCCACGTCAGCATCACCAATCCCTCGCTGGACTCGCCGTTCGAATACTTCCGGGGAAAAGCCGAACTCGAGTATGCCCTGGAAAACAGCGGCATCCCTCACACCATCCTGCGGCCCGCCATCTTATTCGGTCACGAGGATATCCTGGTCAACAACATCGCTTGGGGCCTGCGGCGGTTCCCCTTGTTCCCTCTTTTCGGGGCGGGCGGCTACCGGGTTCAACCGATTCACGTAGAAGACTTCGCCCGCCTCGCCGTCCAAGAAGGTCAAGAAAGCGAGAACCGCATCGTGGACGCCGCCGGACCGGAAACCTTCACCTACCGGAATTTGGTCAAGACCATCGCCGCCGCCATCGGCAAGCCGCGGCCCCTCGTTCCCGTGCCGCCGGCTCTTGCCTATGCTCAAGCCAAGCTGCTCGGTCTATTGGTGGGCGATGTGGTGCTCAGCCGTGAAGAAATCGACGCGCTCATGGCGGATTTGCTCTGTACGGAGAGTCCGCCCGCCGGGACCACCAAGCTGACGGAGTGGGCGCGGCAAAACGCGGCTGCGCTTGGCCGGCGGTACGCCAGTGAACTCGCCCGCCGCCGGCGCCGGGACAAAGCCTACAGCGAGTTGTAACAGAAGCTGCGATGGGACCGCCTTGGAAATCGAAAACATATGCGACAGGAGGCAACTGAAATGCGGTTGATAATCATTGCGGTATGTATAACAAGGGCGGTCTTCGCAGCGCTGCCCGTTCAGGCCTCTGATATCCGGATATCAAGCCTGGAAGAATTGGCGGAGTACGCTTCCCAAAGCGGGAACGCGATCACAATGGAACCCGGCGCGTACGAACTAACGGACTTCATCCCCTTTGAAAGCATCCCGGAAAGGCGGCAAGAAGAAGACTGGCATTTCATCGAGTTTTCCGGCAGCGGCAACATGTTTGACCTAACGGATGTCACCATCGAGGTGGACACCGAGTTGCGGGCCGAGCTGGATCCTCCGATTCACAATCCGGAGTTCGTGGTGTCTGGGGACAACAACGCGTTGAAGGGACTCACCATCACCAACATCGGCGACGGGACTTCGCGAGGCGGCAATGTCCTGTCCGTCCATGGTGATGACAACACGTTACGCGGCGTCACGTTGCGCGTGCGGGGTTCATTTCCCTATGGATACGGCGATCTGCTCGGCAAGGGCGGCGGCTCGTTGGTGGGATTGCGCAAACACAGCGGACTTCAAATTACGGGAAACGACACCCGCGTTATCGGATGCGAGATTTACATGCGCTCCTTCGGGCATGGGTTCTACATCCAAGATGGGGCTGCCAACACCTACTTCAAGGATTGCTACGTCGAGGGCGAAATCCGCTCCACGGATGACATGCTCGGCGAAACGTCCGGCCCCGCCTATGATGCAGACTTCGCTTCGGTCGCCCGGAACCGCGAGGGCGAGAACAAAATCCTGCCCGGGTACATGAAATCCTTGGCGGAAGATGGGTTTCGCACCTACAGCGGCGTCGAGGATGTTACCTTCATCAACTGCACCGCCAAGCACATGCGCGCCGGGTTTGAACTGAGGCACAGCGGCCCCATCCGCATCGAAGACAGCAAGACCACCGGCCATGAACGCGGATTCTGGGTGGGGACGGACGCCGTGATTGAAGCCAGCCGAGGCGACGCCAAGTATGGGCCTGTTCTGTTCTTGGAAGGAGAGGGCAGCTCGGTCGAACTTGAATTGATGCCTGAGGACTCCGAAATGAATGTGCACGCGTTGGCCACCATTCACGGCTCGGACCACGAAGTCTCGATTGCGCCGTGGGAAGCAAAGGAACGCGAGGAAGCCACGCCCATCAAGCTTGGGTTTAGCCAACCCGGCGGCGGGCAGGGGATGGCGCCCATCGGCGAACGCGCGGCGCGTAACATCGCATTAACCAACGCGACGAGCATGCCCATTATCATCGGTGAGCAGGCAAGCGAATGCCAGGTCGTTACCGAAGGCGAAGTACTTGAGAATGCCGGCGAGGATATCGCCATCGAACGCAGCGCCCCGTAGCCTCAGCCGCGCTCAACTCTCGTAGTCGGGTTCGTCCTCATCGTCCTCGTCTTCGCCGCCTCCCAAGATCGACACGTCCTGGCCGGCCTGGTCCATCACTTCCTGGGCCGCGTAAATGGGTGCTTGGAGACGCGTGGCGATGGCGATGCCGTCGCTTGGCCGCGAATCCACGCGCAGGACTTGTTCGACTTGACCGTTCGGTCCCTTACGCTCGATATTGAGGTGGGCATAGAAGACATCGTTTTCCAGCTTGTAAATCGCGACAGAGTCGAGCGCGCCACCCAAGCCCGCCAAGATGTTACAGATGAGATCATGGGTCATGGGACGGCCGATATCCCGCTGGATCAAAGCGGCGTGAATGGCGTCCGCCTCCGCGATCCCCACAACCATGGGCAGCACCCGGTCTTCATTGCGTAGAATCACCACAGGCTGGTGGTGGCCGTCGCTGCTTACGCCTAGGACTTCGAGCTTAATCATGAGTTCTTCCTCCGTTTCTTCCAGTATTGTATCGCGCCATTTCTTTCATGTCGATCCCCGGGACGCAGCCCCCCCATCTCCCCCCGGCGAGCGCCAATCACCGCGGCCGCCGGGAGTGTGAGCGTTATCGTTCACGCGCTTAAAGCCTAACGTGTGCAAACTAGAAAGAGCCCCCTCTTCAATGAACGGCCGCCGCGCGGCGTTCGATCAACTGCCTCATCGCTGCCGGCGTGAGTTCACGCAGGGAATCAACGACGATGTCCGCTTTCTCCGCCAAGGCGCCGCGAGGCGCCGTGCCCGTGATGGCGGCTGCGGCCATGCCCGCGGCGTGGGCGGCGTCCAGCCCCGCCAACGCGTCTTCAAGAACCGCGCACTGAGCGGGCGGGACTTCGAGTTTTTCCGCGGCGCGCAGAAACACGTCAGGGGCGGGTTTGCCGCGAGATACCTGCTGGCCGTTGACGCTGGCGGCGATCAGGTGGGCATTGGGTAAATTGTCCAGGACGGTTTGAACATTCTTCTTCGGGCCTGAAGAACCGATGGCGAGGCGGAACCCAGCCTCCGCCAGGGCGCCAATCAGCTCGGACGCGCCTTCCATGGCGGGAAAATCCGCCGTGATTATCTCGCGGTATTCGGCTTCCTTCTCTTCATCCCAGCGCGCGATCTCCTCATCGCTCATGGTGTCGCCAAAGAAATGCTGGATGATGTCCCGGCTGGTTCGTCCGAATGTCTCGGCAAACTCAGGTTCGGTGAGTTCCAGGCCTTTTTGCTTCAACATCCGCCGCCACGATTCGAAGTGCGCCTGGTAGCTATCCACCAACACACCGTCCATGTCAAAGATAATGCCGTATTGCTTCATGCTTGGATTTGTACTCCTTGGTCTGCTAATGCCATGGATTTGATCTATTTCACACTTGGACCGCGCCTAGAAACGAGTCGAAATCTGAGCGGTCGAACGTATCTTAATGGTTCAGGCTGCTGTAATCCAAAAGCGCCTCATGGTAAACCCTCGCCAGCGCCTCGCGCAGGCGGTGAGGAGAAAAGCAGGCCTCCCATCGCGCGCGCGCCGCTTCCGCCGCGGATTGGCGCCACGCCGGGGAAATGGCCTCTTCCATGGCGGCGCGCAGCGCGGCTGCGTCGCCCGGCGGGACGAGCCGCCCGGTAACACCGTCCTCGACCACTTCGGGGATGCCGCCAACATGCGTGGCCACGGCGGGCAATCCCCATGCCGCCGCCTCGATGAGTCCCATGGGGAGGGCTTCCATTTCCGAAGGGAGCACCGCCACATCGGCGAGTTCGTAGAAGGCGGCCATGTCGTGAACCATGCCTAGGAACTGGACCGGCGCTTTGGACTCGGCGGCTTGAGTTTCGAGCCGGGGACGCAGCGGCCCTTCGCCAGCGAGAAGCAGGAACGCGTTCGGAAGTCCATCAAGCGCTTCCAACAACAGTTCCAATCCCTTGCCCGGCGCCAGACGGCCCGCGTAAAGAAACACCGTGTCCTCGTCCGCTATACCAAACTCCTGGCGCTTGCGCTCTTGCACGGGCGCCGCCGGTTCCGCGACGGCATTGTGGACGGCCTCAAGCTTGGTGGAAGCAACGCCATGGGCGATCAGCCAGCGGCGCACGTACTCCGAACAGGCGATAATGCGGCGGGGTTTGCTCATGGCCCGTAGCGATAGCCGTTCCCAGATGCGTGTCCGGAAGGCGGGCTTCACCGCTCCCCCGTGACACGTGTGAACGAAAGGAATGGGGAGACGGCCGTAACGCGCGATGAGGAGGCCCCGGTAGCCGTGGGTGTGAACGAGATCATGCTTTCCCGCAACCGTCAGCCGCCGCAGCCGCCGAAACACGCCGGGATCGAAAGCGCCGCGCATCGGGATTTCGTGGACGGCGCAGCCGCGTCCCTGGGCTCGCTCCACGAGCGTGCGATCCGGCGTGCGCCCGGGCAACACGGCGAGGTCCACGCGGATATGCGCATCCGCCGCGAACGCTTCCGCCACCGACAACACATGCGACGGGATCCCCCCGAGATAAGGGTTATCCACCAGATGCAGGACGCGTATAGGATAATGAATGGACATGATTTTTGAATAGACACAAATTACAAGATGAACAAGATTTAAAAAGCAAGAATTTGAACTATATGGTATAGATTTTTAAACTACTAATATTAAAAACAAAATAATATGCTATTAAACAAAAATAAAACTAAATATTATTAATATATAAATTTATTATGTATTGTTCATCTTGTAAATCATGTCTATTCATTATTCCTTGCGGCATAGTCGTTCGGACGTTATCCTCATGCGCGAGATTAGTCTGGCGCTCCTGGAGCACAACCGCATCACAAAACGATCAGGAAAAATACGTCAATGTACACCCCCATCGTAGCAACGTTAGCCTACGTCATGTCCCCCTGCGGCCGCAAGGTTTTGTTGGTGCACCGCAACAAGCGCGAGGACGACCAGCACTTCGGCAAGTATAACGGCCTTGGCGGTAAACTGGAATCACATGAGGACATCGTGACCGGGGTGAAGCGGGAGATCAGGGAGGAAGCGGGCATCGAGTGCACGGAACTCGTGCTCCGCGGCACCATCAACTGGCCTGGATTTGGCAAGAACGGGGAGAATTGGTTCGGGTTCATCTTCCGGGTGGACCGCTTCGAGGGTGAGCCCTGCACGGAGAACGCCGAGGGATTCCTTGAATGGGCCAACGTGGACCACATCCTGGACCTGCCTCTGTGGGAAGGCGACCGGCGTTTTCTCCCGCTGGTCTTCGACGATTCCGCCGGTCAATTCCATGGCGTCATGCCTTACGAAGGCGAACAGTTTCAGGGATGGTGGTTTATGACGCTAAAAACGTAATAAATTTGTATTACTGTATTTTGAACAATAAAGCAATCAGGAGCAGTCTCGGGAACCAATTCGTTCATGTTGGTATGATACACTACGCAAAGTAGTCGGCGGTTTCTAACTATACCACCTTAAGAGGCGTTTTTGGCGCAGCGTCCAGGCGAATTCCTCGCGATTGGACCACGGGCGCAAGCGATGAAACAATTTTGCGTTCTTCAAGACAAAATGGGGCAGTGCACCAGAATACCCCTCACTAATCCAAACAGAGTATCTTTTGGCGGCTAAGGGGCTTCCAAACCAGTAAATGTTGTTCACATTTGACAAACATTTGGCCACACCCACAAACAGCGGCACGTGGTCCTTCCAGACGACCATCTATATATTGTAGCCCACTAGCGTGACACACAATATATACTCCCAAAAGGGTTCGATTGTGATGGGGAAATCACGGTTGTTATGTGGCACAAGATTTGCTCACTTATGAAGTAAAGATGCTTGAAGGGTAGAGAGAAACTGCCAGCCTTGCAAGAGAGCAGGTGGACGCAGGAATGATGAGCTGAAAAGGGGCGGCTCCTCTTCAGAGCGAACAAGCGGTGAAATCTTGCAAGACAGGCGAAGTGGAAGGGGTAAGCTATTGACAAGCATAACGGCCCGATCTGCGGACTTGAAGATGATTCAGGCTCCTTTGAACCAGGAGTTGGTCGGGACTAGCGCCAAGATACAAGAGGTTAACGAACTCTTGCAACGATTGGCGCAATCTGACCTGATGGTGCTAATAACGGGGGAGATGGGCACAGGTAAGGAGATTGCCGCGCACAAACTCCATAAGCTGAGTCCCCGGAGTTCAAAACCGTTCATTAAGGTGAACTGTCCGGGGATACCGGAAACAATTTTCGAGAGCGAGCTGTTTGGGTTTGAGCCCGGCGCCTTTACGGGCGCGCGGACAGTCAAGCCAGGCCGGTTTGAATTGGCGCACAAGGGCTCCATTTTCTTGGACGAATTGTCGGAAACGCCCCTTCGAATCCAGGGTAAATTGCTTCAAGTCCTTGAAGGCGAACCCATTATGCGCATTGGAGGCGTTGCTCCCGTCCATGTGGACGTTCGCGTGATAGCCGCCACGAATCTTCCTTTAAACCACGCCCTTGAGGAAGGTTATTTGCGAAAGGACATCTATTTTCGGATCAGTGAAATGACCGTGGAGATGCCGCCTTTACGCGAACGTGTGGAGGATATCCCCCTACTGGCCGAACATTTTAATTATAATTACTGCACACGGCAAGGAAAAGAGTACAAACCCATACCGGCTAAATACATCGAACGCATGCAAGCCGTCCCTTGGCGCGGCAATGTTCGGGAATTGGGCGGTCAAGTGAAAAAATACGTTACAACGGGGGATGCAACATGTTTGTGGAGTTCGGAGCTTGGGGAGGCACAAAGCCCCTCCCCGGGCGAAACGCACGAGACCGATGAGAGAGGGGCGCCGCCCGTCGCGGAGACCGTGCGTCACAACGGGAACGGCGCATCCAAAGGCAGAAGCTTTCCATCGCTCAAGGAAGCAGCGCGGGAGGCGATGGAACACACCGAGCGCGCCCTTATCGAGGAAGCTTTGCAATATACGCTGTGGAACCGCCGGAAAGCGGCGGAATTACTCGACATCAGTTACAGTTCGCTTCTCAGACGAATCGATGCGTACAACATAGGGAAAGACACGTATTATGAGTAAAAGAACACCTAAGAAAACGGCCCTGTACACAGTGCGCCGTCTCGCCATGCTTACCGCGGGACTTGTTTGTGTGGCCATAGTGGTTACGGGGTGCGCCAGGGGCGCTGGCAATGGGCCTGTGGTGTCGCGGTCCGTCACGGATGCGCGGGCGATCGCCTTGGAAAGCGCGGTGGCCCCAACCGAGGAGATTCACGGCGATGAGGAGCTGGAGCCTCCTGAAGAGGAGGCAGAAAACGACATACGCGAACCAGATTTTAATCCTCTCGAAATGGAGTACGCGATCGAGGCGGGCGATGCCCTCCAATTTCAGTCGTTCGATGACCCAGACTTGAGTCAAACGGTCGATGTGCGGTACGACGGCTACATCTCCTTGCCGCACATTCCCGATATCAAGGTGGATGGAGTCACCCGCGAGGAGGCCACCGAAAAAGTCCGCGAGGCGTACACCTCGGTTTTCCAAGATCCGGAGATCTCCCTGACCATCGCTCAAAGCGCCAGCAAGAGCTACTACGTTATGGGGGATATTCAAAGCACACGCGAGTTCGAATACGATCGTCCCATTAATCTTCTCCAGGCCATCAACCGCGCGGGCGGCATGCGTGGGGCGCAACGCGGCTCCCGAGGCCGTGACTCGACCCTGGGCACGACGACCACCGGTCAGCTCACCAAAGCCTTTGTTTTCCGCACCATCGAGGACTATCGGGACGTGCTTGAGTTTGATCTCCGCAACATGACCGAACCCGGGAGCCACGATTCGCAAGCTCCCATATATCCGGGCGATGTCATCTACATACCCGAAGGCATAAACCTTGTCTACCTTTGGGGCGAAGTTCGCGGCGCGGGCGTTTATCAGCTTTCCGATGGCATGACGCTTATGCAACTAATGGCTCGGGCCGGGGGGCATTCGCCTCAAACAGCGCACACGCGCCGGGTAGTGCTTATGCGGGAAGCCGGCGAGAACAGCACCGAACTCTTCTTGCTCGATTATCAGTACATGCTGCGCACGGGCGCCGATGTCCTGCTCGAGGCCGGGGATATGATCTACGTCCCGCGCCGGCCAGTCGTGCGGTTGCAGCAATTCATTAACGATATACGAGGGACGGTGTCTCCCGTCATGAGCCTGTATACGCAGGCTGTGGACACCTATTATGCGCGCGACCGCCAACGGCGTATATCGCGGGGTAGTAGCACTGCGGCGGACATAGTAAACTCTTTGGATAGCCTTCAACGGCTTGGCTCCACGGTAGCCCCGTTGGCAACTGCAGAATAGCGAGGACTTCTCATGACACACGAATTCACTTCCGAGTTGAATCAACTCACCTCCGAACGGTCTGGCGGGGGCGGACGCGACGTAAACATCAACATCATGCGGATGCTTCGCCTCCGGCTGCCCATTATGGTCGGCGTCTTCCTTGTGCTGGCGGTGCCGGCTGTTCTTGCGGGTTGGTTCGGGGTTCCCGACCAGTACAACGCGTCGGCCTCCATTCGGGCGGCCGCCACCACGCCAACCGTGCTCGACGGAATTGACCAAGGGCGCGGCCGGTCATATGGCCAATTTGTAGACACTCACCGGGCGATGATAGAAGGAACGGAAATCCTCGAGCGGGTCCTTGCCGAACCAGAAATCCGAGAAATGGATTGGGTTATGGAGGCCGAGGATCCCTTGCATAGATTGAGGGAAGCCGTCAGTACGCGTTCGGGCCGGGGCGAACTTTTCGACATCCGGGCTTCAGCGCCCGATCGCGAGTCCGCCTTGACTATTGTAGAGAGCGTGCTGCAGCACTACATGGACTACGCCCTCGCCGAGGAACGCACCGTGGGCGGGGAACGTTTGAGACTGCTCTACGAGGAACAAGAGGACCTCCAGCGCGAACTGGAAGGCTTACAGCAAAGCGTCCGCCGGGAACGCCTCGACATAGACGCCCCATTGACCGGATCACGAGACATTATGTCGCGGGAAATGGAATCCTACCACGCGAATCTAACCAATTCCGAGGCAGACTTGACCGAGGCGGAATCGAGGATTCGCGAGTGGGAGCGCCGGCTCGCGCGCCTTCAGGAACTCCGGGACGAGCACGGCGCCACCCCCTCCACGCCGATTTATGAGATGAACATCGAAGAACAGGTAACCCAAGACGCCAGCGTACAGAGCCTGCGGCGCCAGCTGAGCGACTTGGATGGCGAACTCGCGCTAATGCGGGAACGCTATGCCGAAGATGCGCCCCAACTGCGGACCACGGCGCGAGACAAGGAAGCCCTTGAGGCGGAATTGCAGCGTAAACGCCGCGTTGTCCGTGGTGAAATCTTGGAGAACATGGAAGCCAGGGCGGAAGTTGAGCTTGCGACGGCCGAACGGGAACTCGACAGCGCCACTGAGCGCCGGGAAAGGTTTGCCGAACTCATCGAGGAGAACCGCGATGAGGAGGTGGAGCGTTCCCACGGTTGGGCCGAGATTCAGGACCTGGAGGACGAAAAGGACCGCACCGAGGCCCGGCTGCGGCGGGTCAATGAACAGATTTATCAAATCAACGTAGAGAGCAAGGCTCCCGCTCGTATCAGCCAAGCCGGCTCTCCTACAGCTCCAAGCAGCCCTGACCGGGGCCGGCGGTATCAATTGATGCTGCTGGGCGTGATGTTCTCGGCAGGGGCCGGCGTTGGTGTTGGATTGCTGCGCGAAATCAATGACCAGCAAGTGCGCACCCGGCAAGACCTTTCGTATATCACGAGTCTTCCCGTGTTGGCCTCGGTGCCGCATATGGAAGAGGACTCACACCTTCCCGGCGGTGCTAACGCCGCGCTTTTGACGGGGGCTCAGCCCAATTCGCTGGCCGCCGACGAATTCCGGCGCATTCTCTCACGCATTATCTATCCCCCCGAGGGGGCATCGGAACTAAACACCTGTTTGGTGGTTAGTCCGACGCGTGGCGATGGAAAGACATCTTTGACAGCGAACATGGCCATTGCATTGGCGCAAGCCAATCGGCGCGTGCTCCTAATCGATTGCACCTCGCGGCACCCAAGCATTGAGAGCACATTCGGCTTGGAGCGCGCTGAGGGGCTCAGTGAAGTCCTCCGGGGCGAGTATTCTCCTCAGGACACCGTGCGCGCCACGGCTTATCCCAATCTCTCCGTGTTGGGCCCTGGTTTCCAGACCGATGATCTTATCGGCAAACTCGCGTCCCGAGACGCCATCGAATTCCTTGAGCAGGCCGAGGACGCCTTTGATCACATCATCATCGACACCCCTCCCGCCCTGCTCATGTCGGACGCGAAACTCCTCGCCCCCATAGCCGACGGCGTAATCATGGTGGTCGGCGCCGGCGTGTCCACGCTAGGCATGGTCCGGCGCTGCATCCAAGACATGAACCAGGTCGGGGCCAATATCATCGGCATCGTGTTGAACGGAATTCGGCCCTACCGGGGCGGGTATCTCAAACGCAACGTACAGCTGTACTACGCCTATGCGGAGGATCAAGCGAAACCAGGAACGGGTCAAAGCGGATTGATGAAGCCCGGCTCCGGCGCGAATGCCGCGCAGGGGGCGCAAGAGGACACCCTGCCTACAGCCGTGCTCTTGGACGAGGACCAGGATTACGGCGCTCCAGAAGACCAGGGAGACGACAGACAACCATAACTGTAAGACAGCCATGAAGCGGATTAGTGGATGAGAGGCTAACAAGGGCCTTGAACATACGGAGCAGAATGACCTCGTGACAAAGGCAAACGAGCAAGCCATGATAGATGCGGCGCCCACGGCGTCCGTGGCGGACGTGACGGCAAGCACGCCAAACAAACCGGATCACCAGGAGGTGTGCGGCGTCCCAATGGCCCGCATGGATTTTCAAGAGCTATGCGCGGCTATCGGCGAGCGCATACGTCAGCGTACGCCAGGCTTCGTTGTGACCCCTAACGTAGACCACATTTGCCTTTTTCACCGGCGGGCCGATATGAGGGCGGCTTATAGAGAGGCTTTTCTAGCGTTGCCGGATGGGATTCCGCTTTTGTGGGCCGCGCGGCTCTTGGGCCGTCCGCTAAAGGAGAAACTGAGCGGGTCCGACTTGGTTCCCTCGTTAAGCGCTTGGGCCGCGAAGGAAGGCCATTCGGTATTCTGTTTCGGCGCCGCGGAAGGCGTGGCGGAAAAAGCGGCCCAGAAGCTCCAGGAGCAGTATCCGGGACTCAAGGTAGCCGGGGTCTACTCGCCTCCGTTGGGCTTCGAAGGTGACCCCATGGAGAATAGGCGGGCCATAGACGCCATTCGGAAGGCAAGGCCCGACATCTGTTTCGTCGCGCTCGGCTGCCCCAAACAGGAGCTGTGGCTATTGGAACACTATGAGGATATCGGCGTCCCCGTCTCCTTAGGCATAGGGGCCGGCCTGGATTTCGTGGCGGGCAAGGTCCGGCGGGCGCCGCGTTGTGTCCAACGGATAGGTCTGGAATGGCTGTGGCGGCTTCTTCAAGAGCCCCGCCGGTTATGGCGGCGCTACTTGGTGGAGGACGCCCTGTTCTTCTCCCTCGTTTGGCGCGATTTTCGGGGGACATTGCTGACACACCGATAGAATGGCGTCTCCGCCGCTATCGTTGACAAGCTCACTATCAAAGGAAAGCGAAAGCGACCTATGTCACGCAAAGTATGGATCGGATTAACGATAGCTGGATTGGTTGGGGTCCTCTTGGCGGGCGGGGCAGCCGCCGGGCTATTCCTGTACCGGCAACATCAAGAGCGCGAATGGCTGGCGAACGCCCGGCAGTACGAGGAGGAAGGGGAGTATGGCGTAGCAAGAAGCCACTATGTCAACTATCTCGCGCGTAATCCCCGCGATACGGAAGTTCTTCGGGAATACATCGACGTGAACCTGCAGCGGACGGATAGCCGGGCAGACGCGCTGCAAGACGCCATCACGGCCTACATGCAGTTGTTGCGCTACGAGCCTGGCGACCAAGACGCCCAGGAAGAACTTGCCGACCTCTTGTTCGAGACCGAATCCTGGGGCCGCTTGGAATTCCAAATGCAACAGCGTCTGCAGGAGAATCCGGACGACGAGGAGGCCCGGTATATGCAGGCCATCGCCATGGATAACCAGGGCCGGGTTCAGGACGCCATAGACCAGTACCGGACATTAATGGAAGAAGAAACAGACTACGCCGACGTGTATGGCAACCTCGCCATCCTGCTGCACGAGCGCGGGCTTTCTTCTCAAGCCGCCGAGGCATTGGAAACCGGGGAGGAACACGTTGGAAACGATCCGGAGTTCCACTTGGCAAAGGCGCGGTATCATGGTGTGGCGCGCGAGCCCGAGGCGGCAGAGGCAGCGTACGAAACGGCGCTCGATCTGGATCCAGACAATCCGGATGTCTTAGCCGCGGCGGCCTCTTTCTTTGCGGAAGAGAACCGGCCGAACAGAGCGCTGGAGCTTGTGGAGCGCGCTTTGGAGAATGAACCCGGACACGTGCAGAGCCGGATAACCCATGCGCAGGTAAAACAGAGCCGAGGCGAACTGGAAACCGCTCGGGACATTCTCGAATCATTGGACGCCTATGAGCGCCATGCGCATCCCGGGGCCATGATCGCCTTGGCCGAGATTTACCTCGGTCTTGAGGACACCGACAGCGCCATGGAAGTCGTGGATGAACATCTGGAAGGCTACGAAGGTCAATCGCCTATCCGGGAATACGTAACTGGACGCACCTTCTTACTGGAGGGAGAGCCCGAACAGGCCGCCTCACGGTTGGCGAATGTGCATGACCAAGCGCCGGCCTTTGCTCCGGCCCAATTCCACCTCATTGTGGCGTATCTCCAAAGTGGCCGGCGCACGGATGCGCGCGCTGTCCTGGAATCCTATCTCCGCCGTTATCCCGATGAACAACAGGCGCGGTTGCTCATGGCCGCTGAAGCGGGAACGGAAACCAGCGACGAACAGCTCGCCGAACTTGCCCTGAACTTGCTGGATTCGGGTAGCACCGATACCGGGGCCCTGATGAATTCAGCCGTGAATCTCTTCGAAGTAGGGATGGCGAGGGGCGAACCCCGGGAACGGCTGCGCACCGTTGAGCAGCTTCTGGAACGCGCCATGGAGCACGATCCGAACGATCCACAGCCTTACTTGATTCTGGCGGATATACGGCTGGCCCTGGGCGACCCCCAAGAAGCCCGGGATGTCGTTGACAGCGCCCTGGAAGCTGGGCTGCCCGCGGATGCGTTCCGCATTGTATACGCCAGCGCCGCCCTTGCCGAAGACGATGAAGCCGAAGCCTACCAACAGTTCGAGCTAGCATTGGAGAGCGGCGAATTTGATGGGGACCAAGCGCTGCAGTGGGCTCAGATGTTTGAGCAGCTTGGGGGCCTCGACCAAGCGCTGGAAAGCATTGCCTCCAGTCTTGACCAGCTATCTGAAGAGCAACAATTGCCGGTGCGTCTGAGCGAAATGACCTTGTTGGCGAGCGCCGGCGACCTGGACGCGGCGCTCGACCTGCGCGAAACCTTATACGCGGAGTACGCGGACGAATCGCAAGACGAATCACAAGACGAATCGCAAGACATAGGACAATTGCAGTCTGCCAGCCTCCAAGTGGCCCGGTTATGTCTGCAAACAAACGAGTCCGAGTACATCGCGCACGCCGAAGACATCATTGAAAGCATACGGGAACGTTCCCCGGAGAATTTGCGGGCACGCGTCCTTCAAGCCGAGCTGCTTCTGCGCAAAACTCCCCCCGCTCCCGCCGAGGCGGAACTTATTCTCAGCGAAGTGCTCAACGAGAATCCGGAGCAGTTTTCCGCTCTCCTCGCCATGTCCGAAGTGCGGGTGCAACAGGGCGCGCTGGAAGAGGCCCGTAACTACTTAGAGCGGGTTCTCAACGCCGCGCCCCGCCAAGTCTCGCCCCGGTTGCGCTACGCCGAGTTGAGCATGCGCCTCGAGGACTTTGACGAGGCGGAGACCATCCTAGAACAGCTCGTGGAGGCGAACCCAGGCAATCTCCGGGCGCGGTTGCTCCTTGCCGAATTGGCGCTATACCGCGGCGACACGGATGAAGCCCGCGAGAGATTAGACGAACTTGCGCCGCTTGCGGAGGACAATCCGCTGCTGGCTCAGGAGTTGGAGAATCTAAACAATCGCCTGGCCATGGACGAGCGCGATCCCAGTGAAATCGCAGCGGAATTCCGGGAATCGTATGACGCCGACCCCACCGACCTCAACGCCTTGCGGAATCTGGTGAGGGCGTTGCGTCAAGCCGGTGAAACCGGCGAGGCGGAGGAGCTGCTTGAGATGACTGCGGAGAACCATGAGGATAATCCCGAACTCTGGATCCTTCTGGGACAGTTTCGGGCGGCCCAAGACGGTTCGGAGAACTTGCGCAGGGCTTCGACCGCCTTCACGCGGGCCCTTATGTTGGAGCCGGAAAATCTGGCCGCTATCACCGACATGATTGAGGTTCAGAGGCGGTTGGGTAATTTGGGCGAAGCAGCCTCATTATGCGAACGCTATCTGGAACAACGGCCGGATTCCCCGCAAATGCATTTTCGTAGAGCCTCCCTCCTTGCCGCTCAAGGGCAGAATCCACAGAGCGCCCTTGAAAGCGTGGAGGAGGCCCTGGCGTTGCGAGACGCCAGGGAATACCGGGCGCTTCGCGGCTTTTTGCGCGTTAATACCGGCGATTACGAAGGCGCAACGGAAGATCTAGAAGCCGTCGCCGCCCAGGCGGGCGCAACCACGGCCCAACTGGACATCGCCCTCGCTCAAGCCTATCTCGGCATGGGCGACCTGGAACAAGCGCGGGAGTTCGTCAGCCAGGCGGAGGCCAAATCCGATGAAGGCCAGCCGGTAGACCAAGCGCTGCTCAATCAGATTGCGGAACGAATCGCCGAAGAGGAAAGCGCCGTATGACTCAAGATACGCAGACCCTCGCCAATCACGTACCAGGCGTCAAGGACCTTGATTACCGGCTGCTCATTCTGTTGGGCGTCGTGATCGCCTTGGTGACAGCACTCTACTGGGATGCGTTCCAGCACATGCATTACGGCTGGAGCGCCACCGAGTCCTACTATACGCACGGGTATCTGGTC
>JBKHFO010000070.1:0-15331 GCA_046540175.1 Candidatus Hydrogenedentota bacterium
CCGACGCCGCTGCCGAGTCTCACATGTCCTACGATAACACCTTGAAGGCCGGGGGGCAAGTTCAATGCCGCAAAGACTTGCGTAGTGACCTTGGGCACGGTGAGGCCGAACCGCCTTTAGGCCCGTATCTCGGAACGGTCAATGCAGGGGAGGCTGGTTGTGGTGTAGCTCGTGAGAATGAACATTAAACCGCCTAAGGCAACGAGGGACGGGCGAAGGGCAGATTTGCCGCCAACGGTGAGCGGCGCGGCGGGGAGATGAGCCGTTTGGGTTGAGAGGGCCGAATAGGCTACAATGGGGATGTGTTCAGTGAGCAGGCCGGACGGCCGCTGCGTCTGATTGGCGCGGAGGAAAGTCCGAACTCCATAGGGCAGGGTGCTTCCTAACGGGAAGGCGGGGTAACCCGACGGAAAGTGGCGCAGAAACGATACAGCCTACGTCTCCGGCATAGCGCCGGGGGCCGGCAAAGGTGAAAAGGTGCGGTAAGAGCGCACCAGCGGTCTGGCGACAGACCGGCTGGCTAAACCCCACCCGGAGCAAGTCCAAATAGGGGAGCATTGGAGTGGCCCGCTCCGCTCCCGGGTAGGATGCTAGAGGCGTCTGGTGACAGGCGCCTGAGATGAATGGCCGTCTCTGGGACGCGGCATGTCCGCCGTCCCTACGACAGAATTCGGCTTACAGGCCTGCTCACTGACCAATCGCTTTCTCGCTTCCCGCCTCGTCGAAGAGGGGAGGCTCAATTATTCTTCCGCGCCCTCAACCCCGGCCTCCATCCGCTCGTGCATGCGTTTCAACGCCCAGAGATCTTCCCGCAACATCGCCGCCATTTCCGGATTCTCGTCCTCTATGCGCTGGCAGTTCCGGAAAGCTTCCTCAAAACGTTCGAGCATGATGAGGGTTTGGGTGTGAAGGATTAGCCCGTGCTGATGGCGGGGGTTCTCGCGTAGAAGCGCGGCGAGATGGTGCTCCGCCTGCTCGAATTCCCCTTTGTGAAAATGGCGCAGCCCGTGTTGCAACGCCTTGGGCTCGAAGCGCGTTCCCAGCCAATCCAGTCCTTGTTTGCCAAAATACACAATGGGAGGCAACACGAGGAAGAGCATCAATTCGGGCCGGCCGAGGTAAGCCGCGGTTAGGTTGCAGGGGATGTATAATAGGCCCGTAACCACCGCCGCTTTGAGCGCCACCGCCCGCCATGGGCGGATATGGCGGCGGGCATGGCCCATCTTGGGAGGATAAGACGAGGCATGCCCGGCCTTTTCCTGACTGGCGTTGAGGCGTTCCAGAAAATGGTCCAGATGCTGGTCAGGCCCCTTGCGGTGCCAGAACTCGATGGCCATGTCCGAATCCTCAACGCGCAGCAAGGTGGTTGGCGGACGTTCGTAGGCCGCCAGCCAGGCGTTCATGCCGAACCACACCGCCGCCCCCATCGCGAACACCGCCGCGGCAATCGCCGCCGCCTGGACGAAAGGATTGGTTAGCACCGGCCGGATGCTTTCCTCCATGGGTTGCAGGGTAAGCAAGGCCAATGCGCCGCCCGCGGCCAAGGCGGCCACTAACAGGCTCAGGTTGCGGAGAAGTCCCAAGCTGTGCCGCCGGCGCCGGCGAGAGACGGTAATCCATTCCACGGGGATATAGGCCGAAAAACTCGCCGCCCATGTGCGCACGTGGTAGACGAGTACGGTCCCCTTCAATTCCAGCCACGTACTGCGAGGACCGCCCACCTGATCAATGCGCACCCGCTGGTTCGCGATCTTGTTGCCGTTCACCCCGTCAGAAATTGGTTTGTCAGGACAAGTTGGCATATTCATATGGTCCTATTATAACAGCCGGCGCCGCTATCAAGCCAACGCCAGGGCCGTCGTCAATCGCCGGGTTATGAGGGCGCGCTCGGAGTTTCCTTTTGAACACAGAGAGTGGCCGCAGAATTCTCTCGGTACGAGGGACATTAAAGCCATGTTCTTTACGCCGGGAATATCAGCACAGGACTCCCCGCTATTATGCAATTGAAAGCGCGGTTTATGCAACTGGACATATTTGTGTGTGTTCCGAGCAAAATCGGCGCCATTTCTTGACTTTCTTTCATGGGATGTGGTACGTTTTGGCGCATTCGCGCCGAATAGGAACGTACTCTGATCCGGTGATTTCGAGCGTGTTGCGTTAGGCGGGCGAGGCGGAATGATATCGAAGATGTATTCCCCTGTACGTTGGGCGTATTTGGCGCGGATCTTACCGAACAAAAAGCTGATAAAACCTTTTGTGTCACGGGGTTTAACCTGGAAGCAATTTACGGCTACTGACGAGAATAAACTTCATGGACTATAAATCGACGCTTAACCTTCCTCAGACAGGCTTTCCGATGCGGGCCAATTTGCCCGAGCGTGAGCCGGAGCGGTTGACAAAATGGGAGGAAAGGGACCTTTATGGGCTCTTGCGAAAGGCCTCCGGCGGACGTCCCAAGTACGTGCTTCACGATGGGCCGCCCTACGCCAATGGTGAACTCCATGCCGGCCATGCCCTGAACAAGGTTCTCAAAGACTTCGTGGTTCGCTCTAAACAGATGGCGGGTTATGACGCGCCGTACGTGCCGGGCTGGGATTGTCATGGTCTGCCCATCGAGTACAAAGTGCTCGCCGAGGAGGGAGAAAGCGCCGCTACGTTGAGCCCAAACGAAATCCGTCAACGCTGTCGCGAGTTTGTCTTCCGCTATGTGGATTTGCACCGCGAGGGCTTCAAGCGCTTGGGCGTGATGGGGGATTGGGACAATCCCTATCTTACGCTAAGTAAGGATTATGTGGCCACTATTGTGCGGGTTTTCGGCGAGATGTACCGCGAGGGCTACGTGTACCGGGGCTTGAAGCCCGTGTACTGGTGCGCCCATTGCCAGACGGCGCTGGCGGAAGCCGAAGTCGAGTACGCGAGCCATGTTTCCCCCGCTGTGTATGTGAAATTCCCCGCCGAGAGCGCTATTCCCGGGCTGGAGGGGCCGGCGTCCTTTGTGATTTGGACTACGACGCCGTGGACCCTGCCCGCCAATTTGGCCATAGCGGTGCATCCCGACTACGAGTATGTGGCGTTGCGGGTGAATGGCGAGAACCTTATCATGGCCTCGGGCCTGGGCGCGCGGGCGATGTTGGAGTGCGGGATTGAAAACTACGAGAAGGTGGCCGAGTTCAAGGGCAGGGAGCTGGAAGGGCTACAGTACCGCCACAGCCTTTTCCCGGACCGCCTGTGTCCCATCATCCTTGGCGAGCACGTAACCCTCGAAGCGGGTACGGGGTGCGTTCATACGGCCCCCGGCCACGGCCACGAAGACTATGTGGTTGGCGCCGAATACGGCATCAAACCGTTGTCCCCCCTCGACGGACATGGGCGTTTCACGGCGGAAGCCGGCCCATACGAGGGGCTGCATGTGTTTGAGGCGAACTCCGTCATTGTTAACGATCTTGACGATAGCGGGCATCTACTGAACCATGAATTGTTCGATCACAGCTATCCCCATTGCTGGCGGTGCTCGAATCCGGTAATCTACCGGGCCACGCCGCAGTGGTTCATTTCAATGGACCACAAGGGTTTTCGCGAACGGGCGGACCAGGCGGCGGGCGAGGTCGAGTGGTTGCCCGCTTGGGGAGAGGAGCGGATGCGAAGCATGCTAAAGAACCGGCCGGACTGGTGTATTAGCCGGCAGCGGGTCTGGGGCGTGCCTATCCCTGTGTTCTACTGCGTGGGTTGTGGCGAGCCCCACGCCACCAGCGAGAGTTTTAAGAAGATTGAGGAGTTGGCCCTTTCGGAGGAACACGGCATTGACCGATGGTTCGACTCGGATGTGGCCCACCTTATGCCAGCGGGCTCGGAATGCCAGCACTGCGGCGGAACGGAGTTTCAAAAAGAAAACGATATTCTGGACGTGTGGATTGACTCCGGCGTAAGCCACGCGGCGGTGTGCGAACGCCGTCCTGATTTGAGATGGCCGGCCGACATGTATCTTGAGGGCACGGACCAATTCCGCGGCTGGTTTCAGAGCAGCCTCCTGTTTGCGGTGGGAACCCGCGGCGCCGCGCCCTATCGCACGGTGGTTACCACGGGCTACGTCATCGACGTGGAAGGCCGCAAGATGAGCAAGAAGCTGGGGGACAGCTTCGGGGCCGATGACCTGATGGCCCAATACGGCGCGGACATTACCCGCCTGTGGATCGCTTCGGAGAACTATCGGCAGGACGTGCGCATCTCGGACCAGATCATGGAACATATCAAGGACACGTACCGCCGGTTGCGCAACACGTTCCGGTATATGCTGGGCAACCTGTACGATTTCACTCCGGACGCGGCCGTTTCGTATGACGAGTTGGAGGAAGTGGACGCGTGGGCGTTGCACCAGGTGCAGACGCTCAAACAACGCGTGCTGGCTAGCTACGAGCGCTTCGACTTTCATCAAGTCTTTCATGGCGTGCATAATTTCTGCACGGTAGAGATGAGTTCGTTTTATCTCGATATTCTCAAGGATCGGTTGTATACCTTCGCCAAGGATAGCCACGAACGGCGGGCGGCTCAGACTGTAATGGCGGAGATTTTGACGGATCTTTTGAAGCTGCTGGCGCCTATTATCCCTTATACCGCCGACGAGGCGTGGGAACACCTGCCGGAGGATTTGCGCACGGCGGAAAGCGTGCACCTGACGGCGTTTCCGGGGGTGAAAGAGGAGTTCATTCTGGAAGGACCGTTGCTTCACACGTGGGATGAATTAATGCGTATTCGGGGCGAGGTCTCGAAAGCCCTTGAAGAGGCCCGGCGCGCGAAGAGAATCGGCAACTCCCTTGAGGCGGAAGTGACCTTGACCCCAGCGGATGCCGAAATGGAAGGACTGCTCCGGGCCAAGGAGTCGCAATTGCCTTGGGTATTCATTGTGTCGAAATGCACCGTGGAGTCTGCTCCCTCAGTGGGAGGAGGCGGGCTACAGATAGAGGTTTCGAAGGCGCCGGGGACCAAATGCGCCCGGTGCTGGAATTACAAAGAGTCGGTGGGGACCCACCCCGGCCATCCGGATATTTGCGAGCGTTGTGTCGCTCAACTTGGAGGCATTACAGTATGAACAAGCGGGAGGCCAAGAAGTTCGAGAAGCTTCTGCTTGCCGAACAAAGCCGTCTTCGTGAGGGCATCAAGCGGATTGAAGAATCAACCCTGCACGATTCCAGCGGCGATAACATAGCCGACATCACCTCCTACGCGGAGTTTGGGACCGACAACTTCGAGCGCGAGACCGCACTCAATATCGCTAGCAACGAAAGCGAGCGGTTGCGTGAAATCAACGACGCGCTGGCCCGCATTCAAGAGGGAACCTACGGCAAGTGCGAGGGGTGCGGAACGGAAATTCCCAAGAAACGGCTGGAGGTGTTCCCCTCGGCGCGGTATTGTGTCGAATGTCAGTCAAAAATCGAACGTGACGGTACGCTGTAACCAATCTCGTGACCACTCGCCAGCGACAACTTAGATGGATAGTGACGATCTTCGCGCTTATCGTGATCGCCGATCAGATCACGAAGGAGATTATCATCCGCAAGATTCCGGAAGGTAGCGTTACCTTCGCCGGACGGGAGGAGACGTTTGTCTTCCTTACGCATGAACGGAATTCGGGTCTTGTGGGGGGCGCCTTCCGGGAGTATCCTGGCGTGGCGTACATCGCCCCAATCGTCGCGACACTGGTGCTTATCTATCTCTTCCGGCATCTCGACCCCGCCTCCCGGGCTCAGTCGCTCGCTTATGGCATGATAACGGGAGGCGCTATCGGAAACATTATTGACCGGTTTCGGATAGGTTCGGTCACGGACTTTATCCAGGTCCACTTCTATTTTATCCCTTTTGATTTCCCTTGGAAAAGGTACCCCGCCTTTAACGTTGCGGATTCCGCCATCTGCATAGGTGTCGTCATGCTGATCGTCTGTTGGCGCCGGATGGAACTGGAACGGTTGAAGCGAGAAAGCGAACAGAGCGATGCATCCCGTACTGATTGATATTGGGCCGTTCACCCTCCACTCCTACGGCCTGATGATAGCCACCGCGTTTATCGTCGCCCTCCTTCTATGCCAGCGCGATGCGCCCCGCTTCGGTGTGCCCGTGGAGTTCATAAGCAGCGTCGCGTTTGGCGGCCTATTGGCGGGCATCATCGGCGCCCGCATCCTTCACATCGTGATGTTTTCCCAGCAATATAGTTGGGATAACCCCCTTGGCTGGATTGCCATCTGGGAAGGGGGATTGGTCTTTCAAGGGGCGATGCCAGTGGCTGCTGCATTTTGTCTGTTGTACGCCCGCGCCAAGGGCGTGGCGTTCACGGCCTTTATCGACGTGCTCGGGCCTTACATCCCCCTTGGGCACGCCATCGGGAGGGTGGGTTGCTTTCTTAACGGGTGTTGTTACGGGAGTATAGCGCACGACGTGCCCTGGGCGGTTACCTTTCCCCGTTTCCCAAGCGATCCCAGCGAAACGCCCACGGGGAGCCTCCCGTATCTGGATCATCTCCAGCGAGGGCTTGTCGCTTTTTCCGATCAGTGGTCGTTGCCCGTTCATCCGTCCCAACTCTACAGCATGGGCGTTCTTTTACTCTTGGCGGTGATGTTGCTGTTGTGCCGGCGGTATTGGCGGCCGTTCCAGGGCATCATGATTCCCGCCTACTTTACGCTCTACGGTGTGGGCCGTTTCGTGCTGGAGTTCTTCCGCGGCGACGCGGCCAGAGAGCACTTTGGGGGAATGTTAACCAATCAACAGGTCTTTAGCTTCGTGTTTATCGCGTTTGGTGTGGGCAGTTTTGTCTACCTTTATCGTAATCGAGAGCGGTTTAAGCCGGCGCAGCCCCATGCTTCGCAGGAGGGGGGGAACCAAGAGAGGGGCGAGTAAAACGTTTCCGTTGGCGCTGCCGCCTTTCGGGAGCCGGTAAGCGTGTTTTGGTTCGAGGGGCGCAACGGGAGCACTTGAACATAGGCAACAAAACTGGCTTTTCACTGCCCCCTTCGAAGAAGGATTGATGCGCTCATCCGCGGGGTGAATAACGGTCCACCCCATGGGGCCGCTTTGCGTGGAGAATCTCCGCAGCGTGGTGGATGTTGTTCGCTGGAGCAGCGTCCATATCCGGCGATTGGGGGCGCCCTCCTCGCGTGCCCGCCGATTGACGGCAAACGAGAAAGCCTTCCCCTTGTTTGGTTCATTCTTGCCTGCCTACCCGCCTGCGCGAACAACGAGATAAGGCGCCTGAATCCAGCCGCACGGCCACATATTGATTATTCTGGAGATTCAGGACTGTTTCGCGTGAAACAGTTGCTTTTCGGGCGTGTTTTTGGCTATTCTTTGCCTTAATACCAAGGGTTCGCTAAACAGGAATGGGGATATTGGGTATGCGTCCAACCCGGTTAAGCGCTCAAGTGTTTCTCGAACTGCCGCCCGTGCTCGCTCACTATCTCAAGAGCGAGCGCAATCACTGGCTGGAAAGCTCGCCCAAGCGTGGGACAATGAAGTTACTGGAGCGGCCCGGCGTGTTTGAGGAGTTGGAAGGCATGGCGGTCCAGTCCCGGCACTTGGTGTCTCTCATGGGACTCCACCGCGCCCGGGCCTTGGCGTTTCGATGTGGATACGAGCAAGGCCGCCGTGATGGGCAGAAGCATCTCGAGGCGTTTAACAACAACGTGCGGCTTGCGTTGCAGGCAGCCCCGGTTTATGCCCAGCTGGAGGGGCGGTATCAGGGTGAACAGCTCCGATGCGAATTCGATATGGAGGCGCGCACCCTCCATCGGGAAATCCGTGCATGGAACAACACGGAGGCCCTTGCGCAACGCATGGCCCACGACGATCTCGAAGGTCCGGCGTGTTGGAAGACCGCGGGCTATCTGGCGGGCCACACCAGTGAATTGCTGGGGCGGCGGGTGCTGGTGCAAGAAACCGAATGCGCGTTTCATGGTTGGGAGGCCTGCCGGTTCGTGGGGCGTTTCGACGGCCAATGGGATTGCGAAGCCGACTGGATGCGGGAAGCGCTCCGGATGGAGCCTCTCGACAAGGAGCTGGCGCGGCGGGACGAACTGGTGGCTAATGCGCAACGCGCCGCGCGCCGGGCGCAGAAGGCGCTCAATGACCTGAGCCGGCGGCTCAAACGCGAGTTGGCTTTGGAAGACTTGGTGGCCTCCAGTGAATCCATGGCTAGCGTTGTGAAGAAGGCCCGTCATCTGGCGCGGAACGACGCCCCTATCCTTCTATGCGGGGAGGCAGGGACCGGCAAGGAGACCATGGCCAAAGCGATACACAATGTAAGTGTTCGTTGTGAAGGTCCTTTTGTGGCGGTGGACTGCGCTGACCGCGATGAGGCCATGCTCCTGCGGGAGTTGTTTGGCAGGCAGCGCGGCGCCGATGATGAGGAGGGGGCTCCGGGAGGGGCCTTTGCGCAGGCAAGCGGTGGAACGCTCTATCTAAGCGAGGTGGGCGGATTACCCCCTGCAGTCCAGGGTCAGGTGCTGGAAGCGTTGGAGGCCAACCCCAATGAAGAAGCGCCTGGGTCCGGGCCGGAAGTGCGCTTGATTTCAAGCACGGAACGCGACCTTTGCGAACAACCCAGCGGCGGACTGCGCGAGGATTTTTACTATGCCGTGGCCACCACGAGGCTGGATCTTCCGCCGTTACGCGCGCGTGGAGCGGATATCCTGGGATTGGCGGAGGCGTTTGTGCGCCAGGCTTGTCAACGCTACAACCGCCCGGTGATGGAAATGACGCCGGATTTTAAACAAACCCTGCTGGACTGTGCGTGGCCGGGCAATGTGCGGCAGTTGCGCAACGCCGTCGAGCATGCGGCGGCGCTCGCGTCCGGCGAGGGCCCGCTGGATGTGGATGTGTTGCCTGAAGAGATTTTGACCACTCGGTGGCGGAACTCGGCGCCCGTGTTGACCGCCGAAGTTATCCAAGCGGCGCTGCGCCGCACCGGCGGAAACCGCAGCCATGCCGCGGAACTGTTGGGCGTGGGACGAACGACGTTATGGCGCGCGATGAAACGTTTTGACCTATCATAACTTTAAGACCGGAACAGGCATTGGCGGGGACAGAAAAGCGCGTACGCCCATGCCTTGGCTTGGTGGAATGAGAAAGGCGGATTCCCTTGTTTGTTATGCAATCGGCCGGCCCATGCTATCCGTGAATCCAACGACCGGCGTCTTCCCATAGACCCCGTACGACTAAGGGAATATCCAAGGTAACCCCATGTGGCGATTTTTGCAGATATCCGACCTTCATTTTGGCGACGCGCCATCCCCCTACGCAATCAATCATTCCATGCACCGGCAGATACCGGAGATCATGCATTGCTTGCGTAAAGATGCGCCTCAGTTGGAGCCTGACTTCCTGGTCGTTACCGGCGATCTCACGAATCACGGCGGGTACGACGCCGTTTTCGCGGGGCGTGATCTGCTGGACTTTCTTGACATTCCCTACTATCCCGTAGGCGGGGACGCCGACTTCCGCGAACAGGAATCGCGCACGTGGTTCATTGAAGCATATAGGGGGCACTTGCCGTTGGCGGATACCGTTTACTCTTTCACGCACAAGAATCTTCACTTCTGCGTGTTGGATCCCTGGCGCTTGTGGCCCGATGGCTCCCTTGCTCCCATTATGACAGGGGAAGAAACGGATGAAGAGGTTTGGGCTATACCGCCTCATCAATTGCGCTGGCTGCAGGATGATCTGCGTTCGCACCAGCATATTACAACTGTGGTGCTGCTCCACTATCCCGTGTTACCCATTCCCGAGCGCGTTAGTCCGCAAGATCACGCTAACCGCCGGGGCCGTATCGTGCAGGAACACCTGTTGTTGGACTTGCTAGCGAACCACGAGCAGGTGAAGCTGCTCCTCACTGGACACACGCATTACCACTGTATCCGGTCTGCCCAAGGATTGACCGAAGTAAGCACGGGAGCGATGGTGGAATACCCCGTCGAGTATCGCGATTTCCATGTCTACGACGACCGCATCGAAGTGTATACACATGGTTTGTCGGAGGGGAGATTTGCTCAACAGAGCCTCATCGAGGGCCGCGAATGGCCAAGCGGCTCCGCCGGAGACCGCGAGAATGTGATAGTGTTGGATTGACTCCCCCAACGTGTAGACTCCGGAACGCCAACAGCGTTAGAGGCAGCTTGGTTGGCCTCCCCCTCGCGGCGTGAGTTTGATAGCGGGTGGCGTGTCCGGTATGATGCGCATCGTTTGACTCCCCAGCGCAACGCCCATTCATGAGCATCGTGCGTTGGGGTAATGTTTCACACCGCTGTTAGAAGGGGGTATGACGTGCAGGCCATTAAGTTTTTCAAGGAGTTCCTCGCCGCGCCGGTGCATGTCGGCGCTTTCGCGGCGAGTTCACGTTATCTCGCGGAGATGACCGCGGGCGCGGCCGAACTGGAGACGGCCTCGGTGGTTGTCGAGTTTGGGCCCGGCACGGGGGTGATCACCGAGAAGATCCTGGCTATGATGCCGGGGGACGCCAAACTAATGACCATTGAGATTCGCGAGGATTTCGCCAAGATAATGTGGGAGAAATATCCTGAAGTGATCACGGTTCATGGTGGGGCGGAGGAAACGGCCCGTCATCTGCAAGAGCACTTCGGGGTACAACATTGCGATCGGATTGTGTCCGGCTTGCCTTGGGCGGCATTCGATGAAGCGCTGCAAGATCGGCTTCTGGACGCCATGGACGAGGCCCTGGAACCTGGCGGACGGTTCGTCACCTATACCTACTTCCAAAGCCCCCTGTTGGCGGGCGGCAAACGGTTTCGCCAGAAATTGCACGAGCGTTTTTCCGAGATAGGAGAGACCCGCATGGTTTGGCTTAATCTGCCTCCCGCGTTCGTCTATTGGGCCGTGAAATAAGCACGCCGAATCTCGTTCGATTAGGAAAGGGACTAGAGGCAGTATTTCGCCCTTGCTTTGGCCCGATTGCCTTCATGAGCCGGCAAGCGGTTTCATAGTCGCCGGCTGCTTCTGGCTGATACACCAGATCAACGATTTCGAGACGGCGCGGTTCGCTGGGAACATGCCAGTCAATGGCGCCGCCACAGGCGTAGCCGAGCAAGGCCGCGCCAATGGGGGCGGCGACGGAGATCATGCCTTCGGCGGGCTTTGCTTATTCGTGGAACACGAGGGGATAGGTGTATTCCTGGCCATTCTCCAAATCCCGGACGCGCACCGTCGAATTCATGGTTACCACGTTGGCGGGGATGCGTTTAGGAGCCACAATCTTCGCATTCCCAAGCTCGGCCGCCAACTCGTCAAGATCGCCCCGGCCGCGTGATCCCCAAGTTTATCGAAGTCTCAATTTGATCGCCGATCCGTTCGTTACCGTATTGTGTAGCGAAAATCTTCCGCTTGTTCTTCTTCATGCAACGTGATTTCCCGAAGACTTCCTGGTCACTGCCCGGCGGGTTTGCGCTCCTTTTCATCAGTAACCTCTTTCAGCATGCGCGATTGACTTGACATAGGGGCATCCCTGGGGTATGCTCTGTTTTAGTACGGCGTATCATGAGGCCAGAGAACTGGGATGTTCCCTAATTTGGAAGAAGCTTCCAAGGGGAACAAAACAACGGGGTTAACGCCCAAACCAATAAGGAGCTAGTGGAAAATGAAACACATCAAGGTACTTAGCAGTGAAATGCCGGCCAAGGCGGTGTGCGGCGAAGACCACCCCGGTCTTGGGGACAGCTTGAAGGGGTTAATAGAGGCCCCACTCGAGGTGCTCCGGCTCCATGTCGATTTCTTGACGAACAAAGGCGAACAAGCAGAGTAGCGCGGGGTAATACGTTGACGGGCCGGAATGCGGCCCGGAAGAGCCCGCTGAAGCAGGTGGTTTCCAAAGTCCCTCGCTCAGCGGGTTTTTGTTTTGGCGTCCCTCCTTTGTTTATACTCCACATTCGGGGCCAAGATGAGATTTGATATTCGACACATAGCCATGGCCATTAGTTTGGCCGTGGCCTTTATTATGTTGGGGGGAAAGCTAACCGCCTTTTACCTCACGGGCAGCATAGCTATTCTCTCTGACGCCCTCGAGTCCATCGTCCACGTCGCCGCCACCGCGATAGCCGCTTTTAGTCTATGGTATGCCCAACAGCCCGCAAGCCGCGAGCATCCCTACGGCTACGGTAAGGCGGCGTATTTCTCCGCGGGTTTCGAGGGCGCGCTTATTCTGCTGGCCGCGTTGTTCACCTTGTATGTGGGCTTTCGCGATCTGATTCTGGGCCCGGAATTGCAGCGGCTGGGATGGGGCTTGCTCATAACCGGGCTCCTGGGGCTTGTCAACCTTGCGTTGGGGGGGATGCTGGTTTGGGTGGGTAAACGGCGCAACGCGCTCATCCTTGTCTCCAATGGTAAGCACGTACTGACCGATATGTGGACCAGTGCGGGGGTTGTGCTTGGGGTAGGGCTGGTATGGCTTACGGATGTCCTATGGTTGGATCCCGTGGTGGCCATCGTGGTTGGGGGAAACATTTTGGTCACCGCCGCCGGTCTTATGCGCCGCAGCTTCCGCGGCCTTCTTGATAGCGCCGACCCCGAAAGGACGGCCGCCTTACTACGCACTCTTAATGAAGCCGTGGCGAATGGGGAGGTGAGCAGTTATCATCAGGTGCGCCACCGGCAAAGCAACGACCAAATCTTCATCGAGCTTCACCTTGTGTTTCCCGAGGATGTAAGTATAAAGGAAGCCCATGACCGCGTGACCTCGTTGGAGCTGCGTATTCGCCAGTGCTTTCCTGAATTCAACGTCCATGTCACGGCGCACATGGAGCCCGCCTCTCACGACAGCGCCCATCCCGCGGGCCATGAAAGCATCAACGATCCCTTGGCGGAAGGCGAGGCTGGCAATACGAACCGCGGAACGATCGCGGGCGGGTAACTCGGCGGGGAGGAGCCGCGGCGGGGTTATTCGGTGGGGGCTGTCAGCGGCGCGCCTTGCAACAACCGCATGCTGTTCAGGCACACCACCACCGTGGAGCCTTCGTGTGCGAGAACGCCCAAGGTAATCGGTACAACGCCAAACACGGCCGCGCCCACCATGACGCCAATCGTGACAAGCGAAAGGCCCACGTTTTGGCGTATCACGCGGCGGGAGCGCTGGCTGAGCTGGAAGGCCTCGAAGAAGTTCTCGATCTTGTCGTTCATGAGCACCACGTCGCTCTGTTCAAGGGCCGCGTCGCTGCCTCGCGCGCCCATGGCCACGGCCACGTCCGCGGCGGCGAGGCACGGCGCATCATTGATCCCATCGCCTACCATGGCCACGCGCTGTCCGCCTTCGCGTAGAGCGCTTAGGGCGTTCACTTTCTCCTCCGGGCTCAGGCCCGCCCGTACTTCCGTCAAGCCCAGCTGCTCGCCTATGGCGTTCGCGGCGTCCGCACGGTCGCCCGTCAGCATGACGACCTTCAATCCCGCAGCGCGCAAGCGGCGCAGCACCCCCGCGGATTCGGTGCGCACAAGGTCCTCCAACAGGATGCGTCCGAGCAGTTCGCCATGCACAAACCAAACTTCCGACAGACCCACGCCAGGCTCCGGCAAGGTTTGGACCCAGTCCGCCAAGGGACCTTCGGCGAGCAGTTCGCGCCGGCCCAGCAAGCAATGCTGTTCGTCGACCGTGGCCTCAACCCCGTTACCGGTCAGCGAACGGAACGCGCCGGCGTTTCGCTGTTCAAGGCCTTCGGCTTCCCCATACCGGACAATGGCGCGCGCGATGGGGTGGCTGGCTTGGCGCTCCAAGGTATAGGCGAGTTCGGCGACGTCGCGTTCGCGGCCCGGAGGGAAGCTCTCCACGGAGACCACGCGCAAATCCCCCGTGGTGAGGGTGCCCGTTTTGTCGAGGGCGACGGTGTTGATACCGGCCATTTCCTCGATGGCGGCCCCGCCCCGGAACAAGATGCCGTGCCGCGCGCCCCAGGCGATGGCGGCGAGAATCGCGGAGGGAATCGAGAGCACCAGCGCGCAGGGGCTCGCGACGACGAGGAGGGTCATCGCCCGGTAGAAGGCGGAGTACTGGACTTGCCCGTCCACCGTGACGTTCAAGAAGGGTGGCGCGCCGAACCCCAGCCACCACACGAAGAACATGGCGGTTGTAGCGGCAAGCACGCCCACCGTGTATCTGGGACCGAATTTGTCGGTGAACCGCTGGCTTGGCGCGCGCATGTGCCGGGCTTCGTGGATAAGGTGGATGACGCGCTGCAAGGCGCTCTCGCTCGCCGCATTCCGGCACTGCGTCTCCACGGCGCCCCACAGGTTCACCGTGCCGCTGGACACCGCGTTGCCGGGTTGTTTGTTGACGGGATGCGCCTCGCCCGTAAGCGAGGACTCGTCGGCGGCAGTCTCCCCCTTCACCACCACCGCGTCCACGGGGAAGACGTCGCCCGGCCGAATGAACAACAGGTGTCCCGGGACGATCTCATCCACCGGAATGACGGATTCCTCGCGGGTCTCCTCGTCCAGCAGCGTCGCGGTTTTCGGCGTCATGCGGAATAGCGAGTCGATCTCGCGCCGCGTCCGGTACATGGCGAAATGCTCCAGGGCGCCCGCGAAGGAGAAAAGGAACAAAAGCAGCGCGCCTTCTCCGAAGGCGCCAATGATACTCGCTCCCACAGCCACGGCCAACATCAAGAAATGGATGTCCACCGCGCCCCGGGACAACGTGGACGCCGCATCCTTCGCCGCATCCCACCCGCCGGCGATCATGGCCGCGATGTAGAGCGCGGGGGAAAGCCATGCCGGACCTATCCCCGCCATATCGGTGGCGAATCCCGCGATGGCCAGCACCCCACACAACCCGGCCAGCGCCGCCAGCCACCGCCAGTCCTCATCTTCGTCCGGCTTCAGCCCCGCCATCTCGGCCGGACTGGGCCAAGGGATGCGCCGCCAGGTCCAGAGGGTGGCTAGACTCTCGTCGTGGTCCTGCTTTTCAAGCAGGGTCTGTTCGGGAAGGCGGCGGACACGCATCCCGTCCAGCGCGCTGGATTCAGCCTCGCCATGGTTGGGGCGCCGCGCGACGGCCGCCAAGGTCTCCTCCAGCGCCGTGCGCAAGGCGTCCTCATCGACCTGGCCTAGCGTGGCGACGGATATTTCGGTGTTGTCATCATCCCACACCACCGCCTTGGCTTCTTCCGAGCGTTGAAGAAACGCCGCCAGCTCAGGGACCCAAGCCGGCATAGCCGTTTGACCGGTCTGTGAGGCCGTGTGCTTGAAAGTGTTCATGCAGCCTTATACCGTATTGCCGTATTAACAAAAAAACCGATACAAGAAACGCCTTCTACCCTGCGACAATTCCTTGGTCATCCTTCGAATGCCGAACCCC
>JBKHFO010000071.1:0-15135 GCA_046540175.1 Candidatus Hydrogenedentota bacterium
AAATGCAATTTAGTCCCGAAACTGCCGTTGACTATGCGTATCAGTTTGTCCGAACAGTAAAAGAATATCTACGGAATCGAGGTGTCTCACTATGACCACGAGGACCAGGACTTCAGAGTATGTCGAAGAAGTTAAGCAGCGCTTTCTGGCTGCCACCGGTTTAACCGACGTTCGTGTGTTTGAGGAGCCAGCGGGTCTAGAATCGTTTTTGCGGATTGAGGTCGGACGAGATGCTCCGTTCTATAGAACGGTACTTGGTCGAATTGATGACGAACTAGCACCTGACAATCCCTTCTATGGCGCGCTTACCCTCCAAGTAAACAAACCTTCAAATGTGATCACATCCCTCGAAGTAGAACTACTTCGATCTTTAATAGCGCGTTCGTTACGAATTACTACGAAAGCGGCTCAAGAGGGATTGTTTGTCGATTTTGCTCCGTTTCGGGGGGGCGAAGAAAAAACAGTTAGCCAACCAGCAAATAACGCTATACTTGGCAGGCGCGGAGTTGGAAAATCAAGCTTGATATTGACCGGTTATAGGCGTATTTTGACTAATGGTCATTTGCCTATTTGGATTGATTTGCAACCATATAGGGGAAGAAATGATCCTATGGCCTTACTCGGAATTCTGTGCGAATTTTTAGAAGAACTCTCCACAAGATTGCACGAGGTAGCAAGTGATTCAAACACAAATGAAGTAGATGCGGCACTCCAAAAGCTGGAAAACCTAAGCGATGAGGTGTCTCTTGACGAGGTTCAACGGCTAGCTCCTTCAATTCGCGGACACTTGCGTAAGGTAACACGGAATACCCATAAAGACATATTTCTGTTCGTGGACGACGCCCACGTAGTGCATCCTGAACTCCAACCTTATGTCTTTGATTTCTTGCATGGAGTACTGAAAGGCGTTGGGGGTTGGTTAAAAGTGGCTGGGGTGCGCAATCTGTTGCGTCTGTATGAGCCAGCCAGCAAGCTGGGCCTCCAGGTTCCGAATGATGTTCAGACAGTTAGTTTAGACTTGACCCTAGTTGATCCAGGTGCAGCTCGCGATCAGTTGGCGAACATACTTAAGCAATTTCTGTATCTGTGTGGATTCACTGCCATAAATGTTTTGATACCGTCTGCCGCTATCAATAGATTGGTGTGGTGTTCTGCCGGCGTACCTAGAGATTTTTTGTGGCTTTTTGACCGCTCAATTGCATTTGCTATACAACATAGGAAGAAGAAGGTTGGCGTACAGGAGGTCAACTCTGCAGTCGGTGAGTTTGGTCAGCAAAAGATGGAGGAACTAGAGCAAGATGCAAGTAACCAAGGGGAAGCTCTCAGGGACGCCCTTGAGCGTGTGAAGAATGTCGTATTGGATGATCAGAGGACAAATTCGTTTCTTGTAATGCAGGATACTAAACATCCAGGATATATTGCGCTACAGAAGTTGGTGGATTTGCGATTGGTGCACCTAATTCATCCGAGTATTACACCAAGTAGGGCTGGTAAGCGATACGAGGCATATCTACTTGATTACTCTTTCTACACTGGTCTTCGGCGCCGCCATAATATGCGAGAGCTGAAGATAAACGTCAATGAACCCCCTAAGTATGACGAACTGCGCAATTTGCCTAAATTGGATTTGTCGGTTATCTCGCCCTCTTCTGTCTCGAACATAGAAGTGGAATCGGATAATACAGGAATGGTCGGGTGAGCGGCGAATTGGAGTCTTTTAGCCGCGCTCCTAAAAGTAGAATGACTTGCCCACGAAGACTACGACAGCACAAGACGCCATTGCGGAAGCGGTTCGCCGTATTGCGGAGCGTTTTCATCCGGAGAGGATTATCCTGTTTGGTTCCCACGCCGTGGGGAACGCCGGTCCGGACAGCGGTGCGGGCTCATTTGCCGGAGATGATATGACCGAACACACGTTGATTCACGAGGCGCTGCGCACGTTCGCGGACGGGCTCGCGGCGAAGATGGGGCAGTTGACGCCGGGGGAGCCGGAGGAGCAGGTTCGCGGTCCGTTTGAGAATTTCATGCGGGATGTGGCGGCGGCGTTGGGGTGGCGTATCGTATGCACGGGGGAGACGCCGTTGCCGGACCGGCTGGGGCGGCCCGATTTCGCGGTGCATCTCAACGATATGCTCACGGGCTATGTCGAGTTGAAGGCCCCTGGCGTGGGCGCGGACGCCGCGCGGTTCAAGGGCCGCAATGGGAAACAGTTCAAACGCTTCTCGGCCATCCCGAATCTGCTCTATACCGACGGCAACGAATGGGCGTTGTACCGCAGCGGCGAACACGTTCATCCCGTGGTCCGCCTCTCGGGCAACGCGGCCGCCGATGGCGCGAAAGCGGCGCAGGCCGGGGATGCCCGCGCTGTGGAGCGGCTTCTGCGCGATTTCCTGTCGTGGGAGCCCTTCATCCCCGTGGACCGCAACGGCAAGATTGATCTCAAGGGTTTCGCGGGATTGCTCGCGCCGCTAACGCGGATGCTGCGGGATGACGTGACGGAGGCGCTCAAGGACCCCGCCTCGCCTCTGGTTGAGCTTGCCAAGGACTGGCGGCGCCTGTTGTTCCCGGACGCGCCCGACGAGCAGTTCGCCGACGCCTACGCCCAGACCGTGGCCTTCGCCTTGCTGCTGGGCCGCGGCGAGGGAGCCGATCCGCTCACCTTGGACACGGCGGAGAAAGCGCTCGCCGCACAGCACAATCTGCTTTCGCGCGCGCTGCAAGTGCTCACGGATTCCGGCGCGCGAAAGGAGATGGAGGCGTCGCTCAATCTGCTCTTGCGCGTCATAGCCGCCGTGCCGCCCGTTACCCTCGCCGGTCCAGAGGATCCCTGGCTGTATTTCTACGAAGACTTTCTCGCGGCCTACGACCCCAAGTTGCGTAAGGACGCCGGGGCGTATTACACGCCCGTGGAGGTGGTTCGCGCCCAGGTCCGGCTGATCGATGGCCTGCTGGTCAACCGCCTTGGCAAACCACACGGCTTCGCCGACGCAGGGGTGGTCACGCTTGACCCCGCGGCGGGGACCGGAACCTACTTGCTGGGCGTCATCGAACACGCCCTTGGCCGGATCGAGACGGAGCAAGGGCGGGGCGCCGTGCCGGGCCAGGCGTCCGCGCTCGCCAAGAACCTGTACGGCTTTGAGCTGATGGTCGGCCCCTACGCCGTGACCGAGCTGCGGGTCAGCGGCGCCTTGCGGGACCGGGGCGCGGCGTTGCCCGCCGATGGGACGCGCGTTTACCTGACGGATACGCTCGAAAGCCCGCACGTGGCGCCGCCTCAACTCCCGTACTTTCTGCGCCCCATCGCGGAACAGCACCGGAAGGCGCTTCAGGTGAAGAGCGATGTGCCGGTCATTGTCTGCCTTGGCAATCCGCCCTACGACCGTCACGAAGCCGCCACCAGCCACAACAAGGCCCGCACCGGGGGATGGGTCCGCTGGGGCGAGAGCGATACGGGGGCGGACGCTATCTTTCGCGATTTCTTGGACCCGGCCACGACCGCTGGGCATGGGGTTCATGTGAAGAATTTGTACAACCTTTACGTGTACTTCTGGCGCTGGGCGTTGTGGAAGGTTTTCGAGCACGAGACCGCGACAGGGCCGGGCGTGGTTAGTTTCATCAGCGCGTCAAGCTACCTCGACGGCGCCGCCTTTTGCGGGATGCGCAAGCATTTGCGGGAAGTCTGTGATGAAGTCTGGATTTTGGACCTCGGCGGCGAAGGCCGGGGCACGCGCAAGGAGGAGAACGTCTTCGCCATCCAGACGCCCGTGGCCATTGCCGTGGCTTTTCGCTCCAAGAAAGCGGACAAGGGAGAACCCGCCAACGTGTGGTACGCCCGCATTGAAGGGGATCGCAAGGAGAAACTCGCCGCGCTCGACGCCATCACGGATTTCCCGGCCGTGGAATGGCGGGAATGCGCGGATGGCTGGGAAGCTCCCTTCCGGCCGATGGGGGAGGGCGCGTACTTCGATTGGCCGCTGCTGACGGATCTGATGCCGTGGCAGCATTCGGGCGCGCAATTCAAGCGAACATGGCCGATATGCCACGACCCGGAAACGCTTAGGAAACGATGGCGGGTGCTTCTTGCCTCGCCGGATAGGGCAAGGGATTTCCGCGAAACGCGGGATCGCAAGGTCGTGTCGCCTTGCCCGCAGGAACCGCCGAATGGCAATGGCGAACAACCCCTGCAAGCGTTGCCGAAAAACGCCCAAGAACCGCCCATTGTCCGTTACGCGTACCGGTCGCTCGATCGGCAATGGGTTCTGGCCGATAATCGGCTCGCCGATTACTTGCGGCCCGTACTCTGGGGAATTCGCGGTGAACGCCAAGTTTATCTGACAAGCTTGCTGAACCATCCCCTTGGGCAAGGTCCGGCCATCACTGCTTGCGCCGTGGTTCCTGACCTGCATCATTTCCGGGGATCATTTGGCGCAAAAGAGGTTCTCCCCTTATACCGCGGCGCCGAGGGCTCGGAACCGAACATCGCCCCCAGTCTGTTGGAGCTTCTGGGAAAAGCTTACAAGCATGAGGTGACCCCGGAGGATTTTGCTGCCTATCTTTACGGCATGTTGGCGCAACCCGCTTTCGCTGAACGGTTCGCCGGGGAACTGGAGACGCGGGAGCTGCGCGTACCGATCACGAGGGATCCCACGCTCTTCCAGAAGGTGCGTGATCTTGGCGCGCGGCTGTTGTGGCTGCACACCTACGGTGAGCGATTCGTTCCGGAGGGTAAGCAGCGTGGCCAGGTCCCGCGCGGAGAAGCCCGCTGTGTAAAGGGTATCCCCGGTGATGCGGAGGGGTATCCCGAAACCTTCGCCTACAACGCAGTTACCCCGACTCTCCACGTAGGGGAAGGCGAATTCGCCCCCGTGAGCCGCGCGGTCTACGAGTTCGAGGTCTCGGGTTTGAAGGTGGTCCAGTCCTGGCTCAAGTACCGCATGAAACACGGCGCGGGAAGGAAATCCTCGCCCTTGGACGAGATCCGGCCCGAAAAATGGACCAGCGAATTCACCACGGAACTGCTGGAACTCCTGTGGGTGCTGGAGGCTACCATCAAGAGCTATCCCGAGCAGGCGAGGCTACTGGAGGCCGTCACAAAGGGCGATTGTTTCCAAGGCGGCGAGCTGCCCGAGGTCCCGGCGTTCATGCGCAAGCCGCCCAAAAGCCAACCTCCGGACGGTGGATTGTTCGACGCCGGGAATGGCGAATGACGGGCCTGCCGGCCCAGCAGAGGTGACAGCCTGTGGATTGTGGCCCGAGTGCTCGTACCCCCTCCAGTGAAGGGCCGTCCGCTATCCCCGTTGCGGCCAGGCGTGGTCCAGGGGGCCGTGGCCTTGGCCGAGGGATAGGCTGTGGCGGAGCGCGCCGGTGAGGTAGTCCTTCGCGGCCTGGATTGCGCTGGGCGCATTAAGGCCTTGGGCGAGATAGACCGCGATGGCGGAGGCGAAGGTGCAGCCCGTGCCGTGCGTGTTTGACGTTTGGATGCGGGGCGCGGCGAAGACCTCGAACGATTCGCCGTCGAACAGGAAGTCCCGCGCCTCGTTTCCGCCGAGGTGACCGCCTTTCACGAGTGTATACCTGGGACCGAGGACGCTAATGCGTTCCGCCGCCTCGCACATCGAGGCCTCGTCCTCCACCGGTATCCCCGCCAGCACGGCGGCCTCGCCCATATTCGGCGTCACGATATCCGTGCGGGGCAGGAGCCGTTCAATGAGCGCCTCGCGGGCCGTGTCGTGCAAGAGCGAGTCGCCGCTCTTCGCCACCATCACGGGGTCCACAACTAAAGGGACATGCGCAAACTGTTCCAGCGTATCCGCCACGGCCTCGGTAATGGCGGCGCTCGCCAACATCCCTGTCTTGATCGCGTCCGCGCCAATATCCTCGAGCACAGCCGTGATCTGTTGGCGGACAACATCCGGGGGCGCCTCGTGGACGGCCTGAACGCCCACCGTGTTCTGGGCGGTCAGCGCCGTGATGGCGGACATGCCGTAGGCCCCGAGCGCGGCGAAGACCTTGAGGTCGGCCTGGATGCCCGCGCCGCCGCCGGAGTCGCTCCCGGCGATGGTCAGTACGCGGGGAATTCCCGTGGGGTTGGACGGTATAGGTGGTGGATTAAGCATAGACGATGATCCCCGCTACGCACGCCGTGCAAAACGCCGCCAGCGTGCCGCCAATAAAGGCCTTTAGGCCTAGCTTCACGATTTCCGCGCGCCTTTCGGGAACAAGCGCCGACACACCCGCGATGACGATGCCCAGGCTGCCCGGATTGGCGAACCCGCACAGCGCATAGGTGGCGATGGTCAGCGCGCGCCCGTCGATAACGCCCGCCTCGACTTGTTCCTGTAAGGCGGCGTAGGCCAGGAATTCGTTGAGCACCGTCTTTGTGCCGAGCAGTTCGCCCACGGTGAGCGCATCGGCCCAGGGCACGCCCATCAAGAACGCGAACGGGACAAAGACATACCCCATGATACCCTCGAAGGTGATGCCGAACACGGCGCCGGCGGCGAGATTCAGCAAGTAAATCAACCCGATGAAAGCGATGAGCATGGTGGCGATGTTGAGGGCGAGCTTGAGCCCCTCGGATGCGCCCTGCGCCGCCGCGTCGACGACGTTGTGGCTGTCGACGGGCACATCGATGGCGGGCCCTTCTTGCGTCTGCGGGGTCTCCGTCTCCGGGACCATGAGCTTCGAGATGAGGATGGCGGCGGGCGCGCTCATGAGGCTGGCCGCGACCAGGTGGCCCGGCTCGGCCCCAAACGTGGCGTAGACCACCATGACGCTGCCCGCGATGGTCCCCATGAACGTGGTCATGAAGGTGCACAGCTCGGAGCGGGTCATGTTGGCGATGTATCCGCGCAGGGCGGTGGTCGATTCGATACCCAGAAAGATGAGCAACGCCGCGCCGAAGGTCTCCGCGCCCGAGGTCCGCAGGGTGCGGCGCATGACCCACGCCACGGCCCGGACCAGGGCCTGAATCACGCGGAGATGATAGAGGATGGCGGACAGCGACGCCACAAAAATGATAACGGGCAAGACCTGAAACGCAACCGCGTCCCCTTCCACGGCGGCGGCCCCAAAGACGAATTCCGCGCCCTCCATCGTGGCGTCGGTCAAAACGCCCACCACGGCGTCTACCCCGGCGAAGAAGGGACCCGCCAGCCCGGTTTGCAGCACGAGCAGGCCAAAGGCGAACTGAAGCCCAAGACCCCAGAGCACAATCCGCCACGGCACAATGCGGCGGTTCTCGGACATGAGCCAAGCCAGACCGAGAAACACGATCAGCCCGGCGAGACTGAGCAAGCGCAACACAGCGTCATCTCCTTTCGCGAAAAATCCCCTTGCCTTGGGGCGTTTCCCCTCCAATAAACCCCATTCAACGCGGAAAAGCGGCCGGGCGGGAGTCTACCATAATTCCACGCCTTGATTCGCGGGGTTGACAGGGGGGCCGCTCTGGTATAGTGTAGCGTTCATCCGATTTAACCAGCTCGCGTAAGCATTGAAAGAACTTGCGGAAGGGGGAAAGATACTCATGATTGTTACGTTGGGAGACGCCATTATCTTCGTGGTCTTTCTCGCCGTGGTCATTGGCATATCGCTGTACGCGTCGCGCGGCGAGAAGGCGGGCGGGGAGGCGTATTTCCTCGCCGGACGCCGCCTGGTATGGCCCTTGATCGGCTTTTCTCTTATCGCGTCCAACATCTCGACCGAACACTTTGTGGGCATGGCGGGCGACGGTTTCGGCGAACGGGGGCTGGCCGTCGCCAGCTTTGAATGGATCGCCGCCGTCGCCCTCGTGGTCATGGCGTGGTGGCTGCTTCCCAAGTTCCTCCAAGCAGGCATCTACACCATGCCGCAGTACCTCGAGTACCGCTACGACAGCCTGACGCGCACGCTCATGGCCGTCGTCCTCACGCTGCTCACCATCTTCGCCTTGCTCGTGACCGTGCTTTACAGCGGCTCCCGCGGGCTCGACGGCGTCTTCGGGTTCAGTGACATGGCCGTCGAGCATTTCGGCTTGAGCCGGGACGCGGCCGTGTTCTGGACCACCTGGGCCGGCGCATGGTTCATAGGGATCTGCGCCGCCGCTTACACGGTCTATGGCGGTCTCCGCGCCGTGGTGTGGTCCGACCTGCTTCAAGGCGGCGCATTGCTGTTGGGCGGCGCGGTGGTGCTCTATCTCGGGCTGAAAATCGTCGGCGGCGGCGAAGTGACCGAGTTTGGCGTCGAAGGCGGCAGCGTGATGGAGGGGTGGCGCACCTTCACCGCGGAAAACGAAGACCGGCTCAGTGTGGGCCTGCCCGCCGACGACCCCGTCCTTCCGTGGACAGCCCTCTTCACCGGCATGCTGATTCCCAACATCTTCTACTGGGGCATGAACCAGTTCATCGTTCAGCGCACGCTCGGCGCCAAGTCCCTGGCCGAGGGCCAGAAAGGGATCTTCCTGGCCTGCGCCTTCAAGCTCATCATGCCCTTCATCATCATTGTGCCTGGCATCATCGCGTTTCAACTTTACGGCGACACGATTCTCGAACGCGCTGGCGGCGACATGGGCCGCGCGGGCGAACTCGCCTATCCCCATCTCATCGCCCAAATCATGCCGCCCTTGCTGCGGGGCGTGATGCTCGCCGCACTGGGCGGGGCGGTCATGTCCACCTTCAACTCCGGGATCAATTCCGCCGCCACCATGTACACCGTGGACATTCACAACACGTTCGTGAATAAGAACACGACCGGGCGGCAGGAAGTGTTCATTGGCCGGACGGCGACCGCCCTCATCGCGCTTGTGGCCTGCATAATGGCCCCGTTGCCGGGCTTGTTCGAAGGCGTGTTTCATTACATCCAAGAGATCTGGGGCTTCATATCCCCGGCGGTCGTGACCGCCTTCATCGTCGGCTTGGTGGTTCCACGCGCGCCTGCGCTCGCCGGGCGCGTGGCCCTCATATTAGGACCGCTGCTCTACGCCCTGTTCCGCGTGCCCGGCTGGGTGATGAGCGGACTGGGATACGGCATGGAGGACGGCGCCGTCGTCCGCGACACGGAAGCCGTTAGCGGCGCGGCGGAGACCCTGTTCCGTTTCTTCACGCTGCCCTACCTTCACCACATGTTCATCACGTTCTTGGTGCTGGCCGCCATCATGGGCGTCATTACCTGGCGCAACCCGCTGTCCGAACCGCGCACGATGCCCGTGTCCAACATCGACGTGCATCCCCATCCCTTGCGGTACGTGTACGGCGGCCTCATCCTCGCGGCCGTACTGGCGCTGTACATCATCTTCTGGTGATAAGGGAGGCAGCCAAGCACATAGCGTAACGCGGAGAACCCTCTTCTCCTCCGCCAGATAACGCCTTACGCATCAAGGGGTTACGGGAGCGCCGCTCTCGTAACCCCTTCTCCGTTTCTAGAATTGTGGGTAGGGCGGCCTCATCCTGTTAATCCTGTCCACTACCCCTGAGCGCCGGATGAGAAGGGTGCGCCGGGGGAGAACATCCCCCTTGATCCCCCTTCAAAGGGGGAATTGTGCTTTAAAGAAGGCAAGTCTGAGAACCGCCGGCGAAGCCCATTCCAGACGGCAGGCTGGGTTCAGCAGGGCGACCGGCGGACTGGTGTTTGCGTCGCGGGGTTAGTAGCCTATATGATTGTTCAGCACACCTTATCTTTTGGGGTATAGACTGAACACACGCCGCATTCCTCGCGGAGGAAGCGGGGGGAGCAAAGAATCATGAGAGCCGCGAAAATCATTGTTGCATTGGCCTTGCTGGCCGGGATTGTTATCGTCTTCATCGGCGCCGCGTATGACGGCGATAGTTTGGTCGTGTACTCGGGCCGGAGCCAGAGTCTGGTGGAGCCCATCATCGAGCAGTTCGAGGAAGAGACGGGGATACGGGTCCAGGTCAAGTACGGCGCGACGCCGCAGCTCGCGATGACATTGCGGGAGGAAGGTGAGCGCAGCCCGGCCGATGTGTTCTGGGCTCAAGAGGTCAGCGCCTTGGAGGCATTGGACGAGGAAGGGTTCTTTTCGGCGCTTCCTGGCCATGTCTTCGAGGACGGCAATCCGGCCGTGCGGCATGCCGAGGACCATTGGGCGGCTACGTCCGGCCGCGCGCGGGTGTTGGCCTTCAACACGGACATGGTGAGCGCGGACGAACTGCCCGGCGATGTGCGGGAGCTGACGGATTCCCAATGGGAAGGCCGCGTGGGCTGGGCGCCGTCCAACGGCTCGTTTCAAGCCTTTGTTACGGGCATGCGGCTGATTCACGGCGAGGAGGCCACCGGGGAATGGGTCGAGGGCATGCGCGACAACGGCGCGATGGCGTACGCCAACAACACGGCCATTGTTGAGGCGTTGGGCGCGGGCGAGATCGCCGCAGGGCTGACCAACCACTACTATTTGCTTCGGTTCAAGGAAGACGACCCCGATTTTCCCGTGGATCAAGTCTTTTTCGATGCGGGCGACCCCGGCAATCTGGTGATGTACGCGGGTATTGGCGCGTTGCGTTCGGCCAGCCACGAGGAAGCGGCGCACCAATTCATCCGCTTTTTGCTCGGGGAGGACGCGCAGGACTATTTCACCAACGAGGTTTACGAATGCTCAAGAAAGCGCGGACCAGCGCGATCCTCGTCACCCACGACCAGGAGGAGGCCATGACCATGGCCGACCGCATCGCGGTCATGCGGGCGGGGCGCATCGAACAGACCGGTCCGCCCGAGGAGATCTACCACCACCCCCGCACCCCCTTCGTGGCGCAGTTCCTCGGCGCGACCAACCTCCTCCACGCGGCGGCGCGGGGCAAGCACGCCCAATGCATGCTGGGCCAGTTGTGCCTGAACCGGCAAGCCGAGGGGAGGGTGCTGGTTTCCCTGCGACCGGAGCAGCTCGTCATGGAATCGCCCCGCGCGGAGGGGCCGGCGGGCGAAATCATGGCCCGGGAATTCAAGGGCCATGACCAGACCTACCGGGTGCATGTCGGCGGGAGCGAGGTCATCATCCAGACGCACGGCTCCTGCCCCTGGCGCGTGGGCGATCGCGTCGCCCTGAAACCCCTTGAGCCCGCGGTCATCGTCGAACATCCCCAGGACGCCGGCCACGCCAACTGAAGACCCGCCGGTCCTGAACGGACCGAAGCAATCGCGCCGGCTGCCGCGCCACAGCCAAGACCTTGTTGGACCGGATGGACCGGATGGACGAGATGGACGAGGCGCGGGGGAGGGCCTTCAAAACGAGAATCCCCGTACCGCCGGCATTCCTGTACAAAGCCCGCTCGTATCGCCGGCATCTTGCCGGCCTTCATGCACAATTCCGCCGCGTATGGTAGAGGCAGGGGGAACATAAATACGTAGAAGCGGCGCCCTCGCCGCTTAAACCAGTCAACGTATCCAAAACCCCAAAAGCGGCGAGGGCGCCGCTTCTACATCTACTCCCCACGGGGGATGTTTCCATTCCCCCTTGCGAAGGGGGATCAAGGGGGATGTCATCCCTGCCGGGATGGATTGTATCGAAAAATCGACCCCGAAGGGGTCACAGATGATAGCCAGGGGTTGAGCCCGCGTGCGATAGCATGCGGGCGACACCCCTGGATCCAAGGTCCCCCAAAACACGGACCCCGGCAGGGGTCCTAGAACCTGCGCTGCCGCGGCCCCCCGCCGGGATGGATTGGGATGGGGTTCCGGTTCCAGGGGTATTGCGTGCTGACGCACGCTGCAACCCCTGGCTATTCTCTGTCATCCCTGCCGGGATGGATTTGTATTTTCGCCTCGCGGTGGGGAATGATTTGTCATCCAAGATGAATTCCCCCATCACATAGTTGAAAAAAATCGACCCCGAAGGGGTCACAGATGATAGCCAGGGGTTGAGCCCGAGACGCGTAAGCGACGAGGGCGACACCCCTGGATCCAAGGCCCCCAAAAAACGGACCCCGGCAGGGGTCCCAGAACCTGCGCTGCTACGGTCCCTGCCGCGATGGATTGCCGCATAAGAGGCCCAACGGGCCGGCGACACAACAGCCCAGGGTAAAACGCCCTGGGAAAATCGCCCGCCCCCGCCCCAAGCCCTGAAAGGGCGAAACATCCCCCCGCTCACACCGCAACGACGCAAACAATCCATGCGATACACGCGCCGAAGGCGCTGGGCCGTCCGGCTGGGTCCAAGCAAGGCGGTATTACACTTCGCCGCGCTAAGCCACCCTTACCGCGGCGTACCACCTGAACCGCCGTCCAGCAATTGCTGTATTTCCTGCAGAATACCCAGCAGTTCTTTTCGCCGACGATCCTCGTTGGGATTGGAAGCCGTACCCGGATCTTGAAGAACCGCGACATACTTATCCACTTTCTCCCGGCTCAACTCCCTAGGAAACCCACTCCACTCATTAGGAAACACGAAAGAAGCCAGTTCCAGGGCCTCACGCCGCTCCTCCTGTATCTTCTCTTCCAGAGTAGATTCCTCATCGGTCCAGCGGCCACCGTACACACGGCCCAGCGCCCCAAACCTACTCTCTCTTTCTAGAAAACACCTTACCTTATCCGCTATCGGATCAGGGCCACTATAATCTCCGAATAGGAAATCAAGGAGGAGCAACCACGTCGTGGGTTCAACGGTGGGGAAAAGCCCTTTCGTCACGGTGTCAACCACCCTGTCATAAGATCCCTCGGTACGCCCTTGCTCACGGCGGCGATCTAAAAACCACTTCCCATAAACATATAACCACAAGGAAGGTATGGGATTTGTCTTATCTTGCAGGCTGTTCTTTGTAATCTTCCACTCCTTTGGAAACGTTTCTTCCCAAAAAAGCAACCGTTCCCCGCTTTCGCCCGCAGAAGTAAGGAACTTTGAAGCATCAATCATTTCCTGGAAGAACCTCTTCAGGTAATCGGCGTCGCCCTTAATCTCATTCAAAAAGCGCTTCAATGCGTCTCTTAGTTTATATGCTCTGTTAATATCAAATCCATTCGCGATCAATTTCCGGATCAGACTTCTAACTGTCCCCAAGAAGTCCAGTTCTCCCCTACGCTTGTCAGAGTTGTCTTCTAGTTCTTTACAAGCCTTCCTGTGCCATTCCAAGAGCCGTCTTAAGAGTTCATCGTATACCTCTGGCAAGTCCAGGTCAACACGCTCTTTACTTTCAATATTCTTCTTGTAATAACTTAAATACTCAGTGGCTCTGACATACTGATCCTTTTCTACTAAACCTCCCACAATGGTAGTCAACTCCTTTACGCACTCTCTTTCAAATCGTCTAGGTTTGTTTTCTATTTCCCAGACAATTTGCCAGGCAATTTGATGTTGGGAATGTCCCGTGGAATCGCGGAGATAATTTAGCCTTTGTTTCGTACGGTAACTGTCTGGCGCCATTTCATTTTCCGGCTCCAATTCAACCATCCAACGATACATCCGCCAGTAAAAGGAACCGAATAGCGCAACGCCCACTGCATAGAGCACAAAAAGCACGCTTGAAACCGCTGCCGCCCATATCTCAGGGAGGTTCGTAGCCACATCCCACAGGAAGAACGGAAAGAACAAGAGAGCGATAGCATATACAAGGCGATGCACTTTAATAACCTTATTGAGAAGGACAGCGCGATCGAATTGGAAACTAAAGTCCCTATCGACCAAAAAGATGGAGACTGCAATGGTAATTATTACGAGTGCGCTAGCTAGCGCAAACATCGCGTCTGGCAATAAGTCTTGCGTAAGAAAGGCTTCCAGACCGCCAATCACGGCGAACAGGACACAGGACACGATTTCAGCTATGGAGAGTAACATTGGGTAACGAGTCCTCCTGATATGCCGGTGCCGCCTTATTTCTACAGGCTTCCGTATTGTAGGCCTGCCGCCCCCGAGGCGCAACAATCATCCAGCCTACACCACAGCCAGACATAAAAGCGCCGCCGCTGGCGAGTCCGCCAGCGGCGGGCGAAGAACGGCTTACGAAGCCTTCTTGACCGGGCCTTCGGTCAATCCTCGCTTCCCGGCACAGGCGGCACAAGCGGCTCAATCAGCGCAATCAGACCGGGAATGCGTTCGTGAACAATGGTGTATACCTCCATGTAATCCACTTTGTCGTACTGATGGCTGATCACGTTTCGCAAACCGACGATTTCCTTCCACGGGACTTCGGGATGGTTGTCGCGAAATTCCTCGCTAACGCGGCCGGCGGCCTCGCCCAGGATTTCCAATTTGCGCTCAATGGCCATACGCACCATTTCCGCTTCCCGGTCTGGGTTCAGAAATTCGTCCCGCGTCCGGTCCCCAGCGAATTCCCGCACGGCACGCGCCGCGTCAAGCATATCCCAGAGATGGGCCGCATTCCGTTCCTCAGGCCGCATAGATCACCTCCAGATGATTGAGAATATGGTGGCGCCGGAACGGATTGCGAACCGCGTTTTTCATCACAAGGTCCACTTCCCGTCCGAAAATCGCGGACAACTCCTCCTCGGCTTCGATATGATCAAACAGGCTCCAAGCCGCGCCGTCCTCTAGGACCACCAGCACGTCCACGTCGCTGTCGGGCCGGAAGCCGTCCGTGAGGGCCGAACCGAAGAGGGCCATTTCCTTGACATGCCGCCTTCGGCAGAAATCAGCGATTGCCTCGTGAGGAATATCGATTCGCGCGCTCATCGTCAACCCTCCACCGTGGAGAACATCCGCGCCTTGAACACCGGGTCCAGGCGCACCAGGTCAACGGACTCGTCCTTCACACACCGTTGAAGGATATCTAGATTGTCGCCATGGTAGAGCACATTGTCCGCGCTTTGGGTCATGCCGTCTTTCCCTCTGTTCTTGTGTTACGTGAACCATGTAACCATCAAGGTGATTAGGGAACAGCGCGCGCCGCGGCTTCGACGGCCCGGATGCGAGGGCGCGTTCGCGCGTGGTCCTACCCGAATCGCCGAGCAGGTTGGTGTGCTGGGTGTTTACATCCCCCGGCCCAGCGGACCACCCCCTTCCAAGGGGGAATTGTGCTTGAAAACCGGCACGATGCCGGCGGTACGAAACCCGGCGATTAGGGGCCATGCCGCGGCCTTGAGGCGTTTAGCGCAGCCCGAGCACGTCCTGCATGTCGTAGAGGCCGGGCGCGGCGGAGGCGGCAAACTGGGCGGCCCGCAGCGCGCCTTGGGCGAAGTTGTCGCGGCTGTGGGCCTTGT
>JBKHFO010000072.1:0-15036 GCA_046540175.1 Candidatus Hydrogenedentota bacterium
CGTGTACTATTCCCTGGGCGGCTTCGTCAATCCGGAGTTCATACGCGGTTCCATGCTGGACGATTCGAGTCCCGGAGGCCTGCTGAGCTACATGCTGGTTCATGGGAGTTTTATGCATCTGCTGGGCAACATGCTCTTCTTGTGGGTGTTTGGCAATGCGGTGTGCGCGAAAGTGGGCAACTGGACCTACGTCCTGATCTACATCGCCGCGGGCATTGCCGGCGGAATGGCGCATCTCGTCTTGAACGGCGCGCCCACCATCGGGGCCAGCGGAGCGGTCAACGGCGTCGTGGGCATGTACCTTGTGTTCTATCCTCTAAACAATATCACCTGCTTTTACCTCATCTTCCTTCCCTTTCCGCCTTTCTGTGGCTCGGTTTCTCTAAGCAGCATGTGGATCATCCTACTGTGGCTCGTCGTCGACATTTGGGGTGTGATAGGGGGTGGGGCGCCGGTGGCTTACTGGGCGCACATCGGCGGATTCGCAACGGGCTTTGGAATTGGCGCGCTCTTGCTGCTCACTGGAGGGATTCCCATGAGCGACACGGAATGCTCGCTGGCCGATGTTTTGCGGGGAAAAGCGCCGCATTGAGTTGATCCAATCCCGCCTGGCCCTGTATTATTGGGGCGTGAGTAGCAGAGTTGGAAACAGCTAGGCCGTGCATCGGCTGATGAATCCCCTCGCTCCATCCATCCGCAACATCCCGGGGCCGTGTGCGTATAGCGGAAGAGTAGTGTGTTTCCGCCGGTGGATGCCGCCGGGGATTCGTTTTTGCGCCATGCGCCAGCAACATCCCCCTGCACACTCCGGAAGCGAGGACCCAAGGACTCCATGAATCTCCACGAGTACCAGGCGAAAGCCCTTTTGCGCATGTATGGCGTGCCGGCGCCCGATGGAATCGTCGCGCGAACCGCCGAGGAAGCCGCGAGGGCGCTCAACGTGTTTTCATTTCCCGTGGTGCTCAAGGCCCAGGTGCACGCTGGCGGCCGGGGCAAGGCCGGGGGAGTCCGCATCGTGAACGACGCCTCGGAACTCCGTCCGGCGGCGCAAGCCATCCTTGAACTCACGATCCAGGACCGCCCCGTGCAAGCCGTGTTCATCACCCCCGCCGCGCACATCGCCCAAGAGGTCTACCTGAGCCTTCTCATCGACCGGGGTGAACGCGCGGTTTCGTTCGTGGGCTGCGCGGAGGGGGGCGTCGATATCGAAGCGACAGCGAAAGAAGCGCCGGAGAAGGTGTTCAAACGGAAGATCCCCGTCTCCCAGCTTGCGCGGTTGAATCCGGACAGCCTGATGGATTTCGCGGGGCAGTTGTTCGAGGTTCCCAGTCAAGTCAAGCAAACCGCCGGCATCATGGCGCGCATGGGCCGGCTGTTCGCGGAAAAGGACGTTTCCCTTATCGAGATCAACCCCCTCATCGCCGATACGGAGGGGACGATTCTCGCCCTCGACGCCAAGATGACGGTGGACAACAAAGCCCTGTTCCGTCACGAAGACCTCCAGGAAATGCGGAAGGCCAGCGGAGAGGATCCCAGCGAAGCCAAGGCCCGTGCGCAGGGGCTGGCCTTTATCCGGTTCGACGGCGACATCGGCTGTATGGTGAACGGGGCGGGCCTCGCCATGGCCACGATGGATATCATCCAACACCACGGCGGTCAGCCCGCCAATTTCCTCGACGTGGGAGGCAGCTCGAACCCGAAGAAAGTGGTGGCCGCGTTCGAACTTATCCTGCAACACCCAGGCGTCAAGGTCATCTTTGTCAACATCTTCGGCGGCATTACGCGCTACGACGACATCGCCGAGGGCATCCTGACATCCCTCGAAACCTTCGACGTGTCCGTGCCGATCGTGGTCCGGCTCGTGGGGACCAACGAAGCAGAGGGCCGGGCCATGCTGGAGCAAACCGGCATTGTAACGGCCGCCACCTTGGAAGAGGGCGCACGGGAAGCCGTCAAGATCGCGGGGGCGGCGTAGCCCCATGCTTATCGATGCGAATACTCGAGTCGTTGTGCAAGGGATCACGGGCCGCGATGGCTCGTTTCACACCCGCCAAATGCTCGCTTACGGCACTAAGGCCGTGGGCGGCGTAACGCCAGGCAAAGGGGGCCAAACCATCCACGGCCTGCCTGTCTTCAACTCCGTGCCCGAGGCCGTGTCGGAGACGGGCGCCGAAGTATCGGCGATGTATGTCCCCGCCAAATTCGCGCGGGCCGCCATGCTCGACGCGGCCAAGGCCCCGCTCAAACTCCTCGTGGTGATTACCGACGGGATCCCCACCCTGGACATGCTTGAGGCGTACGAAACGCTAAGCGCCAAGGGCATCCGCATTATTGGGCCTAACTCGCCGGGCATCATCAAACCGGGCCAGTGCAAGGTGGGCATCATGCCGGCCAACATCCACACTCCTGGCTCCATCGGCGTCGTCTCCCGCAGCGGCACGCTCACCTACGAGATTGTGTATGCCCTAACGGAGGCCGGCATGGGTCAGTCCTTTTGCGCGGGCCTCGGCGGCGACGCTGTCATCGGGACCACCTTCACCGACATCCTCCCCTTGTTCGAGCAAGACCCTGACACCGAGGCCGTGGTTCTGGTCGGCGAGATTGGCGGACACGACGAAGTCGAAGCCGCGCGCTACTACCGCCAACACATGACCAAGCCCGTGATCGGCTTCATGGCCGGCCTCACCGCCCCCCCGGACCGGCAGATGGGCCACGCCGGCGCCATTCTTGAGGGCGGCGAGGATACCGTCGCGGCCAAGATCGAGAAGATGGGACACGCCGGCGTCCCCGTCGCGCGCCTGATCTCCGATGTAGTTCCTCTGCTTAAAGGCTAACGGCTCCCCATCGCCGCATAAGGCGGTGTGGGCGTGTTTACATCCCCCCTACGCACCACCGGCATCTTGCCTTCACATAAGCCGCCAGGAAGGTGGCCTGGGAGATGTCATCCCCGAAAGCCGTCTTCTTACCCCCGATTGAGAAACGAAACCGCGCGTTGCCCGCAAAACGCCGGGGCTGCTATACTTAGTAACGGATGTGGCGCACCCCCGGCGAATAGCAACGCTACGTCCATCATCAGCCTTTACGTTCGACAGGAGTCTCATGCAACCCAAAGCTTTTATCCAGACCTTCGGGTGTCAGATGAACGAGCACGACAGCGGCCGCATGAAGGAGGTGCTCGAGGCGGAGGGCTATGCCCTCACCGAGCGCAAGGAGGAGGCCTCGCTGATTCTGCTGAACACCTGCTCCGTGCGGGAGAATCCCGAGAACAAGGTATACAGTCATCTCGGCCAATTGCGCCCGCTAAAGAAGGTCAACCCCGAACTCGTGATCGGCGTGGGAGGCTGCGTGGCGCAGCAAGAGGGGGAGGCCATCTTGAAACGGGAGAAGGCCGTGGACATGGTCTTTGGCCCGGACAACTACATGCGGCTGCCCGAGATGCTCGAGCGCGTTCGCAACGGCGAGCGGGTGCTCATGACCAAGTGGATGCCCCGCGACAAGAAGATCCAGAACTTCATCCCGGAGGAATGGGTCGAGCGGGGCCATGTTGAAGGGTGTAAGGCGTACATCGCCATCACCAAGGGTTGCGACAACTTCTGCACGTTCTGCGTCGTCCCCTTCACCCGGGGCCGGGAAGTCAGCCGGGAACCGGAGAACATCCTGCGGGAAGCGCGGGACCTTGTAAACCGGGGAGCGCGGGAGATTTGGCTGCTCGGACAGAACGTAAACTCCTACCAAGCGGGCGATTGGGACTTTTATGCGCTGCTTGACGCGGTCTCCCGGATCGAGGACTTGCCGCGCATCCGGTTTACCTCGCCCCATCCCAACGACTGGAACGATCGCCTCTCGGATCTCATGGCGGCCCGCCCGAACATCTGCAACCACCTCCACTTGCCGTTCCAGGCGGGCTCGGACCGGCTGCTTCACCTCATGAACCGGCGGCATAATGTGGACGAGTTTCTCGCCAAGGTCCGGTACATGCGCTCCATCAACCCCGAGCTGGAGCTGACCACGGACCTGATCGTGGGGTTTCCCACGGAAACCGAGGAAGATTTCGAAGGCGCGTTGCGCGTGCTTGAAGAGGCCGAGTTCAGTCAGATCTTCCCGTTCAAGTACTCGCCCCGGCCCAAGACGAAGGCGGCCAAGCATTTCGCGGACGATGTGCCGCGCAAGGTGAAGGAAGACCGGCTCGCGCGGGTCATCGCACTGCAAGAGCGCATCAACGCGCAACGCATCGAACGTTACGCCGGCACGGTACAAGAGGTCCTTATCGATGGCGCCAATCCCAAGCGGCGTGACGCCATGAACGGGCGGACCGATGGACACCGCCCTGTCACCGTCATGGACGGCTCGCTCGAAATCGGAGACCTCGTCCTCGTGCGCATTACAGGCGCCAACGGGCACTGGCTCAGCGGGGAACCCGTCGAACAAGCCGTCCCCACAGCCTGTTGACGATTAGGAAACGGCTTCAAACCAGCATTGCAAACCAGCGGTGGCGGCTTCCCGCGCCTCTTTACGAGAAGGGGGCGGCGTCTCCTCGCGGGGATTCACCGGCGAAGTAGGCGCGAATGGCCTCGACGTCGCGTCCGATCTGTTGGACAAGGGCTTCCCGGTTGGGGAATTTGCGTTCGGGCCGGAGCCGGTGATGAAAGACCAGTTCGATTTCCTCACCCTGGATATTGCGATCAAAGTCCAGGAGAAAGGCCTCGATGGCGGCTTCCGCGTGACGTATGGTCGGGGCAATACCGATGTTCACGGCGGCTATATGGGTGCGGCCGTTTAGATGCGCCTCCGCGGCGTATACGCCCTGGGCGGGCACGGCGCTGTGATAAGGCTGGATATTGGCGGTGGGATAGCCAATGGTCTGGCCGATGCTGCGCCCCGATACCACCTCTCCCAAGACGGCATAACGCCGGCCCAGCAGTTGAGCGGCTTTTTCGAGATCGCCCTGAAGGATCTGCTCCCGAATCAGCGTGGAGCTTACCCGCTCTCCTTCAAGGAGCACAGGTTCAGCTTCGGTTACTTCAAAGCCGTACCGGGCCGCCGCCTCGGTCAGGAAAGCGTAGTCGCCCCCGGCCTGATATCCAAAGCGGAAATCGTGGCCCACAACGAGGTGTTCCACACCACAGCGCTCGACGAGGATCTGCTCCACGAATTCCTCCCGCGTTATACGGGCGGTTTCCGCGTTGAATGGCAAGAAAAACACGGCGTCCATCCCCGCTTCCTCGAGCAACGCCAACTTTTTGGCATCGCTCGTAAGCAGATTCGGGGCATGGCTGGGCGAGAAGAACTCGCGGGGATGGGGCCGCATGGTGAGCACCGCGGCGGTTACGCCGCGCTGGCGGGCATGGTGGCGAACCTGTTCGAGGATGCGCTGATGGCCGAGATGGACGCCGTCAAAGCTGCCTACCGTCAACACCACGCCGGGCAGGGCATTGTCCAGCCGGCGGACATCCTCCACAACTCTCATGATCCTCCGCCAATAACGCGCTTAGGCTGAATAATGGGCGCCGCGGGTACGCCCCCCGCTTGACCAACGGCCAGTAGTTTGCCGTCTTCGTTTTTGATCTGGACCCAGCCACTGACGGTCTTTTGGGAAGCTTCGATATCCCCCGGCCCCAAGGCGTTGCCGTTGGCCACGAGGCGCTCGCCGCCCCGCCGCACGATCACGGCCGGAAGGTTGAGCGCGTCATCCACCGGCAAGAGGTGACGCTGGACATCCTCGCGCGTTTGAAAAACGCCGGCGGATTGGGCGTTTTCCACGGAATGGTGGCCCACCCAGGTCCGGCGAAGCTCCGCCAACGTGCCGCCACATCCCAGCTCCCGGCCTACATCATGCGCTAAGGTCCGCGCATACGTGCCCCGGGTGCATCGGATGCGAAAGTACACCTTGGGCGGCTCGAAACCTAGCAAGTCGAATTCATGCACGGTCACCGCCCGCGCTGGCCGATCCACGGTTTCGCCCTTGCGCGCCAACGAGTAAAGGCGCGCGCCCCCGCTTTTGACGGCGCTCACCATGGGCGGGACTTGTTGGATCTCGCCGGTAAAACGCTGAAAAACTTCCTTGATCTGCTCCTCGGTAATCGTGTCCGGGACATCTTTTTCTTCAAGGACTTCGCCTTCAATATCCTGCGTGTCCGTCACTGTGCCGAGCAGCATGGCGCCTTCGTAGACCTTGTCCAATCCGATAAGAAACTCGGATAGGCGCGTGGCCTGCCCGAGGCATAGAATCAGCAATCCGGTAGCATTGGGATCCAATGTGCCGGTATGGCCCACCCGGCGCATGCCCGCCGCCCGCCGAATCATATCCACAACGTCGTGGGAGGTGCAGCCCACGGGTTTATCAACTAGCAAAATGCCCTTCAAGAGGTCTCTCCAACGATAGGCGTGACACGGTCCAGGACGACATCACGCGCCTGCTCCAGCGGCAACACGAGCGTCGCCCCGGCGGCAAGCGCGTGCCCGCCGCCGCCAAACTGCTGCAAGAATTCGGCCGAATTGAATCCGTTTCGGGAACGCATGCTCACCTTGGTGGTGGTATCGTCCAGTTCGCGGAACATTATTGCGACCTGTACGCTGTCCACGTTGCGGATGTATTTGATGAGACCGTCCACTTCGTCAGGACCCGCCTGGGCGGCTTCGATATCCTCCTGCAAAATCGCGGAATGGACCACCGCGCCGCCCGCGGCGAATTGGGCCCGCCCCAACGCGCGCCGCAACAGCTCGAACTTGGTTGGGCTGATCCCGTCGAAGACCCGCTCGGAAATGGCGGCGGCGTCAAGCCCTGTTTCCAGCAACCGCGCGGCCAAGCGGTGGGTGCGTGGGGTGGTGTTGCTGAAGCGGAACCCGCCGGTGTCCGTGGCGATGGCGACGTAGAGCGATTCGGCCCTCTCCCGATCAATAGCCACCCCCGCGGCGTCATAGAGTTCCATTACCAGTTCTCCCGACGCCGCATACCGGGGATCCACCAAACCATAATCACCGAGGGGTTCGTCCACGAGGTGATGATCCAGCACCAGCACTTCCCGCGCGCGCCGAACCGCATCCCCGGCGGCGCCGAGGCGATCCCACGCGCTCGTGTCCACGGCCACGGCCAGATCACAGCCGCTGTTCCAAGCGTTTTCCGGTCCCACGATTTGCTTGGAGCCGGCAACCCATTGGTACAGGGAGGGCACGGGATCGTTATTAAGACATTGGACCTCCCCTGCCCCGAGGGCTCTCGCCAACTCCGCCAACGCAAGCGTGCTGCCGATGGCGTCCCCGTCGGGATCAAGGTGACTCACAATAACAACGCGATCCGCCTTCCGCAGCCGTTCGACCGCGCCGGCGAGATCAACGTTCTTCATCGGCGTCACCTTCCTCCCGCAATTCCTTGAACACGTTTTCGAGATGAAACACGCGATCGAGGGTCTCGTCCTCGAGAAAACGCAACTCCGGCGTGTACCGCAGCCGCAGTTTCTTGCCGATTTCCCGCCGGATCCACCCCTTGGACTGCTCGAGCCCCGCCATGGACGCCTTTCGCTCGCTTTCGCCGCCATAAAGGCTCACGTACACGCGGGCATAACGGAGATCCTTGGACATGTGCACGTCCATGACGGACACGAAACCGATGCGGGGATCCTTCACCCCCTGCATCATCAACTGAGCGATTTCCTGGCGGAGCAGCTCGGCGACCCGCCTTGGCCTGCCTTCTTGCATTTATATGAACTCTATGTCGTGGTCAACGAGTTCCGCGTCCGCATGGGTTTCCGCGAACCGGACCACCTTGTCGAGTTGCTCCCGCACATCTTGCTCGTGCTGAGCGACTATGCACACCGCCACCAGGGCCCGGCCCCAGAGTTCCTGGTGGCCCGTCTCGGCCACCGAGCAATTGTGGCGTTTGCGCAACACCTGTTTGATACTGCTCATCACCCGGCGCTTCTCCTTTAAGGACCGGGAGCCAGGGATGAGAAAGTGGAGTTCCAGCACTCCAATGATCACGGCCTTGCCTCTAGGCCAAGGTCTTGGCCACCGCTTCCTGGCGATAGGTTTCGATGATATCGCCCAGGCGGATGTCTTCGTAGTTGTCAAACTTAATCCCGCACTCATATCCCGACGATACCGTGCGGGCGTCGTCCTTAAGGCGCTTGAGCGAGCCGACGCGCCCCTCTCGAATGACGACGCCGTCGCGAATAATGCGGGCGCGGCTGCCGCGGGTTATCTCCCCATCGGTCACATAGCAGCCCGCGATGTTACCCACGCCGGAAGCCCGGAAAATATCCCGGATCTCAGCGTGACCCGTGACGACCTCGCGCATATCGGGCTCAAGCAGCCCTTCCATGGCCTTGCGCACGTCCTCGATCGCCTCGTAAATCACGCGATAGGTCCGGATGTCCACCCCCTCTTGCTCAGCCAATTTGACGGCGCGGGCGTTGGCGCTCACATGGAACCCAATAATCACGGCCTCGCTTGCGCTCGCCAACAAGACGTCGGACTCGTTGATGCCCCCCACCCCGGTGTGCACCAACCGTAGTTGAACCTCCTCGTTCCCCAGTTTCAATAGGTTCGAGGACAAGGCGTCCACCGTGCCTTGAACGTCGGCCTTAACCACCACGTTAAGCTCGCGCTTCTCGCCGGACGCCAAACGGGTCTGCAAGTCTTCAAGCGTGATCTTGCGTTGCGCCGCGCCTTGCTTCTGACGGCTGATTTGCTGCCGCTTTTCCGCAATCTCCCTCGCGATTCGCTCCTCGGCCACTTCAATAAAGTGGTCCCCCGCGTTGGGGGGGCGCTCGAAGCCGGTGACCACCACAGGGGTGGAGGGGCCCGCTTCCTCGACCTGTTTGCTATGAGAATCTATCATGGAACGGACGCGCCCGAACGTCTCGCCCGCTAGAAACACCTCACCGGGCCGGAGAGTGCCCTCTTGTATGAGGACCCAAGCCACCGGACCTTGGCCACGGGAGATTTCCGACTCGATCACGACCCCCTGCGCCCGCTTATTGGGATTCGCCTTGAGTTCAAGCAAATCCGACTCAAGCACAAGCATCTCCATGAGGTCGGTCACTCCGTCGCCCTCTTTGGCCGAGATATTGCGGATAATCGTGTTGCCGCCCCACGCCTCGTCGACGAGATCGTACCGGGTGAGTTCCTGGCGAATCCTGTCGGGCTGGGCATCGGGTTTGTCGCATTTGTTCACGGCGACGACAATAGGCACGCCAGCGGCCCGCGCGTGGTCAATGGCTTCCTCCGTCTGAGGCATAATGCCGTCGTCCGCCGCCACGACCAGCACCACCACGTCCGTCGCCTGGGCGCCGCGCGAGCGCATTTGCGTAAACGCTTCGTGCCCCGGCGTGTCCAAGAATACGACCCGGCCGTTGGGCATCTGAACGTCATAGGCGGCAATATGCTGCGTGATGCCGCCCGCCTCGCCTTCGGCGACGTTCGCCTCGCGGACCCGGTCCAATAGGGAGGTCTTCCCGTGGTCCACGTGGCCCATCACGGTCACCACCGGCGGCCGGGGCTGCAAATCGGCGGGATCGTCCGGAATAGGCGCAAGCACTTTTTCTTCTGCCGGTATTACAGCCCGCACCTCATAGCCAAAGGCCTCCGCGATCGTCCGCACCAAGTTCTGTTCCAAGGCTTGATTCTTGTTGGCTAGAACATCAAACTCCATCAATTCCAGAATGAGGTCGTTCACCCCCATCTCCATAGCGGCGGCGAGTTCCTCCACCGTCATGCTGTCGCCCACTTCAAGCACTTGGGGTTGCTGCTCAGCATCCGTGGAATCCACCGACTCCGTGTCACGGCGGCGGCGCTTCTTCTTCCGGCCTGCCCCCATGGCCCCGCTCTGATATTCTCGCACGGCCTGCGCCGCCTTCTTACGCATATCTTCCTCCGATCGGGCCTTCTCGGCTTTCTTCTGCCGTTTTCGGGCGGTTTTGCCCGTCTTGGCCCCCGCTTTTCTAACCGCGGCAGGCTGCCGCTTGGCGGCCGGCTTGGCTGTTTGCCGTTCCGCCGCCTTGCGTTTTACCTCAGCCACCACCGCCGGGTCTGGCTTGGCTTGGGAAGAAGCGGCGTCGCGGTGCCGGGAGGCGACGCGTTTGAGTTCCTCTTCTTCCTGCTGGCGCTCGGCCTCGGCCAATACCGAACTCGTTTCTTCCTCGGGCTCTTCGGCCGCTGGCTCCGCCTCGGTATCCTGAACCTCTAGCTCGGATCCATCCACCGCGGAGCCGTCAGCGCGCACCACTTCGACGGGGCTCTCCACGTGCTCCATCGCTCGCCCAATCGCGAAGCCGGTTTCTTTTTCTTCCTTCTTTTTCTTCTTCTCTTTTGACTTCTTGGGCTTTTCTTTGGGTTCTTGGACTTGGGCGGGGATTTCCTCCTCTGTCGGAGGGGAAACCTCTGCAAGGGGAGTTTCAGCCGCCTCGGCAGCGGGTTCTTCGGGTTCTGCCGCGGGGGCGGCCGCTTCTTGCGCGTCCGCTGGAGACTGTTCAGGCTCGGCGGCTGGTTCGACGGTGGCGGATGCGGCCTCTTCCTCGGTTTCTTCCGGCGGCAACAGCTCAGCCTTTACGCTGCCCGCCGCGGAGGAAGCGGTTTGCGCGGTCTCTTTCTCCGGCTGAGGCTTATCCCCGGTCTCGGCTTCGCTGTCCTTTTTCGCCTTGGACTTGGCCGTGGCTTTCTTTGCTGTAGACTTTTTCGCCGTGGATTTTTTGGCAGCCTGTGTTTTGCGCGTGGTTTGCTTCTTGGCTTTTTTTTGTTCTTTCTGCCGCTTTTCGCGAATACGCTCCGCTACCGCGGGGTCGTCGTCCACATCAATGAGGATATCGCATTCCTCGTCCCCGATCTGGGACTCGACTCCGTCCACCTCGTACAGCATGTAGCGAAGCTTTTCGACGGCGTCTTCCGCCGACATGTCCAACCGTTCCGCCAGACGAGCCACTGTCTGCATCTATGTCTTACCTCCAAGAAGCTGCTTCTTTCGCCACAAAGCGGGAAACCCTATTACATGGATTCCTCGCGGCCATCCGTATCGGCGGGCGATGATTCCAACGCCGGGTTTTCGTCTTCGGGCGTGAAGAACCGCGGAGCTTCCGGTTCGGGGATCTCAGCGGCTTCCTCTCCGCCTTCGGCGATTTCGGCCACACTTTTGATGTCAATGTTCCACCCGAGGAGCTTGGAAGCCAGCCGCGCGTTTTGCCCCCGCTTTCCAATCGCCAGCGATAGTTGGTCCTGCGGCACAACCACGAGGATGGAGCGGTTTTCCTCGTCCACCGAAATATCCAGAATGTCGGCGGGATTGAGGGCGTTCACGCAAAACTCGGCGGGATCTTGGCTCCACCGGACAATATCAATCTTCTCACCGGCAAGCTCCTCGACCACCGCGCGCACGCGCGAGCCCTTCATGCCCACGCATGCCCCCACGGGATCCACATTGGGATCGTTGGAATGCACGGAGAACTTCGTCCGGCTGCCCGCCTCGCGGGCGACCCCTTTGATCTCCACCGTTCCATCGTAGATTTCAGGCACTTCCACGAAGAACAATTCGCGCACCAACTCGCCCGTGGCCCGCGACAACACCACTTGCGGCCCTCTTGCCGTCTTCTCGACCTCAAGCAAGTAAGCCCGAATGCGGTCACCGGTTTTGTAATTCTCTCGGGGCGATTGTTCGCGGGCGGGGAGAACGGCCTCGGCTCTATCAATGGTTACATACACGTTGCCTTGGGCAACGCGCTTTACCACCCCTGTTATTAATTGTCCCTCACGGTGCTTAAACTCGTCAAATACTTGATCGCGTTCAGCATCCCGCAGTTTCTGAATGATGACTTGCCTCGCCGTCTGGGCGGCAATGCGGCCGAAATCCTTGGGCTCGGCCGGCGCCTTCAAGCGGGCGCCGGGGGCGGCATCGGGATTCAGCGCCTTCGCTTGCTCCAGGCTGATCTCCCGGCCGGGGTCCTTGACGGTCTCCACGACCGTGCGAATCTCGTAGACCTTGAACTCAAGCGTCTTCGGATCCACGTCCACCATCACGTTGGCGGCGTGGGTCATCCCTTTTTTCGCCGCGCTTTCAATCGCGCTGCGGATGGCCTCTATCAGCGTCTCCCGGTTGATGCTCTTCTCGGCCTGGAGTTGCTGTAGGATCACCTGCAAATTAACGTCCACCATAGGCTCCTCAATAATGAATCTAGGTCCGGACCTGCCGGAACTGCGTTATCGGCGACCCCACCCGCGCCGTTCTGTGATGTGATTGTCTACACGTTCGTTTCTCCGGCCGGTTCCGCCATCTTCGGCACGTCCTCCAAGGTGTTCTACCGGTCCAAATTGGCTTTATGGAGGTTGTCGATATGAATATTGTACGGCGTCCCATCGCATTCAATCACGATGAGACCGTCACGAAACTCTTTTAGAATGCCCGTGAACCGCTTCCGGCCTGACACCGGGGCCACCGTCTTCAACTTCACCCGCTCCCCCGCATACTTCTCGAAATCCTGGGGCCTGCGAACGGGCCGGTCAAAGCCGGGCGAGGATACCTCCAGCACATAGGAGCCTCTAACGAGGTCCGCCTCGTCCAAAATCGGGCTAAGCAGTTGCGAAACGGCCTGGCAATCGTCCAGCGTGATGCCCCCCGGCTGATCGATGAAAACGCGCAACGCCCATTGGCCGCTCTGCTGGGCGTACTCAACTTCGATGAGTTCGTAGCCTTGTTCCAGTAGATGCGGCTCGATCAGGCCCCACACCTTCTGTGCTGTCTCAAATGCAGTCACGCCGTCCTCTACAATTACAAAAAAGAGTGGGTATCTACCCACTCTTGGTCACTGCGGCAGTCTTATTGCATAATTTACCACAATATCCCCTCGACGTGCAAACGCGCCAACCGCCTTCAAAAGCGAGTGAGAGCCCTACGCGCGGCGTACTACGTCACCCGTTTCCGTGGTTACACGAGCTTCTTCAGGCTCATGATAACCCCGAGATGCAGGCCTTCATGGACGCAATGGAATTGCGCCGCGTCTTCAAAGGTGTTGAACGCGATGCCCGGCGCCAGTTCCGTGGGTTGGAAACTGTCGAACAGGCCATTCTTGTAATCCTGCTCGATCTGGCTGGTCAACCCTTCGAGCACTTCCATTACATCCCGCGCCGCGGGCGGTTCGCTCCAATCCTGGGGAGACGTGCCGTTATCGAAGAACTCGACCCATCCCTCGGGCACGGGCAGGGCGCGTTTGCTCAGGCCATGGAGCAATTCGCATTGGACCACCCCGATGTGGCCGGCATTCCACAGAATGTTGTTCTTAAAGCCCTCGGGAATCTGGAGCAACGCGTCCACGCTCACGTCCCGCAGATTGTTCATGGTAAAGTCGCGTACGATTTTCATAGTTGAAAGAACACTGGGTTGGGCCATTGTGCGCCCTCCTTTTTCTTGCGCGGCGGGTGAGCCGCGAGTTTAGTCCGTAAACCGCAGGAGGTGATACTGCTTCTTGCCTTTGCGGATGACGGCCATGGTATCGGTGATGAGCGAGTTTTCGTTCAACTCGGCGGCTTCATCCGTGACGCGTTCGTTGTTCAGGTATAGGCCGCCGTTTTGGATGAGGCGGCGGGCTTCGCCCTTGCTTTTGACCACGCCGCTATCCACGAGCACCTCCACCAGGGGCCGGCCCTCGCCGAGTTCCGCGCGGGGGCGTTCGGCGGAGGGCGCTTCGCTGAAGACATCCTCGAGCGTCGCCGCATCCAGCCCGCGAATGGCGCCGCCGAACAGGGCGTTCGAGGCCTTGATGGCCTTTTGCAACTCGTCCTCGCCGTGGACCCAGCGGGTGACTTCTTCCGCGAGTTTATACTGGGCGGCGCGGCGTTCCGGGGCTTCTTCCACGCTCTTGGCCAACTCTTCGATGGCTTCCCGTTCGAGAAAGGTGAAGTAGCGCAGGAATTTCACCACATCGGCGTCCGGCGCGTTGACCCAAAACTGATAGAACTTGTACGGCGAGGTCCGCTCCGGGCTTAGCCACACGGTCCCGGCTTCGGTCTTGCCGAACTTGCCGCCGTCCGCCTTCGTCACGAGGGGAAACGTGAGGCCAAAGGTCTCCGCGCCCTCGCGCAACCGGCGGGTGAGGTCCATCCCCGCCACGATGTTGCCCCACTGGTCGCTGCCGCCGATCTGCAACCGGCAGCCCTCGGTATCATAGAGATGAAGGAAGTCGTAGGATTGGAGCAGCGTGTAGGAGAATTCGGTGTAGGACATGCCCTGGCCTCGTTCTTCCAAGCGCTGGCGCACGGAGTCGCGCGACAGCAGGACGTTGACCGAGAAGTGCTTCCCGATGTCGCGGAGGAATTCCAGGAGCCCCCATTGGCCCAGCCAGTCCGCGTTGTTGCGGACTTTCGCGGCGTTTTCGCCGGTGAAATCGAGAAACCGGTCCAATTGCGCGCCGATGCCCGCCACATTGGCCTCGATCGCCTCCATGCTCAGCAGTTGACGCTCCTCGCTCTTGCCGCTGGGATCGCCGATGAGCCCCGTGGCCCCGCCGACCAACGCGATGGGCTGGTGGCCGTGGCGTTGAAAGTGGCACAAGCCCTTTATCGCGAGGAGATGCCCGATGTGAAGGCTTTCCGCGGTCGGGTCAAACCCGCAATAGACCACGAAACGTTCTTTCGAAAGGCGGGGGGCCAGTTCGTCATGGGTGGTCTGATTGACCATGCCCCGCCATTGTAATTCGTCAAAGACAGACATTGCTCTTGGCTCCGTGAAGACACGCCGCACTCCAAGGACATGCCGTCATCGGGGGCGTGAAGTTTCATTTACATTACGGGAAGGAAAACGGGAAACGCTCGGGCTCAATTGTACGCGCCGCGGACGCGCGCCGCGCCCGCGGAAACCCCTCCACGCCCTTGCGCTGTTGCGGAAATCATGAGCAGAGTCTATCACACGCCTTCTGGCCCCGCAAGACGCGGGAGCCCGCCCCATCCATCCCCCGTGCCGCCGGCAGAAAAGCCGTGTGGAAGGCGGCGATATATAGGCCGGCAAGATGCCGGCGGTACGACCGAATCCACTTTCGTAAGGGCCGGGATTGTTCGCGT
>JBKHFO010000073.1:0-14449 GCA_046540175.1 Candidatus Hydrogenedentota bacterium
CATGTGGTCCAATTGGACTCACAGAAAGGTTCAGAGGTGTATCGATCCTCCGTTTTGGCCGGCATGATGCACAATTTTAGAATAGAAAGAGTACTAGGACTCACTCCGCCTTTTAAGTTTGTGGATGTTCCACAACGCCGGTGTTGCGCCGGCTTTCACGCACAATTCCCTCTTTGAAGGGGGATCAAGGGGGATGTTCTGATGCGGACAACCCCACGGGCCCCAAGCCCCCTAAGAGCGAGCGGATGGAAACAGAGAAGGAACCTAGCGCCATGGAAACGGCGGAACATACACGGCTTGCCGAGAACGAGCGGCGCGAAAAGCACTGGCGGCGCTGGGGACCCTACTTGGCGGAACGTCAATGGGGTACGGTCCGGGAAGATTACAGCGCCAATCAAGACCCCTGGAGCTATCTGCCTCACGAACACGCTCGCTCGTACGCTTACCGGTGGGGCGAGGATGGATTGTTGGGTATTAGCGACAACCATCAACGGCTGTGTTTCGCCTTGGCCTTTTGGAATGGCAAGGATCCCATTCTTAAGGAACGGTTGTTTGGCCTCAGCAACCATGAGGGGAACCACGGCGAGGATGTGAAGGAGTGCTACTGGTTCGAGGATAACACGCCCACGCATAGCTATATGCGGGCGCGGTACCGTTATCCGCAAGAGCCGTTTCCGTATGCCGAGTTGGTCGCGGCCAACGCCCGCCAAGGGCTTGAGAATCCCGAATTCGAGCTGGTGGATACGGGGATATTCAATGAAAACCGCTACTTCGATGTGGTGGTGGAATACGCGAAGGCGGGCCCGGAGGACGTCCTCATTCGCATTACCGTCGAGAACCGGGGCCCGGCGGCGGCGAACTTTCACCTGCTGCCCACCCTGTGGTTCCGCAACACGTGGAGCTGGACGCCGAAAGAGGAAAAACCTTTGTTGCGGGGCGGTAAAGAGGGGACGGTGGAGGCGATTCACCCGACGTTGGGCAAACGGAGCCTGACGCTGGATGGCGATCCCGACTTCCTGTTCACGGAGAACGAAACCAACCGGCGGCGTTTGTACGACGCGCCCAATCGCGCCGCTCACGTGAAGGACGCCTTTCACTACGCGGTCGTCTATGGAGACGCGGACGCCGCCGCGATTGACGGCGGCACGAAATGGGCGGGCTGGTACCGCTGGGACATCCCCGCCGGAGAGCGCCGAACCACGCGGTTGCGGCTTGCGCCGGAAGCGGGAGCGGCCATCGACACGCATGCGTTTGATGACGTGGTGCGGCTACGGCGCAAGGAGGCGGACGCATTTTACGGCGCGCTACTGCCGCGGGAGGTCCCCCAAGAAGAAGCCGCCATTTTCCGTCAAGCCATGGCGGGGATGTTTTGGTCAAAGCAGTGGTATCACTATGTGGTGGAGACTTGGCTTCGGGGGGATCCCACGGAAGCTCCGCCGCCGCCGGAACGCCTTCAAGGGCGGAACCATCAATGGGTGCATCTTTACAACGACGATGTCCTCTCCATGCCGGATACATGGGAGTTCCCGTGGTACGCCACGTGGGATTCGGCGTTTCATGTGTTGCCGTTGGTGATGGCCGATCCCGAATACGCCAAACGGCAGCTTGCCCGTTTCACGCGGGAATGGTACATGCATCCCAATGGGCAGCTTCCCGCCTACGAATGGGACTTTAATGATGTCAATCCCCCTGTTCAAGCGTGGGCGCTTTGGGAAATCTACGATTGCGAGCAGCGCGAAAAAGGCGAGGGGGACACGGCGTTTCTTGAACGGGTGTTCCACAAATTGCTCATGAACTTCACCTGGTGGGTGAACCGGAAGGATGTGCTGGGGCAAAATGTGTTCGAGGGCGGCTTCCTGGGCATGGACAACATAGGGGTGTTCGATCGCAGCTCGCCTCCGCCTGCTGGCGGCCGCCTCGAACAGAGCGACGCCACCAGTTGGATGGCCATGTATTGCCTCGACATGCTCTCCATTTCGTGGGAACTATCCAAAACCAATGCGGTTTATGAAGACATTGCGTCGAAATTCTTCGAGCATTTCCTCTATATCGCCGACGCCATTCACAACATCAAGTGGAGCGGCCGCTCGCTGTGGGATGAGGAAGACGGCTTTTTCTACGATCAGATCCGCCATCCGGATGGTACGCGAGAACCGATACGGCTGCGGTCCATGGTGGGGTTGATCCCGCTGCTGGCGGTGGAGATACTGGATCCGTGTCAGGTGGACCAATTGCCCGGCTTCAAGAAGCGGATGGAATGGTTCTACGAAAACCGCAGCGACCTCACCAGCAACATCACGTGCCGCTTTGAGCCGGGGGAGAAGGGGCGGTGCCTGTTGGCGCTTATGCGGAGGGAACAACTGGAGCGGGTCCTGGCGCGGTTATTCGACGAGTCCGAATTCCTTTCGCCGTATGGCATTCGTTCTCTATCCAAGGTTTACGAAAACGAGCCCTACATCTTCGCTCGGGAGGGTTTCCGCGAAGTAGTCCGCTACGAGCCGGCTGAGTCGCGAACCCCCCTGTTTGGCGGAAACAGCAATTGGCGGGGACCAGTTTGGATGCCTGTGAACTTCCTCATCATCCGGGCCTTGGAACGTTATCACCGGTTCTGGGGGGATGATTTGACGGTTGAGGTCCCCACCGGCTCCGGGCGGCGGATGCCATTGGATGAAGCGGCCGGGGAAATCAAAAGGCGGCTTATCAGGCTTTTCGCGTTGGATGAGCGCGGACGCCGTCCCTTCTTGGGCGAGCCGGATGAGTTGCAGGCCGACCCTGAGTGGCGAGACCGCTTACTCTTCCACGAGTATTTCAACGGTGACACCGGGGCGGGGCTGGGAGCCAGCCACCAAACGGGATGGACGGCCCTCGTCGCGAACCTCATCGCCGAATGCCACAAGGATGCGAGCCGGTAATGCCAGGCAGCCCCTTGGATTTGGAGTGGCCCACGAATGCAAGAACGCTCCGAAGGGGTCGTCCTACGGGCGGTGGACTACAGCGAGACGAGCCGGATCGTCACCTTTCTGACCCCCAGCCGCGGCCAGCTCGCTTGCATGGTGAAAGGCGCGCGGCGTCCGGGCAGCGCCACGGGCTCGGCGCTGGATTCCTTCAATCGAGTGGAAATCGTGTATCATTGGAAGGAAAGCCGTTCGGTGCAGACGCTTACCGAGGCGAGCCTTTTGAATGGGTTCGGCGCGCTCAAGGCGGATTTCGACAAAAGTCTGTACGGCTCCTTCATCCTGGAATTGGCGTATAAACTGTCCGGCGAGGCCGTTGGCTTGGAAGAAATGTACACGGCCCTCGTGCACAACCTTGAGGACTTGAGCCGTTGGCCGGGTCCGCCCCGGATGCACGCCGCGTGGCAGACGTTGCGCTTGTTGGAAGCCGCAGGGGTGGCGCCGGCGGTGGAAACGTGCGTGGAATGTGGCGCGCCCGTTCCGGAGGGCGGCTGCGGATTCTCCATGAAGGGCGGCGTGGTGTGTACGGACTGCCCGGCGCCTCACCGGCTGAAGCCGGAAACACGGGAGGCGCTGGCGGCATTTTCCAACGCGAAGCGCGCGTGTCCCACGGAAACGGCGCCGGACACGTTGTTTGCCCTTCTGAGCCGCTTCGCCGCGGAGCAAACGGGTGTTGCATTCCGGAGTTTGCAGGTCATCGAACAGATAAACCGGCCCTGAGCGACATCCTACGAGCGCCGGTAAGCCTGATGTGCGGGGCATTTCATTCCCCTGCCCGCTTCGAATAGGGAATTCTGCTATCTTCACGAGCACGGGTCGGGAACGCCCGCCTCTGCGCGCATCATAATCTGGGCAGACGAGACGTCCGCCACACGATTCCCCTTTTAGGGGGTAGGGAGATGTACCCAACACCAGGGGCGTCTGGATCCTTTGATTGGGACGCTCCCGAGGTTTGCGCCTATCTTAGTGTACCCGGTATGCTACTGGGACGTTTACTCTCATAAAGCTTAACTCGAATCGGATTACCGGCGCGGCCGGAAATTCAATACAAGGACTTTATGGCGACACCGCTGGACCGAATACGAAATTTCTGCATCATCGCGCATATCGACCATGGCAAATCCACGCTCGCGGATCGTTTTCTTCAGTTGACGGGGGCCGTGGATGAACGCACCTTCCAAGACCAGTCCCTCGACACCATGGAGTTGGAGCGAGAGCGAGGCATCACTATCAAATCCGTGTCCGTGCGCCTGACGCACACGGCGGATGATGGGATAGAATATGTGTTGAACCTCATCGACACGCCCGGCCACGTCGATTTCTCCTACGAGGTCTCGCGGAGCATGGCGGCCTGTGAGGGGGCGTTGCTGTTGGTGGATGCAGCGCAAGGCGTGGAAGCGCAGACGTTGGCGAATGCCTATAAGGCCATCGAGCAGGATCTCGAGATCATTCCTGTCATCAACAAGATTGATCTGCCCAGCGCAGATGTGGATATGGCGCGGCGGCAGATCGAGGAAGTCTTGGGTCTTGATAGCGATTCGGCCATCCTCGCCAGCGCGAAGGAAGGCATTGGGACCGAGGAAATCATCCAGGCGATCATCGACCGGGTTCCGCCTCCGAAAGGCAGCCGGGACGCGCCGTTGAAAGCCCTCATCTTTGACGCGGTCTACGACACCTACCGCGGCGTGGTCATTCATGCGCGTGTGAAGCAAGGCCGCATGCGCAAGGGCATGACGATTAAGATGATGTCGAGTGGGCTGCAATACGAGGTAAACGAACTTGGCGTGTTTAAACCGGCGATCCAGCCGGCCGACAGCCTGGAAACCGGCGAGGTGGGCTACGTCATTTGCAGCATTAAGACGCTGAAGGCGACGAAAATCGGCGACACCATCACGGACGCGGCCAATCCCGCTCCGAATCCGCTGCCCGGCTATCAAGAAGTGAATCCGCTCGTGTTCTGCGGGTTGTATCCGGCGGGAGACACAGACTATGAAGAGCTGCGGGACGCCCTTGACCGGCTCCAGCTCAACGACGGCTCTTTCCAGTATCAGCCCGACAGCTCCGACGCGCTCGGGTTGGGGTTCCGCCTGGGGTTCCTGGGGCTCCTGCACATGGAGATCATTCAAGAGCGGCTGGAGCGGGAGTTCGGCCTCACCCTGGTGACCACGATTCCCAACGTGGGGTATAGAGTGACGAAGAGTTCGGGCGAGGAAGTGATTATAGAAAACGCCTCGCGGATGCCCGCGCCGAACGAAACCGAACGCATCGAGGAGCCCTACATCGAAGCGGAGATTATCACGCCCACCGCCTATCTCGGGTCCGTGTGCGACCTCTGCAAGGATAAGCGCGGTAATTATGTGCGCATCGATTACATCGACAACAATCGCTGCATGGTCTTGTATGAACTGCCGTTGGCCGAGGTAGTCATGGATTTTTACGACCGGCTGAAGACCGTTACACGCGGATACGCCAGCCTCGAATACCGCCTCGTGGGAACCCGGCCCGGCAAGTTGGTGCGGCTCGATATTCTCCTCAACGGCGAACCGGTCGACGCGCTCTCGACCATTGTCCACCGGGAACGGGCCGAGCAAATAGGCCGGACCCTGGCTTCGCGGCTCCAACGGCTCATTCCGCGGCAGCAGTATGAGGTGGCCATCCAAGCGGCGGTAGGCAACAAGGTCATTGTGCGGGAGACCGTTAAGGCCATGCGTAAGAACGTGACGGCCAAATGCTACGGCGGCGACATCACGCGCAAACGCAAGCTGCTGGAACGGCAGAAGGAAGGCAAGAAACGGATGAAGCAAGTAGGCCGGGTTGAGGTTCCCCAAGAGGCCTTCATGGCGCTCTTACAAGTGGATGGCGATAGTGACAAATAGCACGGATAAACACAAATCTTCGACTACATCTCCTGCGTCTGAACCCAAGGGGAAGTGGCGGGAACGCATAGAACACATCACTGGGCCGTGGACATGGGCCAACCTGAGAGGATGGCTGCTGATCATCCTATTGGTGCTGGTGGTCCGCTGGGCCTTTATCGAGCCGTTCAAAATCCCCAGCGGCTCGATGGAGCCGACGCTCCATGGTGATCCCCGCTTCATGCGGGGTGACCGCGTGTTCGTGAATAAGCTCCACTATGGACTAAGGGTCCCCTTTGCCAATAGCCGTTTCTTCGAGTGGCGCGATCCAAAGCGCTTTGAACTCGTGGTGTTTCGGGCGGTGCAAGAAGACGCCGAGCACGATATCCTCGTCAAACGGATCATTGGCCTGCCTGGGGAGGAAGTGCATATCGCGGATGGGGAGGTGCATATCGACGGCGAACCCCTCCAGCTTCCGGAGGATATGCCGGATGTCCACTATACGCGGGCGTTCCAGGTCAGCGACGCTGACCGCCAAGAGATCGTCGAGATGTTTGGGCCGGAACAAGCCGAGCGGATCGTGCAGGAAAGCGTGCGGCGCGGCAGACGGCAGCGCCCTTTCCGGTATGGCATCCTCGAAAGCGAGCAGCATTCCGTGGTTCCCGAGGATCACTATTTCATGCTTGGTGACAATAGCGGCAACAGCGTGGACAGCCGGCACTACGGCTGGGTGCCTCGGGATCATATTCTGGGCCGCGTGTTCTGTATTTGGTGGCCGATTGACCATTGGCGGGATTTCACCGGTTTTTCCCAGACCTGGTGGGGCCGGTTGCTGCTTTATGGTCCGCCCGCCGCTTTGGGGCTCTACATGGCGGGCGCGCTGTTTTTGTTTAATTCATGGGCCATTGAGGCTTCCTCGCGCTTGTGTGGCGTCAAGCAAGGAGACCGAATCGTGGTCAGCAAGGCCTCCTACGGGCTACGTTTGCCGTTGGTCCGCAATCCCGTGACCAAGGGGCGGGCGCCGGTGCGGGGCGAGGCCGTGGCGTTTTTCGAGACGGACGGTGAGACGCTTGGGATAGGCCGGATCGCGGCGCTGCCAGGCGAGAAAACTGGCGTCAAGAACGGCTCCATTCAGATTGGCGGTGAACGGTTGGAAGACTTGGTCCCGTCGCTGCAGGAACTCGGCCCTGTAGCGGTGGATGGCAAATCCAAGCAGACCGTGCTGAAAGAGGGGCAATACGCCGTTATGACAGAGGTTGTTGGAGCCGAGGATGAAGAGCCAAAACTCGCCTTGCGGTACGTGGAGCGCGCCGATCTGGCTGGGCCGTTGACAGCCGTTTGGTGGCCGCTGCGGCGGGTAGGCCGCGTCTGTAGGACATAGGTCAACGTGCGTGCGATCACGTACATCCCCCGGCCTCATCGTCATTCCCGCGCACGCGGGAATCCACTGGGCGCGGCGCTACGCTTAGGGTCTGGATCCCCGCTTGCGCGGGGATGACGGTAGGAACGGCGGTACGAGTTATTCCCCCTTTGAAGGGGGATCAAGGGGGATGTAACCGCGCGCAGGCGCCCGAGTTCGATACGGAGTAGTGGATGCGGATAGCGCTTATAGCCCTGTTCATCGCCCTGACGGTGCGTTGGGCCTTTGTGGAGCCGTTCCAGATCCCCTCGGGCTCCATGGAGCCTACGCTAAAAGATGGCGACCGGATCCTCGTCAACAAAATGGCATACGGCCCCCGATTGCCTTTCACCAGCATTCGCCTGTGGCAAAGCAGCGAACCGGAACGCGGCGAGATGGTCGTTTTTCGCAATGTTGAGCCCGATAATCCTTACCGGATCCTGGTGAAACGCGTCGTGGGCCTGCCCGGCGAGGAAGTTCGCATCGCCAATGGGGGCGTGTATATAGATGGCGAACGTCTCACCGAACCCGAAGCGATCGCCTCCACCAATTACGCGGCGCCCTCCGGCGATGCGCCAACCGAACTGCGCTACGGGGTTCGCCCCGAAGACGAGTACCGCGTCGTGCCCGAGGGCCACTATTTTCTATTGGGGGATAGCAGCGCCAACAGCCGGGATAGCCGCACGTTTGGATGGATTCCCCATGGCCACCTCCTGGGCCGGGTGTTTTGCGTATGGTGGCCCCTGGACCGCTGGCAAGATTTCACCGGCTTCAGCCGTTCGCCTTTCGTTTGGGGAATGGGATTGGCCGTCGCCGCGGCCCTTATGGCTCCCTGGATTTTCGGACGGGTCTACGCCGTGGACGAACACTCCGAGTGCCAGAGCCTGAGCCGGGGCGAGCACATATTCGTGGACCATCTTGCGTTCGGCGCGCCCCTTCCCTTTGTCAACCGAAGGCTCACCACGGGCCGGGCGCCGGAACGAGGCGAACTCGTGGTGTACCGCAATCCCCGTCCGGGGCGCGACCGGCCCAAATTGTTGCTTGGACGCGTGGCGGGCTACAGCGGCGAGCGCGTGGCCCTCACGGAAGGGCATCTTGAAATCAATGGCGCGCGATACCAAGATGAGCTGCCCTTCGCGCGCCGCAGCCTGGCCGAGGGCCCGGGGGACAAAGTCTTCCGCGTGTCCCCCGAAATGGCGGCGGACGGCCAGCGGCGCTATTTCATCCTCCACGACGGTTCGCACGACGGCGTGGACAGCCGCACAGTTGGATGGATTTCGCACCGGCGGCTGGTGGGGCCGGTTAAGGCGGTGTGGTGGCCGTGGGCGCGCCGGCGCATGGTGACGTCATGATAGGCGTATACATACACATTCCCTTCTGCCGCGTCTTGTGTCCCTACTGTGACTTCGTGAAGCGCCCTTACAAGGGGACCGCGCCAGAGCGCTTTGTGGACGCGCTTGTTAGGGAGATCCAGCATTTCGAGGGACCCCACGAGGCCAGCAGCGTCTTTTTCGGCGGCGGAACGCCCTCCGTGCTTACAGCGAGGGAATTGGAGCGCGTGCTGGGGGCGGTGCGCGAGCGGTTCACGGTGGCCGAAGGCGGGGAGATCGGCTTCGAGGCCAACCCCGATGATATCACGCCTGAGTCGCTGGCCGCGTGGAAGGAGTTGGGAGTCAACCGGCTGTCGGTGGGGGTCCAAAACTTCGACGATCATGCCCTGGAATATCTTGGCCGGGCGCATGGGGCTCAAGCGGCGCGTCAGGCCTGCGAGTGGACGGCGGAAGCTTTCTCGAACTGGGGGATGGACTTGATTTTTGGCGCTTACCCCTTGGAATCCTGGGCGCGCACCCTGGCGGCGTGCCGCGCGCATGCCCCGCCCCACATCTCCACTTATGGCCTTAGCTACGAGCCTAAGACCCCCTTCATCAAACGCGCGCACGAAGCCGTGGACGACGACATCTACATTGCGCAATACGAAGCCGCGCACAACGCCTTCGAAGACCACCTCCATTACGAAGTCTCCAACTTCGCCCTTCCCGGCCACGAAAGCCAGCACAATCTGCTCTACTGGCGGAACGCGGAATACGCAGGCTTTGGTCCGGGCGCGTATTCGTTTCTAGACGGCATCCGCTCCCGCAACCTGAGCCGGTTTCGGGACTATGAGCGCGGTCCCGGCGAAAAAAGCGAGGCGCTAAAGCTCTCGCCCGCCGAGATACGCGTCGAGACCATCATTCAGCACTTCCGGTTGCGGGAAGGGTTGGAAAAGAAGGCCTACATCGAGCGCTTCGGCCGGCCGGTGGAGGCCGATTTCGGCGAAGCGATCCGGGGCCTCGTGGAGCGGGGTTTGTTGGAAGAAGAGGACGGCTGCATACGGCCCACTCTGAAAGGATTCGAGCAGAACAGCGAGATTGGCTTGGCCTTGTTGGGATGATTCGGCCCAGGGCGCGGTGTTACAGGTAAAAGGCCGCTTGAACGCCCGTGTTGATTGAAGGCATGGGGTTGCAGGCGTAGAATGGGTTGTGCAAAGGGCCGCCCGCCGGGAGGCGCTTACTGCCCAGGCCCAAACCCCGCCTTTAGTAAAGGCCGTGCTACAATCAAGTGTAAGGCGTGAGACGGTGGCCGCATACGATGGCCGCTCACGTTTGGGAGCCATATATGGGCAAGCGTTATCTAAGAAGGTCCCTTCTCATTCTCGTCCTTCCCGCTGTGTTTCTGGGCGCGGCATCGGTTGACAACGAGGAGGAAGGGGATTACGTCGTCGTCATGCCGGTCACGGGCATGGTGGATGACGGCATTGATGTTCTCCTGGAGCGTGTGTTGCGGGAGTATGACGACGCGGAGGCGCTTATCCTCCGGGTCGACACGCCCGGGGGCCGCGTGGACAGCGCCATTGAGATTACCAAAAAGCTGATGGAAGCCCCCATCCCCACCATCGCCTACGTCGAGGGGATGGGCGCCATCTCGGCCGGCGCCCTGATTAGCTATGCCTGCGACGACATTATCATGACCCCGGACAGCAACATGGGGGCCGCCACGCCTGTCATCGCGGGGCCAGGCGGCATGCAGCCCACGGGGGAAAAAGAGGTTTCCTTCTTGCGCGCGCGCATGCGGGCCTTGGCGGAGACCAACGGCCACAATCCCGATATCGCCGAGGCCATGGTGGACGAGGATATTGAGTTGCGCGCCCGGGTGAGAGAGGACGGCTCGCTGGAGATTTACAGCGGTGAGCCGGCGGATGAGCCGCCGTCCGAGGAAGAACAAGATAACGAGGAGGCGCCCGCGCCGACGCTGGAGGAGACGATTGAACGCCTTATCGACCAGGAGGATGGGGACGACGGCCTGCAAATGAGTTTGAGCGGCGCGCTCACCCCTTTCATGGCGGCTGCGACGGCCGAGGAACAGGTGGTGTTGCAGGCGGGTAAACTGCTAACGGTAACCGGCGGCGGAGCCGAGCGGTTCGGCATCATCCCTAAGACGGTTGTCTCTATTGACGAGGCGCTGGAACACTATGGCTACGAGGACCTGCGGCGCGTCGAGGCCGATTTTACGTGGGCGGAGTCCGTGTTCCGGTTTCTCACCCATCCCACCATGGCCGGGCTGTTGCTTATGGCGGGCATGGGCGGCATCTATTTTGAGGTGCGAAGCCCGGGTTTTGGAGTACCGGGCATGGTGGGCGTTACCGCCCTTGCCCTGTTCTTCGGCGCGCGCTACATCATTGGGCTTGCCGATTGGATCGATGTGGTGCTGGTGGTGGTGGGCGTTATACTGCTCGCCGTGGAGGTTTTCGCATTGCCCGGCTTTGGCGTATTCGGCGGCGCCGGCATACTGTGCATCTTGGCCGGCCTATACTTGGCCCTGACCAATGAGCCCATCCCGGAATACAGCTGGGACTTCGATCGGCTGCGCGAGGCGGGCCAGACGCTCTTGGTCGCCGTGGTCTCCTATGGCGTTGTGGGGATAGCGGTGTTAAAGTTCTTCCCCCGCACGCCCATGTACCGTGGGTTGGTGTTGACGCACGACATGTCCAACGAAGCGGGCTACGTGGTGCAGGCTGAACCGGAACTCCGCGAGGATTCAGCCATCGGCATGCGGGGCAAGGCGTTGAGCATGTTGCGGCCGGCTGGGCGGGGCCGGTTCGGCGGAAAGACGTACACGGTCGTTACGCGGGGCGACTTCATTGATGAAGGCGCTCCCATTGAAATTGTGGAAGTTCACGGCAACCGGTATGTGGTGGAACAGGTCAGGGAGGATAGTGAATGACCCAGCGCGGGTTGCTGGTGCAAATGCTGAAACGCTTACTGGAGGATACCTGGGTTATCCAGCAACAGGGAGCCGGCTACTACAGCTGCGTTCCCCTGGCGCGGCGATACAACAAACTGCTGGAACAAGCCCGGAATCTGACAGGTAATGACACTTTGGTAAGCACCTTCGAAGCGTTTGAAGAGAAGGATCCGAGGGACCCCTCGGACAAGAGCAAGGTTGTGCAGGCGGTTCGGATTGAGATTGGTCAGCTTATCTCCTTGCTTGAATCCGTGGATGAGAATGAGCCGGGGTCCCCATGATTTGGTGGGTGTTGATCCTCTATTCCTTGGGGTTGGCCCTCTTGCTGGCCGAATTCTTTGTGCCGGGCGGGATACTGGGGATAATCGGCGGCGCGCTCATGGTGGCCAGCGCCGTGCTTGGGGCCCAGAATTTTCCTGAATACGCGTTCTTTCTCGTAACAGCTCAGTTGCTGGGCGCGATCGTGGTCATTGTCGTAGGGATCCTTATGTTGCCGCGTATTCCAACGCTGCAACGCATGGTGTTGACCGACAACTTGACGCACGGCGAGCAGGGCTGGGTCTCGGACAAGAGCGATTACAGCCTTATGGACCGGGAAGGCGAAGTCTATACCATGCTTCGGCCAGCGGGTGTTGTTATGATAGGCGGCGAACGCGTGAACGCCGTTTCCAACGGCGATTTTATTGAGCCGGGGGCCAAGGTGAAGGTCATCGAGGTTCACGGTAACCGGGTCGTAGTGGAGCGCGTTGACAATGAATAGAGTCGTAGTTCAGGATACACCTCATGTTTGGCGGTCCGCCAACATTAGGAAAGGAACGAAGGGGCAGCGGTCTTTGCCTCTCCCTTAACGAAGTACGCCGAGGCTTGGATTAGAAAGCCTAGGCTGTTAACCACGAAAAGGATTGACTTAATATGAATGGGATGGGGATTTTCTGGGGCGTTTTCGCCGCTATCGTCATACTGCTGGTACTGATAGTCGGGGTGGTGTTCTTAAGCTTCTTCCGGCTTTGGATTCGGGCGTGGCTTTCGGGCGCGCAGGTGAGTTTGTGGAGCCTTGTGGCCATGAGCCTGCGCCGCGTCAATCCAGGCGTCATTGTCGATAGCCGGATTATGGCGGTCAAGGCGGGTTTGGTCATCTCTACCAACGATTTCGAGACGCACTATCTCGCGGGCGGCAAGGTCGTGCGTGTGGTTCAGGCCTTGATCGCGGCCAGCAAGGCCAACATCGATTTGACCTTCCAACAAGCCACGGCCATCGATTTGGCGGGGCGCGATATTTTGGGCGCGGTGCAGATGTCCGTCAACCCTAAGGTGATTGACTGCCCGGATCCAAACAAGGGCCCGGCGACCGTGGCCGCGGTGGCGATGGACGGGATTCAGCTCAAGGCTAAGGCGCGTGTGACGGTGCGAACCAACATTAAGACCTTGGTTGGCGGCGCCACGGAGGAAACCATCGTGGCGCGCGTGGGCGAGGGGATGGTGACCACCATTGGCTCGTCGGAAAACCACAAGAAGGTCCTTGAAAACCCCGACACCATCTCGCGGGTGGTGTTGCAGCGGGGCTTGGATGCCGGCACGGCCTTCGAGATTCTCTCCATCGACATCGCCGATGTGGATGTGGGTGAGAACATTGGGGCGCAACTCCAGACGCGTCAGGCCGAAGCGGATAAGCAGATTGCCCAGGCCCGCGCCGAAGAGCGCCGCGCCATGGCTTTCGCCCGCGAACAAGAGATGCGGGCCCAGGTCGTCGAGATGCGCGCCCGGGTGGTCGAGGCCGAAGCCGAGGTGCCCAAGGCGATGGCGCAAGCCTTCCGCGAGGGCAACTTGGGCATAATGGATTACTACCGCATGAAGAACGTCGAAGCCGATACCGACATGCGCCAATCCATCTCGAAGATGGAGCAAGAAGGTGAAGAAGGCGGCGGTGAGACCGGCGGTGGCGGCGGTGGAGGCGGTTCGACCGGCCAGCGCCGCTAACGCGTGGAATCCGTTGGGGGACGGCCCACCGAGCGGGGCCGTCCCCTCATGCGTAAATGCCCAAACCTAACGTAGCTGCCGGGGGCTCAAGAACCAAGGAATGTCCTATGGAAAACCTTCTTGTTTATATTATATTCTTTGTGCTGCTTATTATCGGTTTGGCCCGGCGCGTTCAAGAAGCGCGTCAAGAATCGGAACAGCGCAAGAAACAATCCAGTGACGAGCCTGGCGATCTCCCGGAAGCCATGCGCCGCCTGTTGGAAGAACGGCAGGAGTCCGAGGAGCCCCGGGAAACGCCAGAGGAGCGGCCCGTGCGCACCCAGCCCCGGATGGAGCGTGAAGGGACACGGGAGACCGCTTCGGAGCGGCGCATTCCCCGGCAACGGGAAGCGTCACGGGAAGACAGCGGGCGCCGGATACCTGAACAACGCGAAGTGAGCCGGGACGAAGGCCAACGCGCCATGCCCGGTGAGCGTGCGGCCTCCCGGCGGCAACGGGCCGAAAAGCAAGAGGGCAAAGCCACGCCGCAAGATGTTCCAAAGGCCGAGGATCTCAGTCTGCCGAGTCAGCGCACCATTGCGGACACCGAACGGCGGCTCCGGGAGGGGATGCCAGAGGAGCGAATGAGCCGGAAAGGCCCAAGTATGTTCCGGTTCGAGGAGCTTCGCGATGTGCGCAAGGGCATTGTCCTGCGCGAGATCCTGGGTCCGCCCCGCGGGCTGCGGCCTTTTGAGGACCGTCAGTAAGTTCAAGGCGCAGCGGTTTCAAGCGGCAGCTCCAGGGAACATCCCCCTTGATCCCCCTTCAAAAGGGGGAATTTCTCGTAACGCCGGCATCTTGCCGGCACATATATCATCGTCTCCATAAGGCTTTTTTGCCGACGAGACGCCGGCGCTACGATTCCCCCTTCGGAAGGGGGCAGGACCGCTAGGGCCGGGGGATGTAAACGCTCCGCACACCGTCGTATCCGGCGATTGGGCGGG
>JBKHFO010000074.1:0-14383 GCA_046540175.1 Candidatus Hydrogenedentota bacterium
GCGGGATGACGATGGGGTACGCGGGATGACGATGGGGGCGGGATTTAGGATGGGCCGAGTGCTAGGGCTGCGCTTCGCTTGTCCCAGGCCACTGCTCATGGCGCTTTCAGCACCTTCTTCGTGTGTGGCCCATGGGTAATTGACGCACACCGGCTCGCGCAAAAAGCGGCGTCCGTTATGCACATGTGTTTTGAAGAAAGGATAGGTGGATGAAGTTGTTGTTGGCGGGGGCGATTCTGGCGTTGACGGTTGGGGCCGGATCAAGCAAGGCGGAGGTGTTCGAAGGGGCGGAGTGGTTGGGTAATCCGCTCTTTGAAGGGCTGGAGCCCATTGACTTCCTAGGGGCGGAAGAAGCGCCCACACCCGCGCAGGACGCCCTCCGCAATGTCCACACGTTGTACCGAACGACCTTTGAACTCGAGGAAGCCCCCGTTGAGGCCCATCTCCGGTTTTCCGCGAAGGACCACGCCAAGGTCTACATCAACGAAGCGTTGGCCGTGCAAGGCCCCGCGCCCGGCTACCCCTTCGCCTATCCCTTTGAAGCCGTGGACGTGACGGATCAGGTCACGCAGGGCGTCAACGTGATTGGCGCGCACAGCTACTATCAGGGGCTGCGCAACCGGGTCTGGCATAGCGGCGACAACCGCGAAGGCCTGGTGCTCGCCCTGGAGCTTCGCTTCCCGGACGGCCGCACGGAACGCATTGTCACCGATGGGACGTGGCGATGCCATAGTTTGGCGGCCTTTCCCGCCAGCCGAGCCATTGGCGACGACATCCAGTTCGCCGAGGATGTGGACATGCGGCTTTATCCCCAAGATTGGCGGGCGCGCGATTTCGACGACAGCGCATGGGACGCGCCGCTCACTGGTGAGCCCGATCTTGTGTTCGTCCCTCCGCTCGCGCCGCCGCTCGAAGTCAGGCGCGCCACGCCAGAGCGCAGCACCCGACAAAGCGAGGGCCAGTACATCTTTGACTTCGGCCATCCCGTCGTGGGCCATACGCGCATGCGGGTGACAGGCGGCGAAGCGGGCGAAAGCATTGAAGTCCGCCATGGGGAGGAACTCGAGACGGCCCCAACCGGCGCGCAAGAAGTCCGCGTCCGCCCAGTGTATCAAGAACATCCCGTCCTGAGCGGCGCCGGCGATCTCATCGAGTTCCATGCGCCGCGCGCGTTTCGTTACGTGGAAGTGGGGAACGCGCCTAACCCGCCCAGGGTGTGGGTGGATGTTCGCCACCATCCCTTTGAGGCCGGCGCCCGGCGCTTCACGGTTTCGGAGCCTGTGCTTGAGCGGGCTTGGGGACTGGGAGTGAACCAGGTCCGTTACGCCTCGCAAGAAGGCTTTCAGAAGTATCCCAGCCTCGACAGGGGGCAGCATCTGGGCGAGGCGGTGACGACAAGCCGAAGCCACATGCTGTTGACGGGCGGCGTGTCGCTCACCAAGAAATCCGTGTTCGACTTCGCCAACAGCGCGCGCGGTTCCGGCAGCGTGAAAGCGTTCGCTCCGGCCAGTGTTCAGCGCGAAATCGCGGAGTACAGCCTGCAATGGCCCCTCATGCTGGAGCACTACCACCAGTATTCCGGCGATCTCGGGTTTCTTCAACGCATGGCGGACGAAGTCCTCGAAGGGCTGCACGCCCATTTCGCACAGTTTGAGAACGAGGCCGGTCTGCTCGAAGGCCTCGGCGGGAAGTCCCTGCTCGCTCAAGACTCGGAGCACCACGCCGGGGAAGCTCCAGGTGAAGTGGCGGACCAGGCGAATGCGGTAGTGAACGCGTTCTACTACGGCGCGCTTCAGACGGCGGGCGATGTCATGGAGCATCTCGGCCGGGATCCGGCGCCCTATCGCGAACAGGCCGCGCGCGTGAAGGAGGCCTACCAGGATCAGCTCTACGACAGCGAACGCCGGCTCTTCCGGGACGCCCCTGGGCGTGACAGCGCGAGCCTGTGTGGCAACGCCCTCGCCCTGCGGTTCGGGCTTGCGCCCAGCGAAGCGGAGGCCGCCATCCTCGGCCTCATCCGGGAAAAGGGCCTGAATTGCGGTCCCGATTTCGCCCCGTATGTCATCGAAGCCTGTTTCGGCGCGGGCGCCCCGGATCTGGCGCTTGATCTGATAGCATTGCGTGACCCCTCGGACGCCTATCGCCGGCAAGACACGAGGTGGCGTCACCCCGCGGGCGCAAGCCCCGTCTATCTTATCGCCGAGTATCTGCTGGGCCTTCAACCCGGTGAACCGGGGTGGGAGCGGTTGCGCTTCGCCCCCGAAATGAGCGAACGTCTGGAATCCGTCGAACTGGAAATCCCCTTGCCGGAGGGGCGCCGGCTCTCGGCGCGGTACGATGCTGCGGAAGGCTTTCAGCTGACGCTCCCCGCTGGAATGGAGGCCGAAGTGATTCCGGAGGATGTGGACGTGACCATCGAGCACAACGCCGCCTACGCACGCCAGCTTGAGCCCACGGATAGGGCGTTTCTTCAAGAGCAGGGGTGGAGCGAATACGCCGGCGATGGGCTGGGCGTGTGGATCTCTGTCGAGGAACAGCGCATGCGGCTGGTCGAGGAGGGCCGTGTCCTGTGGGATGTCCCGTGCGGCACGGCCAGCCGCGGCACAGGGCAGCAGAGCGGGAGTGACCAGACGCCGCTGGGCTGGCACGCCGTCGAAGAGAAATTCGGGGCCGGCGCGCCGTGGGGCCGGCGTTTCATCGCCCGGGCGCCCACGGACACCATCTGGTCTTATGGCGACAACGTCGAAGAGGACATGGTGTTGAGCCGCATCCTATGGCTCGGCGGGCTCGAAGAAGGCAAGAACAAGGGAGGCGAGGTCGATTCCTATCACCGCTACATCTACATCCACGGGACCAACGGCGAGAATATCATCGGGACGCCTTCCTCAAAGGGATGCATCCGGCTTACCAACGACGACGCCATCACGGCCCATGAGCGCATCCCCCTCGGAACCCCTGTGCTGATAACCGAGCGGGAATAGCACCTCTTCAGCGCTAGAATTGTGGGTAGCGCGGCTTTGCGCCACGGGCTTGGGTCCGCTTGGAGTTCATTGTGAATGCTTGTCTTATTCGAGGGTGGACATCTAAACGACCCCAGCGGGGTCACAGCTGGTAGCCTGGGGTTGACGCGCGCGCAGCGCGCGGATACCCCAGGATCGCAAGCCCCCCCTCCGACCCCGGCAGGGGTCGCAGAACCTTTGTGCATACAGCTGCTGCGACCCCTAAAGGGGTCGATAGGGGAGGGTGTCTTTTCCGGGGGTATCGCCCGCATGCTATCGCACGCGGGCGATACCCCCGGCTACCAGCTGTCATCCCTACGGGATGGATTTCTTTGTGATATTACGTCAGGCTAAGCTGGGCGCAATCGAGGCGCACAGTACTAGTTCTGTTCTAAAACTATGCGTAATCCCGCCCGCCCCTCGTCATCCCCTTTCGCGGGGATGACGGTGAGGTGCGCGGGATGGTGATTGTCAGGAACTCTCATGTGGTCCAATTGGCCTCACAGAAAGGTTCAGGGAATAGCGACCCTCCCTTTCAGCCGGTATGATCCACAATTTTAGAATAGAAAGAGTACTAGACGGGAATTCTCCATCGCGGACTGAGGACCCGCCCAGGAGGCCTTTCTATCCCCGGCGGCGGGGACCGCGTTTCCGTTGATTGGGACGTTTGCGTTTGGATGTGTTCCGTCGCGTTTCGGCAGGCTGCTCCGGCTGGCTTGGGGGTTCGTGGTGAGCCGCCGGATGCATGGCGGCGGCGGGTTGGTTCTCGTCCAGCACGTTGATGCTCTCGCAGCGGGGGCAGTTGGACATGCGCTCGGCGTTTTCGTCCAGATAGGTATACCCGCAGTAGAGGCACTTCCACAGATGCTGCCTGCCAAGGTCGCGCCGGTAGCGTTGGCTCGTGGTTTCGGTATAGATCCAAATCACCATGGCGCCCAACGCAATCAAGAGGCTGTAGACCGCCAAAGCCGTGGTAAGTGGAAGCGGAATCATGGCCGTGGGGGATCTCCTGACAACGTGTAACTGGCCAATTGCGTGTCCATCTGGCTGGCGTTATACGGCGCAAAGCGATACCGCAGCAATTGCCGGCCCACCTGCGACACCAGCTCCGAATCCCCCTCGGCCGGGGAGATGACCTCCACCACGCGGCCCTCGGCATTAACCCGGATGATAAACGTCATGGGCTGTAACGCGGCGGGCTCCAACCCCCATAGCGCGTCGATGGGGGGCGCGAATATCAGCTGGCGATCCTTGGGGTCCGAGAGCCATTCGATGCGCGCCTTGAAGTCTGGCGCGGGATGGGTAAGCACTTCGGGGGGGGCGTCGCTGATATCGCTGCGTTCCGATAGAAACGGCAGGCGCGCGAGGGTATGGCCGAAGCGTTCAAGCTCTTGGCCAAACCGGGCCCAGGAGTCGCCGGGATGGGAGGGGCTGTGGCGGCGGTAACGGGACGCGGCGCCGGCCCCCCTCTCGCGAAGCCTCAAGCGGTCAAGATCGGCGAACTCCAGGCGGGGCAGTTCAATCGAGGGCAGGGAAGGCGCCGCGAAACGTTCGTCATTCTCGCTGCCAAAGGACGGGGCGTCCGCGATGCCCGGGGCCAGTTCTCCTCGCGCAGGAAGATCAAGGCTGCCCCCGCTGTCGGAGACGCTTGCCGCCAGCGTGCGGGCGTCCACGTCCACGATTTCAAAGGCGTAGTATTCGTGCTCTTCCCGCGGGAAATAGATCCCGATCGAGAACAACGTGACCATCGAAAGATGCAGCAGCCCCGAGATCCCCAGCGCTACGACGAAAACGCGGTCTCGCATCATTGCCCGCCTCTCAGTCTCCCGCCTCCCCGGGAGCCTGTGCGGCTATGCGGAAGCGGGTAATGCCCACGCTGTTGGCCACGCCCAATACTTCGACAAACCGTCCATGGGGGACTCGGGCGTCGCCCCGGATCAGCAGGCGGACCTCGTCGGCCTCCGAGCGATGCTCCGCCAAGATTCGCGAGAGTTGCTCCATGCTGTCAACGGCGGCGTCATCCACGTAGATGGGGCCGCCGCCCCCGGGTCCATCGGAGCCGTACTGGAGGGTGACGGTGATGTCGCGCTGCTCAAATCCCTCCGCGCCTTCCGCTTGGGGCATTTCGATGGGGATCGAGGACTGCACGACAAAGGTGGCCGACAGCATAAAGAAGATCAGGAGCTGAAACACCACGTCGATGAGCGGGGTAAGCTCCACGTTCGCCCGGACTCGCGGGTTGGCTTTGCGCGGCCGCTTGAGTTTCATGAGGGCCTCCACTGGAGGCTGGCGTGCGCCATGCGCCTAGATTTCATATTCGCCCCTGTCTTGGGTCAGCAACTCAACCAATTCCGAGGAGCTGACTTCCATTTCCAGGATCATATTCTCCACGCGGGAAACGAAATAATTGTAAATGACGAGCGTCGGGATGGCCACGGTGAGCCCAGACGCCGTGGTCACCAGCGCGTTGCCAATGCCTTCGGCCAAATCCGAGGGATTCACCTGGCCTTCTTTGTCCTGAATCTCCGCGAACGCCTTGATCATACCAGCCACCGTGCCCAAAAGTCCCAGCAGGGGGGCGATATTCGCGCAGGTGGCCAAGGCCGACATGTACCGTTCGAGACGGGGGATCTCGAGGTGGCTCGCGTCCTCGACCGCCTCCCGGATTTCGTCCTTGCTGCGGTCATGCTTGAGTATGCCAGCCTTGGTGATGCGCGCGATGGGGCCATCGGTCTCCTCGCAGATTTCGATGGCCTCCTGCGTGCGATTCTGGCGCAGGACCGTGCGTATCGTATCCATGAACTCGCGCGTGTCAATCTTGGCCCGCCGCAGCGTGAAAAAGCGTTCGATGGTGATCGCCAGGGCCACCACGGAGCATAGCATAATGGGGAACATTAAGATGCCCCCCCGGAAAATCACTTCGTAATATTCGTACACTGCTTGCCTGATCTCCCATTTGTCTGATGCAATGCGCGCTTTGAAACTCGATTGAGCGGGGCCATGGCATCCCCAACGCGGCCGGGCGGACCGGGAATCAACGCATGGCCGGGCAGGTCAAAACCCAATATGGCGCGCCGAATCAAGGATGAAGAGCCGGTTTACCTTAACAAATCCGGCGTTCGGCCGGCGGAGCTAATGACATACGAGCGTGCCCAGACCCCGGACGGTGAAAATCTCAAGGAGCAGCGCGTGTGGGGTGCGCCCGTCAATGATGTGCGTCTTCCGGACCCCATGGTGCAGCCCTCGGAGGCAGGCATCCACTTTGGGGATCATGCCGCCCGCAATGACCCCCTGTTCCTTCAGGCTCTTGACTTCCTTGTAGCGGAGTTGATGGATCAGCGAACCCTCGTCGTTCATGTCCCGCAAGAGCCCCGGCGTATCCGTGAGAAACAAGAGTTTCTCCGCTTGCAGCGCCGCGGCGACCTCGCCCGCCGCCGTATCCGCGTTTACGTTCCACGTGTTTCCCTCAACGTCCGTCGCGATAGGGGCGATGACGGGGATGAATCCCGCCGCGCAAAGGATATCCACTATTTTGGAGTGGACGCCGGTGATTTGGCCCACGTGGCCGATGTCCGCGTCCTCCTCCAGCTCGATCCGTTTCCCGTGCAAAAGGTTGCCGTCCTTGCCCGTGAGGCCCACCGCGTTGCCCCCCGCGAGGTTCAGCAAACTCACCAATTCCTTGTTGATGTGGCCCGCCAGCACCATCTCCACCACCCGCATGGTCTCGCTGTCGGTTACCCGCAACCCTTTCTCGAAGCGGGGCGTGATGCCGAGCAGGTTCAAGTTCTCGTTGATGGCGGGGCCGCCCCCATGGACGATGACCGGATTCATGCCGACGTAACGCATCAGCACCACGTCCTCGGCCGTGCTTTTGCGCAGGACGGGGTTTTGCATGGCGGCGCCGCCGTACTTGATCACGATGGTTTTACCCTCGAACTCGCGGATGTAGGGCAACGCCTCGACCAGGGTGGCGGCTTTTTGAATGAATTGCTGGAGGTCGGCTTCGTGCATCTTGGCTGTCATGAGCGGTAGTCCGCGTTGATTCGGATGTATTCGTGGCTGAGATCCGTGGTCCAGAAGACCGCCTCGCCCGGCCCGGTTCCGATGTCCACCGTGAAGGTAAAGGTCTCGTGCTGCATCAGGGCTTGCGCCTCCTCGTCCACGTACTCCGCCGCTTGCCCCCGCCGCGCCAGGGCCATGTCATTTAGCCAAATGCCAAGCGCGCCGGGATCAAAATCAACGCCTGCGTAACCCGCGGCGCAGGCGATGCGGCCCCAGTTGGGATCCTCGCCATGGAAAGCCGTTTTACAAAGCTGCGAACAGCCTATGGCGCGCGCTACTTGCCGGGCTTCGCTGTCCGAGTCCGCGCCGCGCACATGAATAGTCACCAGCTTCGTGGCCCCTTCGCCGTCCCGCACGAGTTGCAGGGCCAAGTCGCGGCACAGGGCGCCCACGGCTTCGCGGAACCGTTCGCCATCCGGCGTGCCGGGCTCAATGGCGGCTCCCTCCGCGGCCCCGTTGGCCAGCATTAACACGGTGTCGTTCGTGCTGGTGTCGTTATCCACCGAAATGCTGTTAAAAGATTTGTCCACGGCTTCCGTGAGGAAGCCCTGAAGCGCGTCCCATGATATGGCGGCATCTGTCGTCACGAAAGCCAGCATGGTGGCCATGTGGGGCGCCAGCATCCCCGCGCCTTTCGCGATGCCGCCCAGACGGACCCTTGCTCCGCCTTCCAATGAAATCTCAAGGGCGGCTTCCTTGGGCACGGTGTCCGTCGTCATCATGGCCTCGGCGCACGAGCGGCTGCCGTATTCCGACCGGTTCGCGGCCGCTTGGCCGATCCCGCGCTGAATGCGGTTCATGGGAAGCCGTGCGCCAATCAGTCCCGTGCTGCAAACCGCCACCAGTTCCGGCGCGATCCCCAGCTTCTTCGCCGCGGCTTCGGCCGTGGCGCGGACGTCCTCGTCCCCCTCGGGGCCCGTGCAGGCGTTCGCGTTGCCGCTGTTCACGAAGATAGCCTGGATTTGCCCGCGCGAGCAGCACGCTTGGCACCATGTCACCGGCGCCGCCTTCACGATGTTGCGCGTGAACACGCCCGCGGCCACGGCGGGACCGTCGCTCACGATCAATCCGCAATCGAGACGGCTTGTTCCGGGTTTAACGCCCGCCCCGGCCACGCCCGCCGTGTATCCCTTGGGCGCGCAGACGCCACCCTCCACCGCCTTCATGGCGCCATACCCCCGGCGAGGAGACCGGCGGATTCATCCAGCCCGAACATGACGTTCATGCACTGAACCGCCATGCCGGAGGTCCCGCCCATGAGATTGTCGATGGCGCTCACCACGATGAGATTCCCCGTGCGCGCATCCCAGACCCATCCGAGATCGCAGAAGTTGCTGCCGCGGACATAGCGCACCTCCGCGGGCTTGCCTTCGCCCAGCACGCGCACGAACGGCTCTGATTCGTACCGGCGGAACGCGGAGGCCACATCAAAGGGCTGACGCGGCCGGAAGGTTATCGTGGTGAGGATGCCGCGCGTGAGCGGCGCCACATGCGGCGTGAACTGCACCTGGGCGCGGTTACCCAGGGCCTGCTCGATCTCCGGCGTGTGCTGATGCACGGCGAGCTTGTACGCGCGCAGGTTCTCGTTCATCTCGGGGAAGTGAAAACCCTCGCTCAAGGAGCGGCCCGCCCCGGAGACTCCGCTCACCGCGTCCACCACCACGGGAATGTCCGTCTCCACGGCGTCCAGCAACGGCGCCACGGGAATGATGACCGATAGCGGATAACATCCCGGAACGGCTACAATCCGCGCGTCCGCGATGGCGTCCCGGTGAAAAGGGAGCATACCGTACACGGCTTCGCTCAGCAACGCCGGCGCCGGGTGGTCGGCCTTGTAATACTGGTGAAACAAGACGGGATCCTTCAAGCGGAAATCCGGCCCCAAATCGAGCACGCGAACCCCCGCCTCATGGAGATCGCGCACAAACGGGGCGGACTTCGTACCGGGCACCCCAACGAACACGACATCGCACCGTTCGGCCAGGCTTGCCGCGTCGAAGGCCTCCAACCGAAGCTCCACAAGGCCCCGGAAAGCAGGCAACACATCGCTGACCTGTTGACCGGCGGCGCTTTCCGACACCATGGCCACGGTTTCCGCTTCGGGATGCGCCAGGACCAGGCGCAACAGCTCCCGCGCCCCGTAACCCGTCGCGCCAACTATACCAACTCGAATCACAAGAACCTCCGCAGTAAATAGCCCGATTATAGCGGGGAGGGGGGAATCAATCAAACTATGCCGCCTGGCGAAGGCTTCTGGAGAAAAGCGAATCCAGGCGAATAGACGCCAACGTCGAGGCAAAAAGTGAGTGCTTGTTGGGATTGGAAACGAAGACTACTACTGATGCTGAGACAGAAGAGAGGGGGCGCCATCTTAGCCGTGCTTTCACCTAGGAAAAGGACAAGCACGAGTTGATTTCTTAACATCCCCCGGCCCTTACGGGCCACCCCCTTGAAAGGGAGAACCGTATCCCCGCCTTTCAGGTGGCTTCTGTTGCCGGCAAGATGCCGGCGGTACGAACTCGCTTTCTTTCGGGGGATGCTACATCGCGTCACGGGCGTATGTTCCCGCTCCGTTATTCGATAAACGTGTCGAGTTCCTCTAAGATTTTCTGGTTGATCTGTTTGCGCAAATGCTCGGGGATCTTGTAATGCCCCTCTTTTTCGAGCAGATCCATCGTGCGCGCGCACACTTTGTAGGCCAGGTCCTGTACTTTCATGCGATCACCTCTTCCTAATGCCGCGGCGCCGGCGAGCGTACCGGCGCCGCGGGTTTACCTCGGATTCTCATTCACGGATTCGGCCACGTTCTTTGGAGGGGATGACCGGACTAACCGATGGTCACCCGGTTCTGGCCGTTGTGCTTGCTCTTCTGTTGAAGCTCCTTCGCCCGGCTTATCAGCTCGTCCGGTGTGTCCCCGGTTTGGGCGCTTGCGGCTCCAATCGAGACGGTTACGCCAAGCGTCCGCCCGGGGACGGCGTAGCTGGATTTCTCCACCATGAGCCGGAGGGTGTTCGCGAGGGTTTCGGTTTCGCTGGACTTGAGGTGGGGAAGGATAGCGACAAACCGCTCGCTTCCCCAGCGCCCCAGCAGATCGCAGCTTCGCATGCCATTGGCGAGGGTGCGGGCCGTGATGGAGAGGACCTTATCGCCGGCCTTATGACCATGGGTCTCGTTGATCCCGTCGAACCCGTCAATGGCCATGAAGAGCACCGCCAGGCGGCCGCCCTCGTGATTGAACTCCTCGATCCGCCGCCGCAACACCCGCTCTGTGTAGGTCCGGTTCGCCAGCTTGGTGAGGCTGCACGTCAGGGCGGGGATTTCCGACTCCCGGAGTTGCCGAAGGGCCGCCATCTCCGCCGTGTTGTCCTCAAACGATTGAATGGCTCCCGTGACCCGGCCCTCCTCGTCATGGATAGGGGCGACCCTGAGCTGGACGGGTATCCGGTATCCCTTCTTGTGAAGGAGATAGACGTTGCTCTTCCGCTCCTTGCCGTCGCGCATCGTGGCCGACAAGGGGCAACGGTTCTGGCACAGCAGATTTGCTTGATCGTTGACGTGCATGAGGACGTTGTCGGAACAGCACTGCCCCGCGACCTCGGCTTCCCGATAGCCGGTCAACCGCTCGGCGCCGCGGTTCCAGTATTGGATTCTCCGTTGGCGGTCAACGATGTAGACTCCCTCGAACAGGGTATCGAGCAGCGTCTTGAGAAGCTGCGGCGTTTCCATCATGGCGGACACATTCATAGGATTCATCTCATCAAATTGGACGGCGGCTCAACGAAGACGGGGGCGTATTGCTCCGGGAAACGCAAAACCGCCGTGCTGGGTCCATGGAACACGGGATAAAGGCTTGCTTGCGTGATGGCGGCGAAAGCGCGTGAAGGCCGCCTTTCCTCGCATCTTCGCTTAGTGTAACAAATCAGCCGGCTCGTGCAAACTAAAAAGAAGCCAACGAAGTGATGGAGATGAAAAGCGGACGGGACCATCCTCAGTGTTCCGGAGGATCGGCCCGCCCGCGGAGCCGCGTCCAAGAGGGCGTAGGGTTAAAGTTCCGCCAAGTCCCGCGCCACATCGGTCTGGTAGGCCTGCCATGCCGGGACGATGCCCGCCAGAATCCCGACCACGCCGACGGCGGCGAAGGCGGTGAGCATCTCGGCAGTGGGAAGGCCCCACGCGTTGATCACCAGCCCGTGGCTCCACGTTAGTTGCAAGCCAACGAGCCATGAGGCGATGTTTCCGAGGATCCAACCGCTCACAATGCCCAACACCGTCACCAGGAAGGCTTCGATTAGAACCGAGCCGACGATTTCCGGCGCCGACGCGCCCAGGGCCCGCATGATCGCGAGGTCGCGCTTGCGTTGGAGGATGCTCAAGTACAGCCCAATAAGAATGGATAGGGCCGCGATGATTACGACGAGGTACCCAATGGCGAGCAATACGCCCTGGATCGTGCCCAGCAGGTTCTCGTAGAGGTCCCAGATTTCCATGACGGGGATGGCCGCCATGGCGTGCAAGTTCTCGTTGAACTCTTGGCGGAGCGAAAACCGGTCCCCGGGGGTATGAAGGCTGACCAGCACCGCGGTGACCTGGTCGCCCATCAAGTCCGCGGCGTCCCCGCCGGGGTCGGCCTGTGCGTCGACTTCGTGATCGTGACCGTCATCATGGGCGTGGTCATGGCCGTGCTCATGATCGTGACCGTCATCATGGCCGTGCTCATGATCGTGACCATCATCATGGGCGTGGTCATGGCCGTGATCGTGATCGTGGCTGTGGTCATGGCCGTGCTCATGATCGTGACCATCATCATGGCCGTGGTCATGGCCGTGATCGTGATCGTGGCTGTGGTCATGGCCGTGATCGTGGCCGTGGTCATGGATGAGCCAGACGGATTCCAGCGTCGTGTAGATCGCCCGGTCATTCGGGGAGTCTGTCGGCTCAAGAATCCCCACGACCTCGTAAGGGTGCTCATCGTGTGTGTGGGCAAGGTGCTCGGGCGTTTCCATGAAACCGTGTACGCCCGCGAAGGTGTCGCCGACACCAAGGCCCGTCCGGCGGGCCACCATGCTTCCGATAACCGCCTCGAAATCGTCCTCGAAATACCGTCCCTCGGCGATCGGGAAGAGGGGTTCGTCACGGACATGCTGGGGAAAGAAATCAAAGAGTTCCCGGGTCGTGCCGACGATGCGGTACCCTTCATACGTGTCGCCCAGCCCAATGGGAAAGGCCTGGTTCACGGCCTCATGATCCCGGACCTGCTCATACTCTTCGTAGGCGATGTTGCCGGTCGGGGTGTCCATGAAATAGACGCTGCTTAAGACCAACTGCAACGGACTGCCCGCCGCGCCCACGACCAGGTCGTAGAGCTGCCCCTCCTCCACAAACCGTTTCTCCGTTTCGTCGCGCAGGGTGAGCACGCCCGTTATCAAGGCGACCCCCAACGCGACCGACAGGACCGTCAGGATGGTGGTGAGACGGCGGTTCCACATGTATTGCCATGCCATGCGCCACAAACTCATGCGTTCGCCTCCTTAATGAGATCGGAACAGTCGAACTGTTCGTTCAGCCGCTTCGCTAGCTCTTGCTCGTGGGTCACCATGAGCAGCGTCACCCCTTCCTCCCGGCACAGATTCAGAAGCAAATCCATGATCGCGGCCGAGGAGCGGGGATCGAGGCTGCCGGTGGGTTCGTCGGCGGCGACGATCTTTTGCTTATTGGCGAGCGCCCGCGCGATGGCGACTCGCTGCCGTTCGCCGACGCTGAGGGATGCCGGTTTGCTGTGGAGACGGTGCCCCAGTCCAACGCGATCCAACAGCGCGATAGCTCGGTCTCTCCATTGCGAGGCGGGGAGGGTGTCGCTGAACCGCATGCCCACCATGACGTTTTGCAACGCCGTGAACGGGGCCAATAAATTGAAGGTCTGAAAGATGAAACCATACCGTTCGCCCCGGAACCGGTCCAACTGTCCTTCGCTTAGGGATGTGATATTCGCGCCGTCCACGGTGATGTGGCCGGCGTCGGGCCGGAGCAGCCCCGAGATGATGTTTAGCAGGGTGGATTTGCCGCAGCCGCTCGGCCCCCACAGGGCCATTTGGACGCCTTCGGGCGCGTGGAATTGCTCGCAGACGAATTCCACGCCTGGTCCAAGCACGCGGCGGCATTGTTCGACGGTTACCATGCGTGTCCTCCTACGTTTATGATGAATGCCTATACCGGCGATCGCCGATGGGCTGCGCCGGGCGGGTCAGGATCCCATCAGAGCTAGGGTAGCAGTATTGAGAGTGGAATCTCAATACTCGGGGCGCTTTGACCGCGGACGGCGATCAGGCGTCCAGCGTATCCAGGGTCTCTTCGACGCGGCGCTGGATGACGTCGGTCAGCCGGGGATCCAGGCCAAGCGGCTCCGTGACACGGTAGGCGACGCCGGGATGGTTGGCGGCGGCTTGGGCGGCCAGGCGGGGGATGTCCGTGGTGCTGTGGCGGCCGGGAGAGAGGAAGTAGGGATGCACGATGACGAGGCGCGCGCCTTGTTCCACGCACCTCGCGAAGGCCTGCTCGATGGTGGGCTCGGCCAATTCCATGTGGGCCGGCTCGACGATGGCCGCGCCGGTGGCCTCGCGGTATGCCTGAGCCACATGGACAAGCATGTCATTGGCTGCCGCGTGCTTGGAGCCGTGATCCACGAGGATCACGCCGGTCTTGGCGGGAAGGGGTTGAGCTTGCATGATTGAAAACGCCTTTCAAAACCATCGGTGGTAGAACCGCATCCGCGCCTTCCCTTGCCAGGCTTCAAGCCTTAATTGCCGGTTAAGGCAACGGACCGGCGGTTTACATACCGACCTCCTTCGAGCCTCCCCCTCATAGCAGGCGCCTTGGTCATCCGTATTCGGCCGGAGGAGCCGCCACGGGCATGGCCCCTGTACCGGGGGGATGTGAACAACCAACCGTGGGGATTGGCAAACTGGCGGCGGCCTACCCGCGTGGGGCGGCAGGCAAGGTCCGTGTTTCCGCCGGGTCACGATCAAATGCCGCGCTTCGAGCGCCGATCCATAAGGCTTGAAGCGACGGAAACCTTGGGCCCAAACACTAACGTTGATGGGGGTTATTATGAGGCAAACGGCGCTCCATACGCAAGAAGCAACATCGTCCCCGATAGCCGTATAAGGCGGGGTTGCGGGTGTTTATATCCCCGGCCCTTCAAAAAGGGGGGTTGCTCTCGCTTCCCCGCGCGCCAGATACCGTACGCCTCTCGGCAGGGTTTGTTGGCGCATATTGGCGTTCATTCGCGGTTTCCTTCACTCACGGGCGGGCAATGTTGGTTCCG
>JBKHFO010000075.1:0-14374 GCA_046540175.1 Candidatus Hydrogenedentota bacterium
TGGACGTGTCATTAGCGTTCCCATCACGTGGTATCCGAGGTTGTCCCACGCACGGGCGGCAACTTCCGTCTGGTAGGGCTGGGCCGTGGCATCCATTGGCCAACCCTGGACGAGGACATCAGCGTGGACAACCTGCTGTTTGGGCAACCCTCGGGCGAAAGCGCTTTGCCGCCCGTGCGCGGGATGACGTCATATAGGGAGACGAAGCTTCCCTCACCGCGCCGCCTGCCGCCTCAGCTCTTGGGCGGGCGGCCCAAGGGGCGAATCTCGACCTCGCTGATGGCGGTGCGGGAATCGGCGGAGAGGATATCGCGGCACACGCGGCCCACGTCTTCGGGGGACACTTTCCATGATTCGCTGTTGTTTTCGCCGTGGCGGTGCGATTGGGACGCGACCGACCCAGGGTAGATGGTGGACACGGTGATGTTGTGGTCCCGGCACTCTTGAAACAGCGAAAGCGAAAGCCCCGTGACGGCGTGCTTACTTGCGGCGTAGGCGCTGCCTCCGGCCAAGGGCAGCTTGCCCGAGATTGACGAAATGTTGATGAGATGGCCCCGGCCCTGCCGCTGGAAGTGGGGTAGGATGGCCTTGGTGGCGTAGAAGAGACCATTAACATTGGTGTCCATCATCGCATGCCATTCTTCCATGCTGATGTCGAAGATGTCCTTGCGGATGACCAAGCCGGCGTTGTTGATGAAGCCGTCGCATTGGCCCATGCGCTCGACGAGCCAGTCCACGGCGGTGCGTGTGGCCTCGGGATCGCGCAAATCGCAGGACACGGCGTGGCTTTCCCCGTTCTGATCGCGGATGCTTTGCTGCAAATCGTCGAGCAAATCTTCCGAACGGGCCAGCAAGCCCACCTCGTGGCCGTCCATGGCCAAAAACGAGGCGATGCCCCGGCCGATGCCCTTGCTCGCTCCCGTGATGATGATTTTCATACTGACACTCCTTCCTAGTGGCGTCCGGCTTGTTCAACAGGCGATGAGGGAGACGCCCGCTGCGGGTTCCGACACCAGGGTGATGTCCTCGTTGCCGGTCTGGGTTTTGTATGTTTGCATTAAGGTTTCCGCGAACTCCTCCGCGTTCTCCCGCGCGGCGAGGCTAACCGTGCATCCGCCGAATCCCGCCCCCGTCATGCGGGAGCCGTAACAACCGGGAAGCTCCCGGGCGATCGCGGTCATGGCGTCGAGGGCGGGGCCGGTCACCTCGTAGTCATCGCGCAGACTGGCGTGGGACGCGTTCATGAGATCGCCCAGCGTTGCGGCGTCCCCCGCTTTCATGGCCTCGCGCGCCGCAAGGGTCCGTTCGTTTTCCGTTATGACGTGGCGCGCCCGCCGGTAGAGGCGGTCCGGCATCGCGGCGCGGCATTCCCCAAGTTCTTGGGAGCTGAATTCCCGTAAGGACGCGGGGGACCGCCGGTCCAATGCGGTTTCGAGATGTTCGGCGGCTTCCTTGCATTCCGCGACGCGCGTATTGTATGCGGAGTCCGCCAGCCCGCGCTCCACCCCCGTGTGGGCCACGACGAACACCGCGTCCTTGAAGGCCACGGGGACATGCTCTATCTCGAGGCTGCGGCAATCGAGGAACAAGGCGTGCCCCTCGCGCGCGGCTCGGATGACGTACTGGTCCATGATGCCGCTGTCCACGCCAATGAACTCGTTTTCGACCCGTTGGCCCAGGTGGGCCGCTTCGTCGTCCTCCAAACTGAACTCGCCCATGGCTTCGAACATCTTCAGCGCGGCCATTTCGAGGCTCGCCGAGCTGCTCAGGCCCGCGCCGATAGGCACGGAACTGGTGATGACCACACTCGCGCCGGTCAGCGGATATCCCATGTCGCGCAGCTCCATCGCGACGCCCGTAATGTAGTCCAGCCAAGGCTCGGATGTGTCCCAGTCGCAATCGTCCAAGGCGGCCGCGCCGTGGCGGCCAAGGTCGGCGGCCACGGCCTCGATGCACGCATCGGACCGCGGTCCCGCCGCCAGCCATGTGGCCGCGGAAATCGCCATGGGCAAGACGAAGCCGCCGTTGTAATCGGTGTGTTCTCCGATGATGTTCACCCGGCCCGGGGCGCGCACGATGAATTCTGGCGCCCCGCCAAAGTGCTTGTGAAACAAATCTCGTGCGCTTCTGGACACCGCTCTGCCCTTTCCAGTTGCTCCGCTCCGGCCAAGATGCTTACGCGACGGCCGCAATGCTACCATGTGAAGACCTATGACTGCCACACAACACGACAAGGGAGTGGGGGAATTCCCCAAGGAGTTTCTGTGGGGCGCCGCTTTGTCGGCCCACGCCTGCGAAGGCTGCAATTTCCATAACGATTGGTGGACGTGGGAACAACGGCCCGGCCGCATCCGCGATGGGTCGACAAGCCGGCAGGCCGCGTGGCATCTGCGCTATTACCCTGAGGATTTCGCCCTCGCCCGGAAATTGGGTCACAACGCGCATCTCTTCAGCTTGGAATGGAGCCGTATCGAACCGAAACCCGGCGTGTTTGACGAGGAAGCCCTCGTCCATTATGAAAACGTGCTGAAGGCATTGGCGGACAACGGGCTCGAACCCCTGTGCGCCTTACACGATGTAACCCTGCCGCGTTGGTTCGCCGAGGCCGGGGGATGGACGCAGCGCCGCGCACCGGAACATTTTACCCGTTACGTCAGGGCCGCCGCCGAACGCCTTGGCCCGTATTGCCGCCGGTGGATTCCAATCCGCCGCCCCATGGCGCAATGGCGGTTCGGGTACATGGAAGGGCGTTGGCCGCCCGGGGGCGTGGCGCCGTGGCGATGGCCGCGCGTGTTTCGCAATCTCTTATCGGGGCAAGCGCAGGCGGGCGCCGTTCTGCGTGAGCAAATCCCCGACGCTCGAATCGGGCTGTCCATCGAATGCCAGACGCACGCCCCGTTCGACGAGGAATCTTCCTGGGATTTCCGGGCCGTGCGGCGGGAAGACCATCTCTGGGGGGGCATGGTGGGGCGCGGCGCCGTCGAGCAGCGTTGGCCGCGGATGCTGAACCCTCGTCAAGACCTCGCTCCCGATTTCCTGCTCGCTGCGTACGCGGGCAGCGTCACGGCGCGCTTTCAGCCGTTTCGGCCGCGGCATTTGTGGACCGAGCCGTGCGATGCGGACTCAGGGGAAGCGCGGCCGCCTTGGGCCATGCCCGCCCCCGATCCCGCTGGGCTGGAAGCCGCTGTGGGCGGACTGGCGGCGTTTGGTTTGCCCATCATCGTAACGGGGTGCACGTGGAGCGGGAAAGACGATGCGAAGCGGTGCAGCCACCTCGTGAACACGGTGAAGGCGTTGAGTGAGGCCATGGAAAGCGGGGCGCGGGTGGAAGGTTTTCTTTACGAACCTTTTCTGGACAGTTTCCAATGGCTTCAGGGGCTAAGCCAGCGAAACGGGCTGGTATACGTGGACCGCGATTCCCTGACCCGAACCCCCCAGAACAGCGCCTTCTTGTTGAAGGAGATCGCCCAGGCTGGCGGTATCCCCCCAGGGGCCGCCAAACGTTTCGGAGCGTGAGTAAGGATTTTGGCGCCGGTCGTTCAGGACGGGGTTTTTGGGGAGACATCTCTCTAGCTATTACGCCTTCGGCCCCTTGTTCGGTGACATCGTCAAGCCATAGTAGGTTTTCAAGGGGTCCAATGCTTTAGACAATGTCGTGGCCTTGGCGTCAAGAACGCGCCAAAGCGCAATAACCCGTCAACAACGGGTTCATCGTTGGGTCCCTGGCCTCAGTCCGCGGGGGGATACAGGCTGTGATAGGCCGCGTAGTTAGCCAACACCCGGCGGACGAAATTGTTGGTCTCGGCAAAGGGGATGTTGTCCATGAACTCGTCCATGGAGGCGTTGGGCCAGCGGTTGCGCCAGCGGCTCACGTTGCCGGGGCCCGCGTTGTACGAAGCAATGGCGTAGACCATGTTGCCGCCGGACTGGTTCAGCATGCGCTGGATATAGTAGGCGCCCAGCCGCAGCGAGTTCCGGGGGTGGTGGAGGTTTGCGAGTACATCCCGGCCGATGTTGCGTTCGACGCCGGCCAGCCATTGCGCCGTGCCGGGCATGACTTGCAGGAGGCCCTCCGCGCCTGCGTGTGAGGTCAGAGCTGGACGGTAGGTGCTTTCCTGGCGGGCGACCGCGAGAATCAAATACGGATCAAGCCCGGTCTCGTCCGCGATATCCTTCACCATGGGCCAATACGCGCGGGGATAGCGCACCCGCCAACGCGAGGCCGTGGGATGCGGGTTGCCGATGCCCCAATCCAGGGCGTGCGCCATTTGCATGGCGGTGTAGGCCACGCCCGCTTCTCCCATGACGTGGAAGATGTGCTCCGCATTGCGTCCCGCCTCGAGGTCCGGGAACAAACCCACCGCCTCCCACTCGGCCTCCTCCAGTCCTTCATGGCCAAAAAATAGCAGCCGCTTCAAGCGGGGATCCTCGAGATCATTCGCTTCAACCGGATCCGGTCCTAACGATTTGCCTCCCACGGGCCGTACGACGGGCTCGCCCGGAGCAGTTTCCCTCGGCTCGCCGGGGTAACTGTTCGTCGCCCCCAGCGCTTCCAGGCGGCGCGCGGCGCGGTGACCAAGGAAATCGCCGACGCCGGCCCTGGCGGCTTGCCAGTAATCCTGGATGGCCCCTTCTTCATCCCCCTCGTCTTCCCGGAGTTGTCCGCTCATCCACATGGCCTCGACGGTGTTACCGTTAAGCGGATACTCCGTCAAGAGCCGGGCAAACGTTGCCAACGCCGCGCCGGTCTGGCCATTGTCCTTGCGCACCTGTCCCGTCTCGAAAAGCGCATCTCCGGCCCGGTGGTGGTTGGGAAAGACGTCCACCAGGTACTCGTAATACGCTAGCGCGCGTTGCGTGCGTCCCCCTTGCTGGTGATGGCGCGCGAGAGTCCACACGGCGCTGCCCGCCTCATCGCTGTCCGGGAAGAACCGCCGGAGGTGATCCGCGATATCGTGAGCGAGGTCATTGTCCCCCCCGTTGATGAGCGCCCGCAAGAATTGCAGCAAGATAGGCGGCGCCCATTCCGCTTCGGGATAGTGCTCCATGGCTTCCCGGATGGCGCGGCGGCCCACCTCCCGGTTACCCTGAACCACTTGCATGAGGCCCGTGAGGTACGCCGCCGTCTCCCGCCATTGGGCTTCGGCTAATTGCTCGCGCATATCCCGAAACGCGGCTTGCGCCTCGCTGTTCGCATTGGACTGGACATAGCCCAACAGCGCGGCGACGCGGTCGTTGAGATCCGGCGACTTGAACAGTTGCTCCGCCGCCTCGATGCGCGTGCTGCGCGTATTCGTGGTCTCGATCAGTTCCCGAAAATAAGCAAATCCCATCGGGACGGTTTCCGGAACCTCGATGAAGACCTCCGCCGCCCGCCAATCGTGGCGGTGAAACCACCAAGGTTTGTACGGCGCCTGGACTACGCCCGCGTAATGGCGCGCCGCGGCCTTGTAGCGTTCCCTGCTTGCGAGAAGGAAGCCCGCCTCCGCTTGGGCCATCCGTATCCACGGACCCTTGGGGTGGCTTTCCAGAAAACGGTCAAAGCTCTCGAGCGTCTCGTCGGAGCGGGTCGAGCGAATAGCGCAGACCGCCGCGCGCGCCAAGGCGTAGGGCGCCAGGATCGGGTCCTCCTCGGCGCAGCGCCGGTAGGCGGCGTGAGCCGTGCCATACCGTCCACTGGTTTCGGCTTCCCGGGCTTCCAGATAGATGGCGGCCCCAGGCAAACCATACTCAGCTTCGGCGGCGTGGACCCCAAATGCGCTTAGAAAAGTAAAAAAACACAATACGACGGAGAGAAAATGGCAAGGGTTCATGGTAGGCGCGCCTCGTGAATACATGAAAGGACTAAAGATTAGGCTCGACAACGTGCTTCATGACACAATAACTGATTGACGGCCCCAGACGGCTCTGGGTTTCTCCCCAAACCCGCGTTCACGCGGGATTCCGCCCCTGGGCCGTTTCTTCAACCGCATGGGGGATTCTCTCGCGCAAGAATACGTCCACCAACTCGGGATCAAAGTGCTTGCCCCGTTCACCGCGAAGATGCTCAATGGCTTCTTCCACGCTCGCGCGGCCCTGACGGTAAAGCCGGAGCCGGGTCATGGCGCAGAACACATCCACGATCTTTACGACACGAGCCAGATAGGGGATGGCCTCTCTTTCAAGGCGGCCGGGATACCCATCGCCATCGTAGCATTCGTGATGCCGCAGCAAAATGTCCGTTATATCCTTGAGCGCCGGCGTCTCCCCGGCGATCCCGGCCCCTAGCGAAGTGTGGTCCTGAAGCAAGCGCCATTCGTCATAGGACAATGGACCGGTCTTCAACAAGACTTCGTTGGGGATGCGCATCTTGCCCACGTCCCGTAACAGCGCGCCCCGTTCCAGGGTGGATTGATCGGCGGGCGAAAGCTGGAGGGCCTCGGCAAAAAGGGTGGCGTGGGCCAGCACCCGGCGCGACTCGCCTGGCTCAAGCCCTTCCCGGCAGTCCAGCGCGTCCGCCAGCAAACCCAGCAAACTCTCCTGCCGTTCGCCAAGCTCGGCCATCCACGGGACCACGTCCACCGCGCGGTCATCGGCTGGCGCAACCGCCGCCGCGCCCGGCGGCAAATCCTCCGTGCGGTGGAGCGTGACAGAACTCAGCCCCGCTTCCTTCAATGCCTTGAACATGTAAGGAATCGGCGCGCCATCTCCCTCAACCAAAGCCACCCGCTTCAACATTCCACAATCCCTTCTTCCGCGCCCAGCCATCAACCGCTACATATGCGGCGTGATCTTACCAAGCCCCCGGCCTCTAAACAACCTCAAATTCGAGTTCACCTCTCACGGGAGTTGACTACAAGACAGCGGGGGCGCCAAGCTATGGGTTGTGAGCACGTTCCTGATCTTTGGGTGCTGAATAGGTCCCGGCTGCCTTATTCAAACCGAGGACATCATTTCCGGCCGGGGCCTCGCCCCAAAAGGGAGGAAGTTGAGGAGATTATGAACAAAAAACGGACATCACGTTGGACCCGGCGGCAATTCCTTGCGGCGGCCGCGGGAACAGCAAGCGCGGGCTATGGTCTTGGGCTGATCGCGCCTCGCGGGGTGGTAGCGGATGACAGTTTACCAGAATGGACCAAGGCCATCCGCCCGGATCATCCACGGCTGTTCTTTAATGCCGACACTTTGCCCCGTATCCGGGAACGGGCGCTCGGCGCGGAAGAGGGGTGGTTCGACGACATTCGGCAACGGATCGATCAGCTTGCCAGCCAAAGGGACAACGGCGAACCACGCGATCTCGGTTCCCAAGCGGCGCAGGCCGCGTTCATCTTCTTGGTCACGGATGAGGCGGAATACCGCGACTTGGGCCAACGCTGGCTTGAGACCAGTCTCGATTACTACCACCTCTGCTACGAGGAGCAGCGCTCGGTGGACTGGTATTCAACGTCCCGCGTCCACGCCACACTGGCTTGGGACTGGCTCTACAACCACATGGAAGACGAGGATCGCGCGCGGCTCCTCGAGAGCCTGATCGCGGCCATACACAACGTGCTTACCGCCGACCCGCCCATCGACCGCGAACATCCCTCGGGCTATGATCGGGGCTTTTACGGCGTACGCAACTGCCAGTGGTTTATCGGTTGCACGGGCTTTGGCACAGGAATCGAGCCGGAGCGGGTCGAGGAATGGCTCGTGTGGGGCCGCGAAGAGAATCTCCGGTTGTTGGAATACCGCGAGCGCGCCTCCGGCGACGACGGTGGGTCGGCGTCGGCCACCATAACCTACGCTTTCGGCGCTTATCCCTGGGCGGAGCAGAACTTCCTCTACACATGGCTGTCGGCCACGGACGAGGACATCTCCGGCGATTGGCCCCATTCCGCGCTCTTGGCCAACTACGTCCTCTGGAACTGGATCGAGGGCGAGGACCGGCCGCTCGAGTTTGGGTACGGCGACACGCCGCACCGCGACAATCACCTGCCCATCAACCACCTGTACACTCACCTCGCCAACATCCGGCAGCTTCACGCGGACGCCAAGCCCGAGGCCGCCGCTTTGGCGCGCCATCTCCAACAACGGCTCCCTTCGGATTACCAGCGGCACACCCGGACCTGGTTCATATACCCCTTCCTCTTCCACGATTTAAACCAAACGCCGGACCCCATCGAGCCCGAAGGCCTGCCGCTGGCGCGTCATTTCGACGAAATGGGCCAGATCTTCATGCGGTCGGGAGATGGTAAGGATGACACGTACTGTCTGTTTAGCTGCGGGGGCATCCTCCGGCAACACCGGCATTACGACGCGCTGAACTTTGTCATCTATCACAGAGGTTTCCTCGCGCTGGATTCCGGGACACGCCACCGCCAGTTCGACAACGGCCAGCACTTGGCCAATTACTACGCTCAGACCGTGGCGCACAACTGCGTGCTCATCCACCAACCCGGCGAACCGCCCGCGAATTATTGGGGCGGAACGGTCGAGGTAAACCACGGCGGCCAGCACGATCAAGTCGGTTCGGAGGTGATCGCCTTCGAGACGAACGAGGATTTCGTCTACACCGCCGGGGATGGAACCGAAACGTACCTGCACGGGAGCGGCAAATTGCCCGAGAAAGCGGATGAGGTCACGCGGCAACTCGTCTTTCTTCCGCCCTCGCACTTCGTGGTCTTCGACCGCGTTACGGCAACGGATCCCGAATACCGCAAGGAATGGTTGCTGCACACCACGCACGAACCGGAGATCGAGGGGCGCGTGTTCAGTGCCGATCATTGGGAAGGCCGTCTGCTATGTCAGTGCGTCCTGCCGGAGGATGCGTCCATCGAGGCCGTGGGCGGGCCGGGGAAGGAATTCTGGGCCGCGGATCAGAATTGGGACATCGTGGCGGACGATCTTTCGGACGAAGAACTCGCGATGATGGGCCAATGGCGCATCGAGGTCAGCCCCGGGGAAGCCCGACAATCGGACGTTTTTCTTCATGTATTGCAGACGGGCGGCCAGAATTCGGAAGAAATGGTCCCCATCGAGCGAATAACCCGGGATGATGCGGAAGGCGTCCGCCTCACGTTGGGCGATGAGACATGGGAAATCGCCTTCCGGGCCACAGGCGCCTTAGGGGGCCATATTCGCCGCGAAGGCGGGGATAGCCCAGCCCTCGACCAGCCCTTGTCAGAGTCGGTCCAACCTCAAAGCGGCATTTGGGCGGAGTAAGCAAGTCAAACCACACTATCAAAGGAGATACGTTCATGAACGAGAAGAAGAAACGATCTTCGGATTTCACGAGGCGCCAGTTCCTTGCCGCGGCGGCCGCGGGCACGGGGTACAGCCTCATCGTGAAGGCGCCCCAATCGCTCGCGGCGCCGCCGGATCCCATGGAACGCCCCGGAGCCACGGAAGAGCTGGTTCAACACGGCGAACAGTTCCATCCCCTGTCCCCGGAGGACGCCCCAAAGGCGGACGCCGAACCCAACATGCGCCGCGTGGAACTGGAAGCGGATGTCGTGGTGTGCGGCGGGGGCATGGCGGGCGTGTGCGGGGCCATTGCGGCGGCGCGCAATGGGGCCAAGGTGATTCTTATTCAAGATCGCTCTCGTCTCGGTGGCAACGCCAGCAGCGAGATTCGCATGCATATCGTCGGCGCGGATCATCATGGCGGCCGGGCGGGCTGGCGCGAGGGAGGCATCCTTGAAGAGCTGCGCTTGGAGAATGCGAAGTGGAACCCGCACAGCGCGTGGGAGTTGTGGGATCTCATGCTGTACGACAAATGCGTGAGCGAGCCCAACCTCAAGCTCATCCTCGACACTTCCATTTACCGGGCGGAGATGAAGGACGAGAACACCATCGACGCCATCTGGGCGCGCTGCGACAAAACGGAGCACCTTTACCACATCAAGGCGCCGCTGTTCGTGGACGCCACGGGAGACAGCCGGCTGGGACTCGAATCCGGCGCGGCCTACCGCGTCGGCCGCGAACGTTACGACGAGTTCAACGAGTCCTTGGCGGGCTACGATCAGGAAGGCATGACGATGGGGTCGAGCATCCTCTTCACCGCCCGCGAACATGACCGGCCCATTCCCTACCGGCCGCCGACTTGGGCGCGCAAGCTGAGCGCCGAACACTTTCAGCACCGCGGCATCGGCAGTTACGAGTACGGCTATTGGTGGATCGAGCTGGGCGGCGTCTACGATACGATTCGCGACAACGAACAGCTCCGGTTCGAGTTGCTCGCCGTGGTGTTGGGGGTGTGGGACTTTATCAAGAACAGCGGCGAGCATCCAGACTCGGAGAACTGGGCGTTGGAAACCGTGGGCATGATCCCGGGCAAACGCGAATCGCGCCGGCTCGAGGGTGACATCATCATGACCCAGAACGACCTCGATGGCGACTGGCGGAACTTCACCGACGCCGTGGCCATCGGCGGCTGGCCTTTCGATGATCACCCTTCCCTGGGCTTCGACGCCCATGACGAGTCTCCGTACCGGTCGATTCCCGTAGACGACGCCTACAACGTCGCGTTCGGTTCGCTTTACTCCCGCAACATCCACAACCTCTTCATGGCGGGCCGGAACATCAGCGTGAGCCACGTCGCGTTCGGATCCACCCGGGTCATGGGCACCTGCGCCGTCGCGGGCCAAGCCGCCGGAACAGCCGCGGCCATATGCGCGCGGGAAGGGTGGACGCCAAGCGAACTTCGTGAGGATTCCAGCCGGATTCGGCGCTTGCAGCAGCGATTGTTGCGCGACGATCAGACCATTCGCGAGGTGACCAACGAGGATCCCGATGATCTGGCCCGGCGCGCCGAGGCGAGCGCCTCGTCCGTCGTCATGGACGGACTCCCGGAGTATGTCATCAACGGCCTGACCCGCGATATGCCCGGCGAGGTCGAGAACCGCTGGATGGGCGACATGGAAGAGAACGGGGACCCCTGGATCGAGCTGACCTGGGACGAACCCGAAACCATCGGCCACGTGCAACTCCTGTTCGACAGCGGCTTTCACCGGGAACTGACCCTGACCGCGCAATATAGCCGGCAGAACCGGATGGAGCTTGGTCCGCAACCCGAAACGGTGAAGGATTACACGCTGACCGCCGTGACGCCCGATGGGGACGAGGTGACCTTGGCCGAGGTCGAGGACAACTATCAGCGCCTGTGCCGCCACACGTTTGATCCCATCGAGATCGAGGCATTGCGGTTGACGGTCCACGCCACCAACGGCAATCCCGAGGCCCGCGTCTACGAGATACGCTGCTACGAGACGGAGTGACGGAGCAGCGTTACAATTCGAGGAGGCCTTCCCGCGCGCGCGAAACGGAGGGTCTGCCTCGGCTCATCCCCGCCCCTGGACAAGGGCGGCCGGGTCTTGGCGGTAATAGCGTTGGAGAAGCTGGTACAAGGCTGGATAGGCTTCGCGGAAGGCGGCGGGCGCCATGAAGAACGTCTCCGTGGCCACGGCGAAGAACTCGGCGGGCTCGGTGGCGCCGTAGGGATCCATTAGCGTCTCCGCGCCTGTCTCCGCCGCCCGCTCAAGCCGCTCGAATTCCCGCCGGCAGACGCGGGCCCATTCTTCGTGGAGGTCCGCATCCGGCAGGAGGGGGACGCCGTCCATGTCTCCCGTCTCCCAGTCGAGCTGGTGCGCGAACTCGTGCAAGATGACGTTGCTAGGCCCCCAGTCCTCCGGCGGATCGAGCACGCTTTCCCATGACAGGACCACCGCGCCCCGGTCCCATGATTCGCCCTCCCGCGGATCGGGTTCGGCTGCGACCACGCCGTCCGGCCCTTCTTCTTCATCCGGCGCGAGAAAGGTCTCCGGGTAGATAAGCACCGATTGAAGCAGGGGATAGAAGTCGTGGTCCAGATGGAGTAAGAGCAGGCAGGCGTGTCCCGCGACGGCAAGCCGGATTTCGTCGGTCAGGCGGAGCCCGCCGCATCCCTCCAGGTTCTTCTCCGCGAGAAAGATCTGGACGAACCGCTCCAAGCGCTCGCGATCCTCCGTCGGAAGGTAGGGGTACAAGGCTACGCGCCGTTCGAAATGGCCCCGCCAGTGTTCGGGGAAAGGCTTGGCCATCAGGGCTTCGCGGCGGCGGCGCTTGCTTTGGAAGAGGCTCGAAAGCCATTTCATCGCGGGCTTCACAATCTACCCCAGACATGGAGGGGCTCTTCGTACACACCCGCCACCACGGGCGCCTATCTACCCCAACTTGTGGCGATCCGGGCTGGACGATACCGGACGTAAGGGGCGAAATATAAGGATGACGGCCAGACAAACAGCGAGCGTGCCCGCGGAGGCCATGACATTGGCGACCTGGCGGCTGCGGGACTTGCCCGTCTTGCACCAATGGGCGAAGTGCTCGCAGTTGTTCCGCAACAGACTGTAGCCGGATTCCCCCAACCGGCTGGTGGCGCGGGCCAACACGAGGTCCGGGTCATCGCAACGCCTGTAGGAGACGACATCCGCGATGGCGCCGCGCGTGAACATCTCCATCGGCGTCCGCCGTAACACCGCGTTGCGTTTCTCCGCCTCTTCGCCCACGTAATGGATGACGGAGCCATCACCGCAATCAATGCCGTGATGCCAATACCCATAGCGTTGAACCCGCAGGTGATCGCCTTGCGCCATATGCTGGTATGCTCCTCTGTTGAATCGAGCATTTGCTTTCCCAAAAGCGGGGCAGGGGGGACGCACTAACGCTTGCGCGCTGCCCGACGGCAAAAATGGCGGAGGGTGTGGGACTCGAACCCACAAGCCCGAAGGCGCCGGTTTTCAAGACCGGTGGATTACCAATTATCCTAACCCTCCGCGATACCGTCCACTGCGCCCCTCAACCGCACAGCGCCGCGCCTTGTTTATTGTAGCGCCCAGAGGCCCCCGCCGGCAAGCGCCAAAACCGGGGCGCTCAGGGAATTGTACCAGTTGCCCTCTCCCGAATGGATGTGGTACTTTGCGTTCAACGCTTAACAGGAATCCACACCAACATTGGAGGCGGGGAGTGGGGACTGTGCGGCTGAACGCCGAGGAACAGGTGGCGTGCGCCGAGTTTACCGATGAATTCTTGGTTGTTGGCCTCCAGAATACCCCCTAACGCGCCGCTCAACCCGGGCGCCGGTAAAGGCGTCACAAACCGCGTTGTGATTTTATTGGGATGCAGAAACTAAACCCAGGGTACAGCTTCTCGAAAACAATACTCGAAGGGAATGAAGATATTTCTCTTCGACTTGTCGTCAATGCCAGAGGCGGCTCAAGTATAGAGGAATGGTCCAAGGAGTCCAGATTTTACAAAGAAGCTATAAGACGAACCGAGGCGGCCCTGGAGGCGGGCGTCCTAAAAGGTGTTCTATGGCGCCAGGGAGAATCTGATGCTGAAGATCCTCGTTATCTTGAAAAACTACAACTCTTGATAAAGAACCTCCGCCGCGATTTCGGCGACTCCAACCTTCCCTTTGTCGCAGGTCAGGTCAATGATGCGCCACTCATTAACGTTCAGATTGCGAATCTACCTGAAACGGTCGACTCGACAGTTCAGAAGGATTTGACGCCATGGATCGGTGGCACTTTGATGCAAAGAGCATGAAGCTTCTCGGACAACGATATGCGAAAGAAATACTTAGAATTCAAACAAAACAGGAAGCCGAATAGAAGAATACAGCAGACGCGCGGCGCCTATTTTGCGCGCATTCTCTTTTGGCGCCGCCCCGAGTGCACCTCTAGCCGAAACGTGACTTCAAGCGTTGTTCAAGAAAGGGATACACAATGAACGTAATTCGATGCTTTGTTTTACTTATGATTGCGAGTTCTTTTCCGGCTTATTCGCTCGAGATCGAGGGTTTCACGCCGGATGAGTCCCTCGAATACAAAACCGTTGACGAAACGGAACTGAAACTTCACGTCTTCAATCCGGAGGGACACAAGCAATCGGACCAACGACCTGCCATCGTCTTTTTTTTCGGAGGCGGCTGGAATAGCGGATCTCCTAGTCAGTTTTATCCTCACTGCCAGTATTTGGCCTCTCGCGGTATGGTGGCAATGTCCGCTGAGTATCGCGTAAAGTCAAGAAACAATACCACCCCACGCGAGTGTGTAATGGACGGTAAGTCGGCGGTGAGATGGATTCGGCAGCATGCAAAGGAGCTTGGTCTTGATCCAAATCGCATTGCTGCCGGTGGTGGATCGGCGGGTGGCCATGTAGCTGCAGCTATAGGCGTCATCAAGGAATTTGAGGAAGACGGAGAGGATCTGAGTATCAGTTCCGAGCCCGACGCGCTGGTGCTGTTCAATCCCGTGTTTGATAATGGCCCCAACGGCTATGGTTATTCCCGAGTCAAAGCGTACTGGAAAGAGTTCTCGCCCATGCATAATATCGACGCGACTGCGCCACCTACCATCGTGTTTCTTGGAACCGAGGA